>DATHIZ010000065.1:0-2439 GCA_035316385.1 Bryobacteraceae bacterium | reverse complement strand
GGGAGGCTAGAGCCGAACTGTCCCTCTACCGGCTTGGAGTGAGGCGTCGTTTTGACGTGAAATGTTCCTTATTGAAGACCCGTCGCCAGAAGACCATCGGTTCGTTGATCGTACTGCGCGATATCACCGACCGCGAAATCGCCGAAACCATCCTCCTGCAGGCGCACTCGGTACTCGAGCAGCGTATTGCCGAACGTACCGCCGATCTTTCCCGGACGATCGAGGAACTGCGGATGGTGGAGAGTCAGTTGCTGTATAGCGCCAATTACGACATCCTGACCGGTTTGGCAAACCGTAAACTGTTTCTCGATACCGTGGCGGACAGAGTGAAAGCCGGGTTCGGAGCGGAAGCTTCCCCGTTCGCCGTTCTTTACTTGGATATCGACCGTTTCAAGATCTACAACGACGGATATGGGCACCACGTGGGAGATCTCATACTGGTCGAGATCAGCCGCCGCTTGCAGAGCTTCTTCAAGGCCGTGGGGACTGTGGCCCGCATGGGGGGAGACGAGTTTACGATTTTGGCCGGCGAGGTGGAAAGCGCAAGCGCCGCCTCCGGGTTGGCGCAAGGTTGTCTGGAGGTGTTGGCGCCACCAGCGCGCATCGCGGGTAACAATATTCAACTGACCGCCAGCATCGGTATAGCGCTCGGCAAAGGACAGCGCCGCGATCCCGAAGAGATGATCCGCGATGCCGATCTGGCGATGTACCGCGCCAAACGATTGGGCGGGAATCGGGCCATATTGTTCGGCGAATCCATGCGCTCCTCCGCGCTTGCCTCACTGCAGTTGGAGCAGGATTTGCGGCAGGCATTGGACCGCGACGAACTGGTGGTTCAGTATCAGCCGTTTGTGCGTATTGAAACCGGTGCCGTCGTAGGCTTCGAGGCCCTCGTCCGCTGGCTCCATCCGGAGCACGGTTTGATGCTGCCCACCGAATTCCTCCCGGTAGCGGAAGAGAGCGGCCTGCTCATCGCCATTGATGAGTTTGTGTTGCGCGAAGCCTGCCGTCAGAAGGCAATTTGGAAGCGCGCGGCCGGCCCACGCGCCGAAGCACCGTTTGTGAGCGTGAACGTCTCCGGTTGGCAACTGGCTCATCCCCTTCGATGGAGGGAGGACTTGATGGCCTTGCAAGGTCAGACGTCCGGGCTTCGGCTCGAGATGATGGAGAGCGTTTTGACCGTGAATGTCCATGCACTCGCGGAATTCTTTGAACAGGTCCGCGCCTACGATCTGCACATCTATCTCGACGATTTCGGTACTGGATACTCTTCCTTGAGTTGGCTTTCTCACTTCCCGATTCGCAGTTTGAAAATCGACCGTTCGTTTGTGGAAGGAATCGCCACGGGAGAAAAAGATATTTCCATCGTCCGGTCTATTATTGCGCTTGCGCGCAGCCTCGACATGGAAGTGGTAGCGGAGGGTGTTGAACATCCAAGGCAGTGCGAGATACTCCTGAATCTCGGCTGCGAATACGGCCAAGGTTTCTATTTTTCGCCGCCAGTGGATTCGTCCGCGGCACTTGAAATAGTCCGGAACCGTCTGCCATCTGCGAATGCCGCTCTCACAAAGGCGAGTTCAGCGTGAAGGTAAACAAGGTGTCGGCCGCTGCCACCAGCAGATATTGCTTGCCGTCCAGCATGTAAGTAATAGGCCCGGCACTGGGTGTGGAAGTTAAACCGGAGTGCCACAGTATTTTCCCGTTTACCGGATCGAAAGCGATCAATTGGCTTCCGTTGCTGGTAAACAACAGCTTGCCCGCCGTCGACAGCATGGTCACAACGCCGTTACCGCTCGGCCAATCGTGCCGCCACGCAATATTCCCCGTCTTGTAGTCGATCGCCAGCAGCGAGCCGCCATCTCCTCCGACCACGCTATCCACGCCGCCCCAGCCTTCCGGCCGCGGATCGGTGTCGGTCAAATAGAACATGCTGAACGTCCGGTTAGACCCGACATATAGCAACCCGGTCTCCGGATTGAAGCTCGGGGAAGGCCAGTTCGTCGCTCCGCCCGAGGCTGGCGATACTAATACTCCATCGGTAGCCGGGAACTTTGCCGGATTAGGAATCGGCTGACCGTTCGCATTCAATCCCGACGCCCAGTTCAATGTATCGATAAATGGCTTCGTCAGAATGTGTTTGCCGTTGGTCCGGTCCAGAACGAAAAAATAGCCATTGCGGCTCGCCTGCACCAACAGCTTGCGCGGTTTCCCGTCCATCTCGCCGTCCACCAGCACCGGTGTCTCCACGGCATCCCAGTCATGTACGTCATGCGGGGAGACTTGGTAATACCAGGCCAGCTTCCCCGTATCCGGATTGAGCGCCACGATCGAACACGTGTAAAGGTTATCGCCTTTGCGGCTCTTCTCCGCCATCACCGGATTCGGATTGCCTGTACCGATGTAGTAGAGATTCAATTCAGGATCGTAAGTGCCGGGTAT
>DATHIZ010000064.1:0-23490 GCA_035316385.1 Bryobacteraceae bacterium | reverse complement strand
GAGCCGCGCGAAACACGTCTCCTACCGCGAGGCAATTGGATGGACGATTCAGGCGACATCCTGCAGCCCGCCATACCGGAGTTCCTGGGTCATCTGAATACCAGCGGCGGCCGCGCCACCCGTTTAGACTTGGCGAACTGGTTGGTCTCGCCGGACAATCCGTTAACCGCCCGGGTCTACATGAACCGCATGTGGAGCCAGTTTTTCGGTACGGGTCTTTCCAAAACCGTCGAAGACTTGGGATCGCAGGGTGATTGGCCTTCGCATCCGGAACTGCTGGAATGGCTGGCCGCGGAGTTCATGAATCCGCAGTACGATACAGCCGGTACGCATCCCTGGGACACCCGTCACATGGTTCGCCTCATCGTGCTCAGCAGCACGTACCGCCAGTCGTCGCTATCGTCTCCGGAACTGGATCAACGCGATCCGGAAAACCGGTTGCTGGCTCGTCAGAGCCGTTTCCGCGTGGATGCCGAATCTGTTCACGATTTAATGCTCCAGATTTCCGGCCTGCTGGTGAACAAATTCGGCGGTCCAAGCGTAAACCCCTACCAACCGGAGGGCTACCTGGCGGCGCTGAACTTCCCGAAAAGAGGTTGGTCGGCCAGCCGCAATGACGATCTTTACCGGCGCGGCGTTTATACGTTCTGGCAGCGCACATTCCTTCATCCCACAATGATGAACTTCGATGCTCCGACGCGGGAGGAATGCGCCGTCAACCGTATCAACTCAAACACGCCGCTGCAGGCCCTTGATCTGCTGAACGATCCGACGTTTGTAGAGGCGGCCCGTGTCTTTGGTGTGAGGATTTTGCGGAGCGGCGGAGGCAATCTAACGAGCCAGGTCCAATGGGCCTTTCAGCAAGCCACCGGCCGCCAACCCGAGAACGATGAGGCGCGGATACTGACGGACCTTCACGCAAAGAGTCTGGCCCATTTCAAAGCCGATCCGTCGGGTACGGCCGAATACCTGAAAATTGGCGATTCGCCATTGCCTTCTGGCGTCAAGCCCGCGGAATTGGCCGCAATGACGAATGTGGCTCGTGTGATTATGAACCTCCACGAAGTGATTACCAGAGATTGATTTTAAATATGAACAGTTTTCAAACCGACGCGATCAAACGGCGGGCTTTCTTGGGGCAAGGCGTTTCCGGCCTCGGCCTTGTGGCGCTGAATTCTCTATTGAGTCCGGGTGTCTTGAACGCTCAAAGCAACACGGCTGACAAGAGATCATTGGGAGCCATCAACCCGCTGCATTTCGCGCCGAAGGCCAAACGGGTGATCTATCTTTATCAGGCCGGCGGCCCCTCGCATCTGGAAACCTTCGACTATAAGCCTGCTCTGGCCAAGCTGGATGGACAGGGTATGCCCGAATCCTTCACCAAGGGTCAGCAGTTGGCTCAGTTGCAAGGCAAGCAATTAAAGTGTTTCGCGCCGCAATTCGGCTTCAAACGGTTCGGCAACTGTGGCGCCGAGATCTGTGAGCTATTCCCGGAAATCGGCAGCGTCGCCGACGAGCTCTGTATTGTCCGGTCCGTGTGGTCTGAGCAGATCAATCACGATACGGCGCACATGTTCATGAACACCGGCTCCATCATCGCGGGCCGGCCCAGCATGGGTTCCTGGTTGTTCTATGGCTTGGGATCTGATAGTCAGGACCTTCCTGGATTCATCGTGATGCTCTCGCAAGGTAGAGGCGGCCAGATGCAGCCCGTTTCCGCGCGGCAGTGGTCTGCCGGTTTCTTGCCCAGCCGGTTTCAGGGCATCAAGCTGAATTCGTTCGGCGATCCGGTGATGTACATAGACAATCCACATGGCATCGATAAGCCGCTGCAGCATGCCTCTATTGAAACGATTGCCGCGCTTGATCAGAAACGGTATAAGACCGTGCAGGATCCCGAGATCCTGACCCGCATTGCCCAGTACGAAATGGCCTTCCGTATGCAAAGCAGCGTCCCTGAGTTGGTGGACATGAGCAAGGAACCCGCGCACGTTCTGGAGGCGTATGGAGCAAAACCCGGCGACGGATCATATGCCTCGAACTGCCTGTTAGCTCGAAGACTGGCGGAGCGCGGCGTCAGGTTCATACAGCTTTACCATCGCGACTGGGATCACCACGAGCAGGTCAAGAACGGAATCCAGTTCAAGGCGGAAGAAGTCGATAAGCCGACAGGCGCGCTGATTAGAGACCTAAAGGAGCGCGGCATGCTGGACGATACGCTGATTATCTTCGGCGGCGAATTCGGCCGCACGCCGATGTCACAATCGGGTACCGGGCGCGATCATCATATAAAGACGTTCTCCTACGCCTTTGCAGGCGGCGGCTTCAAACGCGGCCTCACCTATGGCGCTAGCGACGAATTGGGTTACGCCGCGGTGGACAAGCCGGTGAGCATCCATGACCTGCATGCAACTATACTCCGCACGCTCGGAATCAACGATAAACGAATGACGGTGAAATATTCGGGCCTGGATGCCCGCTTGTCGGGCGTTGGAAACCAGGGCGACGTTGTGACCGATCTTCTGGCTTAGCTAGAACTCAATAAGCGCTTTCTTCGCCTCAATCTTATCCGCCAGACCACTCACTTTTTCCAGTTCACTCAAATCTTTGAAATTGCCATGCTGAGTCCGGTACTGCACAATTGCGGTCGCTTCGGCGGGCGCCAGTTTTAAGACTGCACCGATCTCGTCCCTGCCGGCCTTATTGATATTGACCTTCTTGTCTGGACCAAAGTTCTTCGCCAGATAGTCGACGATCCCTTTCAGGTCGTTCGGATTGATCGCTGCTCCGTTTTCGATCATCTGGCGGATAATACCGTGCCATCCGTCTTCATCCAGGCGCTGCGCCATAATTCTGTCAAGAGAATGGCAATCGGAGCATGTGCTCTCGACAAGATCCTTGCCCTTGCCGTCCGGCAGCTCTAAACCCCTGGCAGCAACAACGGAGATCACTAGAAGCGAAAGCAACGTGCCGAGGAAGAGCGATTTCATTCCTACATGGATGGTAGCCCAATAGGCCCATCATCCCGACCAGCGCTGTGCCGTCATAACGAACGCGTCAAATATTCTTTACATCCGCTGTAACCTTAACGGTCTCGATCAGTATTGAAGATCGGGGAAACCGGATGGACACAATTACCCGGGATTTGCGTTTCGGGCTTCGGCAGCTTCGGCTGAATCCCACATTCACGGCGGTAGCGGTGCTGTCGCTGGCACTGGGGATCGGGGCGAATACAGCCATTTTTCAACTGATCGACGCGATCCGCCTGCGGATGCTCCCGGTCCAAAAACCGCAAGAATTGGCCTACCTCGATCTGGCCAAAGACTCCTGGCGTTCCGGGTGGTCGTCCACCCGCAGCGCACGGTTCACCTACGCACTTTGGGAGAGCATTCGCACCCGGCAGCAGGGTTTTTCGGGAACGCTGGCTTGGAGCGCGACGCATTTCAATCTTGCGCAAGGCGGCAAAGTGCGATTCGCGGAAGGCCTGTTCGTCAGCGGAGATTTCTTCAAGGTCCTCGGAGTTCCGCCGGTGATTGGGAGAACATTCACCGCGCGGGACGATCAGCCAGGCTGCGGATCGCCCGGCGCCGTGATCAGTTATGCTTTCTGGCAGAGCGAATTCAGCGGAGACCCCACCGTAACTAGCCGGACAGTCAGACTCGACGGCAGACTCTTCCCGATTCTCGGCGTGACTCCGCCCGGCTTTTTTGGCGTGGAGATCGGCCACCGCTTCGATATCGCCGTGCCGGTGTGCGCCGATCCCATGTTTTACGAGCCGGGCAGGAACAGGATTCCCTCGCGGACTGCGTGGTGGCTCTCGGCGATGGGCCGCCTGAAGCCCGGCTGGACGATTGAGCGCGCCAACGCCCAGATGCGAGCCGTTGCTCCGGCGATCATGCTGGAAACCCTTCCAACCGATTACCGGCCGGACAACGCGAAGAAATATCTGGCGAACAAGCTCAGCGCCACGCCCGGCGCGACGGGCGTATCCCAACTGCGGCGGCAATACGAGAACCCGCTTTGGATATTGCTCGCCACCACGGGGCTTGTCCTACTCATCGCGTGCGCCAATCTTGCGAACTTGCTGCTGGCGCGGGCCAGCGTGCGTGAGCGTGAGATGGCGGTGCGGCAGGCGATCGGGGCTTCGCGGCAAAGGCTGATTGCGCAATTGCTCTCAGAAAGCCTGTTGCTCGCGCTCTTTGGCGCGGGACTAGGCGCGCTGCTCGCGAGCCTACTGAGCAGAGGGCTGATCGCATTCCTCACGACGCAGGGGAACCAGATGTTTGTGGGATTGGGAATCGACTGGCGGTTGCTCGGATTCACGGTGGGATTGGCGCTTGCGACTTGCGTGCTGTTCGGACTGGCGCCGGCGCTGCGCGCCACACGAGTGGCCCCCGCATCGGTCATGCGATCCAGCGGCCGCGGGCTGACGGCTGGGCGCGAGCGCTTCAGTCTCCGCCGCATTCTAGTCGTAGCGCAGGTTGCCATGTCTCTGGTGCTGCTGGCCGGGGCCCTGCTGTTCGTGCGGAGCCTGCAAAAGCTGTTGACGGTGGACTCCGGTTTCCGGCCGCAAGGAATCGTGAGGGTAAATGTAGACCTGCGCGCCGCCCACTATCCCAAAGAACGAATTATGGAAGTGCGAAACCAAATCCTGAAAGAACTGCGCGAACGCACAGGAGCCGTTTCCGGGGCGGAGGTGTTTCTGACCCCGGTAAGCGGCGCGGGATGGGATGGAATGGCGTGGGCCGATGCGCACAAGCTGGCCTTGTTCAACCAGGCGGGGCCCAACTACTTCCAAACCATGGGAACTTCCTTCGTGACAGGACGGGATTTCAGCGAACGCGACAATCTGAAGTCCCCCAAAGTAGCGATCGTCAATGAGGAGTTTGCCAAGACGTTTTTCAATGGGCGCAATCCCGTGGGACGCGCTTTCCGGTCGGAGGGAGGTGCGGGAAAGCCGGACGAGGTTTATCAGATTGTCGGGCTGGTGCGGAACACCAAGTACTACGAATTGCGGGAAGATTTCCGGCCTATCGCCTTCCTGCCTTCCGCGCAGGACAACAGTCCGAATCCGTCGGGGACGTTCGTACTCCGCATCGACACCTCGCTGGGCAACTTCTACAAAGCGGCAACAGCGGCGGTGGCCCAAGTACATCCCGGAATCGGCGTTGACTTTACGGTGCTGACCGCGCAGATCCAAGAATCGCTGATGCGCGACCGGCTGATGGCGGCGCTTGCGGGAGCCTTCGGGCTGTTGGCGGGATTGCTGGCGGTTCTAGGCCTGTACGGCGTGATCGCGTACATGGTGGCGCGGCGTCGAAACGAGATTGGAGTACGAATCGCGTTGGGGGCAAGCCGTGCACGGGTCATCGGATTGATATTGCGAGAGGCTATTCTGCTGCTGGCAATCGGACTTGCGGCAGGAACGGGATTGGCCGCCTGGGCCGGAGAGGCAGCCGCATCGCTGCTCTATGGATTGAAGCCGCGAGACCCGCTGACGTTGGGCGGCGCGGTGACGCTGCTGGCGATGGTAGGGTTGTTCGCGAGCTATGGTCCCGCGTGGCGGGCGTCCCGGTTGGAGCCTATGGAGGCGCTGCGGGATGAGTGACCTTCGCCGGGTCAGACCAGCTTCCGGGAACAGGGTGCTTACGAAGGTTCAGGAAAGCAAATGGAGCGGGAGACGAGAATCGAACTCGCAACCAACAGCTTGGAAGGCTGTGACTCTACCATGGAGTTACTCCCGCCTATGGAGTCAACATAACACAACATCCTCGTCTGAGAGGAGGTCTACCATCGCAGCCACTTCGATCGAGCGAATCGCACAATCCAAACGATAGCCACAATCGCCGCCAAAACGGACACGCCAATGATGGAGTAGCGATGCACCATCTCAGAGGTGTTCTCCCATCGCTCGCCGAAGACGTACCCTAGGGTCAAGAACAGGCTGACCCAAACCGCGGCGCCAGGATAGGCGAAGCTCGCGAAGGTACGAAACTCCAACCGGGACATGCCCGCCACCAAAGCAGTAAAGTGGCGAACGCCTGGAATGAAGTAGCCGATGGTTAGCAGCCAGTACCCGATCCGCCGGTACCAGAGGCTTACCCTATCTACGTCAGCGGGGGTCACGCGAAGGTATTTGCCATAGCGATCCAAAACACTTCGTCCAAATTTCAGGCCCAAATAATAGCTCAGTGAAATACCGCACAGGCTGCCGGCGAAGCCGGAAATAAATGCGCCGGCAAAGTTCAGGCGGCCGCGATAGATGAGATATCCGCAAAACACCAGCAAAGTTTCGTCCGGAATCGGCAATCCGAGAATGCCGAGCAGCAACAATCCGAATAAGCCGGCATAGCCGTATTGGGTAAGCCATGCTAAGAGCGATTCCATTGCTGCGCGAAGTCAGGATAACAAGCGTGCGGTACGATTCCGGTATGGCGCATCCAGCGAATCCATTAATCGAAGTAAAATGCCCCTGTTGCGGAGCGGTCTTGCGCATCGACAGGGAGACTCAGGCGGTGATTCATCATCAGGAAGCTGAGAAGAAACCCATCATCGAAGATCTACAGGCCGCCGTCCAGCAGTTGAAGGGAGAGGCCGCGCGCCGCAACGACGCTTTCGAAAAAAGCTTTGCGACACATCTCAGCGCCGAACAGGTGCGCGATCGCAAGTTCGACGAACTATTAAAACAAGCCAAGGAAGACAAGAGCGGGAAGCCTCCCGAGCGGCTCTTCGACCTGGACTAGGCCATGCCCAATTGACGGTGAAAATCACCGCGCGCCAAACGCCTCACGAAATCCATATCGCCTTCCAGGAAATCCACTGAAATCAATCCAGGCGGATCTATCCAAACAATCTGCTCGAACACCTTCGCCTGCGGTTCACCTGAGAATTCACGCACGGCGAAGAACAGCAGATGCACGCGGCTCCCGCTAGGATAATCGTATTCGTACCGCGCGAGCTCGCTGCCCGCCACGGCCTCAATTTGAAGCTCTTCCTTTAACTCGCGGACAAGCGCCTGTTGCGGGGTCTCACCATGCTCTACTTTCCCGCCTGGAAACTCCCACTTAAAAGGATGCCGGTCGCCTTTGCGGCGCTGTCCTATGAGCAGCTGCCCGTTCCGCTGGATGACGCCAGCGGATACAAGCAGCGGTGAGCGGTTCTTCATGCGCGTGAGGGTTGCCTGCGGCTAGGCATCCGCGCTTCTGGAACTGGCCAGTTGACGGAGCACGTAGGGTAGGATGCCGCCATGGCGGTAGTATTCTGCCTCCTGGGGCGTATCGATTCGTAACTTTGCCTTGAATTGAATCTGCTGGCCATCCGTCCGCGTAGCAATCACGTCCACGCTGCTCGAAAGAGACGAAACGGCCACCCGCACACCCCTCAGGTCGAAAGATTCCTCGCCCGTCAATCCGTGCGACTCGCGGCCTTCGCCCTCCAGAAATTGCAGCGGCAGCACGCCCATTTGGACTAGATTCGAGCGGTGGATACGCTCAAAGCTTTCCGCGATCACTGCGCGCACTCCCAGTAACAGAGTGCCCTTGGCAGCCCAATCGCGTGAAGAACCCGAGCCGTACTCCTTGCCCGCGATTACTACCAGGCCCACGCCCTCAGATTTGTACTTCACCGAGGCATCGTAGATGAACATCTTCTCGCCATCGGGAATGTGGCGCGTCCAACTGCCTTCCACGCCCGGAACCATCTGGTTTTTCAGGCGGATGTTCCCGAACGTTCCCCGCACCATCACTTCATGGTTGCCGCGCCGGGCTCCATAGCTGTTGAAGTCGCCGGGCTTCACGCCGAGACTGATCAAATACTTGCCCGCGGGGCTATCCTTTGCAATGGAACCGGCCGGGGAAATATGGTCGGTGGTTACCGAGTCACCTAGCACTACCAGGGCGCGCAGAGCCTTCAGATCTTGCACAAAAGTAAGCGGATCGGCCAAGTGATCAAAATACGGCGGTTGCTTGATGTAAGTGGAGTCACCGCTCCATTCATAGATACTGCCCGTGGGAATCTTTATGGAATTCCAGTTGGAATCTCCCGTGAAGACTTCGGCGTATTCCTTGTGGAAGAACTCGGTTCGGGCTGAGGCCTTTACAACGGCCTCGACTTCTTCCGTTGCCGGCCAGATGTCGGCCAAATAGACATTCTTGCCGTCCGTGCCTTTGCCTAACGATTCCTTCGTGATATCTATGTCCACGCGCCCGGCGATGGAATACGCAACCACAAGGGGGGGCGAAGCCAGATAATTCGACCGCACCAGCGGGTTCACGCGGCCTTCGAAGTTGCGATTGCCGCTGAGCACCGCCGCGACATTGAGCTTGCCTTCAGTGACCGCCGCTGCTATGTTATCGGGCAGCGGACCGCTGTTGCCAATACAAGTGGTGCAACCATAGCCTACCAAGTGAAAGTTTAACTTTTCTAGGTAAACCATTAAGCCAGCGTCGGTTAAGTAATCAAGAACAACTTTTGAACCGGGCGCAAGCGAAGTCTTCACCCAAGGCTTTGCGGAAAGACCCTTCTCGACGGCCTTCTTCGCCAATAGCCCGGCGGCGACCATGACGGAAGGATTCGACGTGTTGGTGCAACTCGTTATGGCAGCAATCACTACAGCGCCATCTTGAAGTTGTTCTTTATGTCCATTCACCGGGAACGAGACGCTTTTGGGAGCCTCGCCCAGCGACGTGAGAAAATTCTGCTTTACCTCCGGCAGGTTGATGCGATCCTGCGGACGCTTGGGGCCTGCCATGGAAGGGAGTACCTTCGTCAGATCCAGCGAGAGCGTATCGGAGTACACCGGATCCGGTGAGTCCGTGGTAAGAAATAGACCCTGTTCTTTGGAATACGATTCCACCAGATTGACCAGTTCCGCACTGCGGTTGGTCAGGCGAAGGTAGTCGAGAGTAACCGAATCCACCGGGAAGAAACCGATAGTGGCGCCATATTCCGGGGCCATGTTGCTGATGGTCGCGCGATCCGCCAGTGACAAGGCCGCCACGCCGGGACCGTAGAATTCAACAAACTTGCCTACGACGCCTTTCTTGCGCAGCATCTGGGTTACCGTAAGCACCAGGTCTGTTGCGGTTGCGCCCTCCGGCAGTTTGCCGCTCAACTTCATGCCAACCACCTGCGGCAGCAACATGGATATCGCCTGGCCCAGCATGCAAGCTTCGGCTTCGATTCCGCCCACGCCCCAGCCAACCACACCGACACCGTTAATCATGGTGGTGTGCGAATCGGTGCCCATGAGCGTATCGGGATAGGCTTCCAGGACGCCATTTTTCTCAGCGCTGAAAACAACACTCGCCAAATATTCCAAATTCACCTGATGCACGATGCCTGTATCTGGCGGGACTACGCGGAACTTCTCGAACGCCTTCTGGCCCCACCGCAGGAACGCATAGCGTTCTTGATTGCGGCTGAATTCGAGAATCGCATTTTCCAGAAACGCTTCCGGCGTGCCGAATGCATCCACCTGCACGGAGTGATCGATCACCAGATCGGCCGGTATGAGCGGATTCGCCAGCTCAGGATTGGCCCCAAGCTTCTTCAGCGCATCCCGCATGGCTGCCAGATCCACTACGCACGGAACGCCCGTAAAGTCCTGTAAAAGGATACGCGCCGGCCGGAACTGAATCTCCTGCGCGGCTATTTTGGCGTCCCATTTGGCTACATACTCTATGTCGCTCGACTTCACCGTGCGGTCGTCTTCATAGCGCAGCAGATTCTCGAGTAGCACTCTAATCGAGTAAGGAAGGCGGGATAACTTAACCCCAGCCACGGTCTTCTCTAAAGCCTCGAGCCGGAATATCCGGTAGTCGGTGTTGTTTACGCGCAGGGAAGCTGCCGCGCCAAACGAATTTTTACTCGCCATTTGTCCCCTATTTTATTCCTACATGTAAGCCGGCTGCTCAATTCCCAGCACTCGCAGCGTGACGGCGAGTTGTCCGCGGGTATATTGCGTCAACCATAGCAGTAGGTTCTGGCGCCCGACATCCGCTTCCGCGAGTACCGAGTGCTCGTGATAAAAGTTGTTGAAGCTCTGCGCAAGCTGAAAAGCGTACTTGGCCACATGCGCGGGCTCACCCGAAGTAATGGCGCGTTCGATCGCCACGTCGGTTTTCGACGCCAGCAACAGCAACTGCCAAAGACTTTCGTCCTGCAAACCGCGATGCAGCACCTCTACACTCAACACGTCGTGGAACTCTGGCAATTTGCCCCCGCGCTCCTCGAACTTACGCAGAATGTTACCCGCGCGTACGGCCGCATACTGCACGTAGGGACCGGTTTCACCCTCGAAACTCAACGCTTCATGAAAATCGAATGCAATTAGCGAGTTTCGCGTAAATTTCAGCATGAAGTAACGCAATGCGCCCACGGCAATCTGGATAGCCACTTGCCGGCGCTCTTCCGCCGCGGCCTCCGGATGCCGGTTCTCCACCTCTCCAAGCGCGGTTTCAACCAGTTTGTCGAGCAGGTCGTCGGCCTTCACCCCGAGCCCCTTGCGGCCTGATACTTCGACATACGAACGCTTCGCGTCTTCTTCAGACAGGGGAATTCCCATTTCAAAGCAGGTCCGGGGCGTCAACGCCACCATTTCGTACGAGAAGTGAACGGATGCTTCGGCCTGTTCCGCAAACCCAAGCGCGCGCAAACCGGCCACCACGACATCCTGCAAGTAGGATTGCCTGGAATCGATAACGTTGAAGACTTGCGCCGCTTTACCGAACCTCGCAGTCTCAGGCTCGTCCGTAGGTTGATCGGTGGTGACCCAGATCTGGTGGCCATCCGGATAGGAAGACCACGGGCGATAGTAGAAATCCTTCCCCAGCAGTCCGAACTTCCACAATTGATAGGCGATGTCCTTGCCAACATACGTGACGGTGCCGTTTGACCGCACGATCACCTTGCTGTCGTCGTTATCAGTGTGGCCATCAATCTGGTCGTCGGCGTCGTCTTTTGCCCCTGCGCCGGAATCGCGAAACGCCGAGGAAGGCATGACCCAGCAGCCTTTGTTTTTGCCCTGTTCCTCAAAGTAAATACCTTTGCGCTCTTTGAGCAGCTCAAACGCCTTCGCCCAAAATTGCAAATGCAGAATCTCGCTCTCGCGCGGGAGCACATCGTATTCAATGCCTAGCCGGTACATGGTTTTGATGTGAGCCCGGACAATCGCGTCCGCCACCATATGCCCTATCTCCGCCAAGCCCCCCTGCCCCGCTTCAATGGCATGCAGAGTCTCCGCCCGCCAGGGAAGCGCCTCCGGATGCTCCGCATAATAGGAAGCCGTTCGCGCGTACAAATCCCAGCACAGATAATCGAACCGGATGCCCTTGTCTTCTATTAACGCGCGCACGTCCGCCGGGTTCCTCTTCTCCAGATAGTGGAACCCCGCCACCACATCCGCCACCTGTACGCCGGTATTGTCGATGTAGTTCTGAACCTCGACCTGGCGGCCGCGCTTCCGCAACATGTTGGCGAACGTGTCGCCCAGGATTGCATTACGCAAATGCCCGATATGCGCAGCCTTGTTGGGATTGATGTTGGTATGTTCGACGACGATTTTTCCGTTCGAACTGGCGTTCGAAATCCCGCGCGAGGCCTCCGATGCGCCACTTAACAAGTGCGTGGCATAGGCGGCGCGCTCCAGCCGCACGTTGATATAGCCGTTGCCGGCAATTTCCAGAGAAGCGACGCCTGGTATTCTGGCTAGCTCGCCCGCCAGCTCTTCCGCGATCTGCTTTGGGGGACGCTTCAGCTGCCGTGCCAGTTGGAACGCCACCGGTATCGCCAATTCTCCGAATAAGTTTTGCTTTGGTTGTTCAAGCAAAACTTTAACTTTTAACCCGAACTTTGCCGCTAATTGCTCTTCAATCGCAGCCGTTAACTTAGCTTCAATCTCCTCGAACACTGTCTTCCAGTATGCCGGACGTGTTTTTCAGACTTCCCGGTCGCCGGAAATGCGAACCCTTCGTACAATAAAAGTGTGCCGAAAGTGACCTTCCTGCCGGAGAATAGAACAGTTGAATTTGAATCCGGCAAACTACCCTACGACGATCATGGAAAACCGGAGTCGCTTCTCGACGTAGCAATGCATTTTGACATTCATCTGGAACACGCCTGCGGTGGAAGTTGCGCCTGCACGACGTGCCACGTGATTGTAAAAGAGGGCGACAAGAATTTATCCGTCGCGGACGATGACGAACTGGACCGTCTGGAGATGGCAGCCGGCCTCACACTGCGCTCGCGCTTAGGCTGCCAGGCTGTGGTGAAAGGCGACGTGACCGTGGAAATGCCTACCTGGAATCGCAATTACATCAGCGAGGGTGGGAAATCAACGCTGTAGCGGCTGTGACGCAGCCGCCTTCAGCCGCAAGTGAAAGCGCGCTCCCTTGGCCATGTTTCTGTCAGCCCACATTTCGCCGCCGTGGTCGAGCATGGTCTGGCGCGCCAACGCCAGACCAAGCCCCAAACCGCTCTTCTTGCCGAAGCTTGAAAAAGGCTGAAACAGCGTCTGCCAGGCTTCCTCGGAAATACCGCGCCCGGTATCCTCAATGTGCACAATGGCCGAGCCGGGTTCCACACTGCAGCTAATTCGCAATGCCCCGCCCTCTGGCATGGCATCAAGAGCGTTATCGATCAGGTTAAAGAATACTCGCCCCAGCCGGTCGTGATCCGCCATGACTCGAATATCAGCGGGAACGTCGACTGCCACGCTCACCCTTTGCGCGTTCGCGACGCCGGCGGCCGGCTCAACTGCTCCATTCACAATTTCCAGAAGCTTGCACATCTCAAGCGGGCGGCCATTGGAGCGAGAGACGTCCACTAGCTCTTGCAGCAGTTCCTGGATGCGCCGGGAGGCCAGGTAGATGTTACTAGCCAGCCTGCGGGAGTGTTCAGGCGAAAGTTCGGCATCCACAAGCATTTCCGCGCCGCCGTAAATCGCCGCCAGCGGGTTACGCAAGTCATGCACGATCGAGGTAGAAAGTCTGCCTATGGTGGCAATTCGTTCGTGACGAATCAGCTCGTCCCGAGCGTTTTGAATCGAATCGCACATCGCATTGAACGTCGTCGCCAGGCGTCCCAATTCATCTTGTGTTTCCACCGGAACACGATGCCCGTAATTCCGCCGGGTGACTTCCTCGGCCGCCCGGTCCAACGTCTCCACCGGGCGCAAAATCCGCTTGGTCAGCAGGTAGGTTAGTAGAATCCCGGTAAGCATCGCCAACACCCAGATCAGCGCAATGTTTTTTCGAAGTTCCATGATCACCCGCGTGGGGCCGGCGAACGATCGAATGATGTAGAGCGTTCCCGCACCTGTACCATCGGGACCTGTGAGCGGTGTTCTGAGGACCAACGAGTCAGTTCCGGCGACCACTTGCCTTTTCGTTCCCCCCTCGGATTGCATTCCCGATAGGAGTTCGCGGGAGGCGGCTACCGGCACCGTAGTAGCGACTACCCCGCTGGCGCTTAGGAACGCGAAGTCGGTGCCATCGGTAGACTTCTTCATCTCTAAGGCGAGTTTGTCGTTGATAGCGAAAGCCACCAACAGTACGTTCAGCAGGGCCGGTTCGGTCGCCGTCTGCACATACACTGGCGTTAGCACCACATAGTAAAGGTGTTTGTCCCAGGCCACATAGGCTGAAGACTGCGCGGGAAAGCGGGCTGTCGCCGCCTTCAGCAAAGCATCGGTTCCAGCTAAATCGGGCAGTTCGCCGCCCAGCGAAGCAATCACGCCTCCGGCCGGATCCAAAACCAGAAAACTTGCATCTTGCGCCGACACTTGCGACCAGAGCTGGCCGGCGGTGTCCCGAATGGTGGCGCTATCGTGGGTCATAAACGCGGCCCGCACGTCGGACATAGAACTCATGATCCGGCTGATGGCGGCCAGATCGTTCACCCGGACTGCCCAAAGCGCCTCGTACGCCCGCAAGCTGATTTTCACCTCCGCTTCCAGGCTTTGCTGACTTACGCGCGCGGCGTAGCTCTGCACAGCCCAGCCCGTGATGGCAAAGAGCAGCGTGATGGCGATGGATGTCGATAGCAGAATACGCCACGCCAGCGACTGCCGTCCGGCGCGCGTACGGCTGCGTTTCATTTCAACGGCAGCGAGTAGTTTTTGCCGGTATCGCTGTCCTTCGAATATTCACGTCCGTACTTGTTCTTATGCGCCACCGGTAAATAGCCTGCTTCGGAAATCTCCACGGGAGGCAAATCGGTCTTGTCTTTCACCGTAACGGTACGCGTCAGCTTCTCCAGTGTTTCGGGCGTTGCGCGTTCGTGAAAGAAATGAATTTTGTACTCGCCATCATCAAGACCAGCCACGGAAAAGCTACCGTCATCCGCCGTCACTGCGAAGTACGGCGAGTCAATGACCACGATCACGGCTGACATCGCGGGGTGGATGTTGCAGAATACCCGAACTATGCCGGAACGGTCAAAACGAACGGTACGCGACAAGCCGGGAGCATATAAACCGATATCGAAAACCTTGCCATTGAAATTAGAGAAAGCATTGTGGAAGATCGGATCCAGATTTGGAAAATCCACGCTGGTGCCGACGCGGATGGCCAGCAGATGAGGTGTGAATTTCTTGTCCTCCTGCAGCATCCGCGCGTGCTTGCCGGCAACTGGAGCCGCCGGCGCGCCAATTGCTTCCAGCCAGACCACTACGTTCGAGCTTTTGCCGCTCTTGGCGCTCGAACTGCCGCCGGTATTTGCGAGCCGGGCCTGTCCCGCGATGGTGGCGGCCGTTAGATTTGGCGAGATGGGCCAGAACACCAGCAGCAGGCACGCGACCGCCCGCGGCATCCGATTTTGCCAGCCAGCCCGGTTCTGCAATCTAAAAAAGATATGCCACTCCCAGATCATAATGATTGACAACTAAATGGGAGCCCGACAGATACTTCGCCCGCATCTGTAAAGCTTCAACGCTTACAACAACATTTGGCCCGAAATGATACATAACATTAGATGCATAGGTCCAATTGCGCACTACTCCAGACCCTCCGTCATCATTTTCCAAACCGCCGAAGACGTTAACCGTCAAGCGCTTCGTGACCGGCACAGCAACCTGGGCCCAGCCTGCCGAGGAATGAACCGCCCGCACTATGTCGCCGGGCCCGATAGTGAACCCGTTCCCTAAACTGCCGAGAGAAGCTACGTTCTGGCCCTGGTAAACGCTTCCGGTAAATTGCAGTTTCGACAACGGAGTGATAGACCAATCGAGTGAGGCGATGCGGGAGGGGACGATGGCGCCCGCCACGCGCGTGCTGCTTAGGTGAAAACCGGGTGCGATCTCAAACCTGCGAACATCGTCGAATTTGTGCCAAAAGGCAAACCGCCCTTCCAGCGCGGGCCTGGCGGCCAAGAGCGAACTGCTATAGTCCGCCGAAACTTTGGCGTATTGCTCGTCCGTTTGCAAAAACGCGGCTTGCGCCGTTATTCCGCTGTTCAATCCCAAATGAATACGCTCCTCGTACCGGAGTTGGGGCAGCCAGAGCCAAAGGTTTCCGGCCCCGGCTAAGGGCGGAACAGCCACCTCCGCCAGGGACTGTGGAGCCAGCGGGGCGATCAACGGCTTATACTGCCCAACCGAGATGCTCCGGTTTTTCCAGTCGAACGAGAGATCGGCTTCGCGTATACGAAACAAATTACTTCCGGGTTGCCCGCTAGGCGTGGGGCCACCGCTGAAATCCATCATAATCGAACCATTCACGCGCCCGTTCCCCGGTAATTGCGGGCCTTGGAAACCCAGACCCAGGAGGCTCTGCGTAAAGGTAGCTCCCGAACTCGAAGGGCCGCTGAACAATTCGTACGTTGCGTTCTGGTAGTTGGCTGCCTTGCTGTTTGAAAACGCGTTGAACAGCAGCATCCCATTTATGGAGATTGGAAACTTCTGCGACGCTTCCACTTTCGTCTGCGCTTGTTCCGCGGTCCTTGCTTCGTTGACGGCCACCCGGTCCTCGACTGCCGGGGAGGCGCTTTTAGGCTCCCCGGCAGCTTGATCATGCTTCGGCGGCGCATCGCCGGACTGTACGGGCTGCGCGCCTTGGCGTGCGGCGTTGAGATCTTTTCTCAAGTCGCGCACCTCTTGCAGAAGTTGCCGGTTTTCCTGCTCTAGGCTGTCGAGCCGTTCTTGAATTCTCTGGATCGTCTGACCGGAGTCCACGTTTTGCTGGGCCGGCTGCTCTTGAGAAAAAAGCACCGCTGCCGGAAGAAACAAAAGCATGAACCATCTATGTGTCATCTAAAAGCGCCTCCAGTGTCTCCAGTACCTTGACCGGTGAATATGGTTTAGCGAAGAATGCATTCGCTCCCAATAAGCGTACCCGCTCCGGAGTATCTGGGCTACTGTCGCCGCTCAACACCACAATCGGCAGATCCAAATAGCGGCTATCGGATCGCACCAGTTTGATCAGTTCGAAGCCATCGACGTAGGGAAGGTGGAGGTCAGTGACCATGGCCGCCAGTTTGGTTTGCTCAGATTGCAGGAAACGGCTCGCGTCCCGTCCGTTTCCAATGACAACCAGCTCCACGCCGGCCAGCTTTCCGAGCACTATTTCAAGCGCAGCGGTACTGTCACAATCCTCTACGATCAGGACCTTTTGCTGCATCGCTGGTTCGTTTGCTACGGCAGGAAGCGGTAGCCGACTCCATGCACGGTCAGAAAATACCGGGGCGCGTTCGGATCGGGTTCGAGCTTCTGCCGTAAACGTACTACATGCGCATCGACGGTGCGCGTGTTCGGATAGGATTCGTAGCCCCAGACCGAATTCAGAATCAAATCGCGGGTCAGAGCACGGTCCGGGTTCTGCAGAAAAAACAAAAGCAGCTTGTATTCCGCTGGCGTTAGCTTTACCTCGGCCTCGCCCCGTGTCGTGGTCCGGCGGTCCAGATCCACGTTGACGTCCGCAAAGTGTATGGATTTGGTTTCCGAGGTAGTCCGCCGCAAAAGCGCCCGGATACGCGCCAGCAGCTCACGGGTCCCGAATGGCTTAACAATATAGTCGTCCGCCCCCACTTCGAACAGCAGAACCTTATCCACTTCGTCGCCGATTGCGCTAAGCACGATAATGGGGGTTTGCACGCGATCCGCGCGAAGTTGGCGGCAGAGTTCCATACCGCTCATGTTCGGGAGCCTCAGATCCACCAGCACCAACTGCGGTTTTAAGGTCAGAGCCTTCTCTAAACCGGTCTTCCCATCGGCGGCAAAAAGAGGTTGAAAATTTTCGCTCTCCAGCAGCACGCCAATCGTCTCGCGCAAATTTTCATCGTCGTCTATGACGAGTATCTTCTGCATTGAAGCCAGTATTTAGGATCCCTGGCTTATCTTAACCGATAAAAAATGGGCACGACCACTGGGATCGCGCCCTGCACGCAAGAAACCATATTTCGAGTGTTACGCGAAAAGCCGCAATCCAGGTTAACTGGATGTAAATGTTGTGTAAAAGCGCGCGGTGGGCACGGTTAATGAGCGGGGCCGCCGATTTCGAGCAACTCAACCTCGAAGACCAGGGTGGCGCCTCCGGGAATACCTTGGTTGCCGCGGTCCCCGTATGCGATATCGGAGGGACACACCAGTTCCGCTTTGCCGCCCACCTTCATTTTTTGCACGCCCTCCGTCCAGCAGCGAATCACGTTGGAAAGGGGGAAGGTGGCCGGCTCGTTGCGTTTGTAGGAGCTGTCAAACTCGGTGCCGTCGGTGAAAGTGCCCCGGTAATTGACTTTCACGGTATCGGAGGCCTTGGGAGAAGCTCCGGTCCCGGGCCTCAGCTCGCGATAGATCAAGCCGGTCTCGGTCTTCACCGCGCCAGGTTGTACGGCCGCCTTCTCCAGGTACGCCTTCGAAACAGCGCCCACGCGGGCCTGCTCCAGAGGCTTGATTTTTGGTCCCCAAACATTGATATCTTCGGCAGCCTTTCCGGCAGCGGCGTCTGTCAAAGCCCGCTTAACGATCTCTAACTCAGCCGGGGAAAGGCTGAACGCGGCAATCGAATGCTGAATGGAGAGGCCAAGCGCGTAGATTGTTTTCTGTTCGTCGGTAGTCAGGGTTGTTGGTGCGGTAGTAGGTTTTGTCACTGTAGTCCGCCGGACTGGAGGCTTTGCCGCGGTGCTAGTCGCAGTACTGGCCGCTTTCGGCTTTGGTGGAGTGGTAGTCTGGCCGGCCAGGTGAGAAACAACCAACGCTGGCACGAAAAGCAAAAATCCGCGCATCTGTTCAGGCTAGCACCGGGACATGAACGAATCGCTGTCACTTCAGTTTACCCAGTGAGTTTGGCCAGCAAGGAATCCAGGTCCCACGCTCCATCGTGGCGAACTCCGTTTATGAACAGGGCAGGCGTGCCGTAAACGCCATTTGCCACGCCGCGGCGAAAATCCTCGCGCACGCGATCCTCATACACGCGTTTCTCCAGTTCGCCGCGAAAGCGCTTGGCATCCAGGGACAATTGCGCGGCATATCGGTACAGATCTTTCGTTTGGAGAGCCGCTTGGTTTTCAAACAGCAGGTCGTGCATCTCCCAGAAGCTGCCTTGCGCGCCCGCGGCTTCGGCTGCTTCGGCGGCCTGCTGGGCATGGGGATGGCTTCCCGAGCGGGGATAGTGGCGGAACACCAGGCGGATGTCATCCTGCAATTTGTTATAAAGCTCCCGGATGACCAGGAACAATTGGCCGCAAGCGGGACATTCGTAGTCACCATATTCCACAAGCGTGTAACGTGCCTCGGGAAGACCGTGCATGTGGTCTTCGGGTTGAATGGGCAGCAGCAGTTTCGAAAGCGCCTCGTCGCCGGGCGTCAGTGGGGTCACCCTACGATGTAAGCACGACTGCGGCGCGCTCCACGGGTTCGGTAGGAAAACCCAGTTCGCGCCAAGCCTCAAACCCGCCAGCGAGCGGCCGCACACGGGGGATACCTAAGCTTTTCAGCTGCAGTGCCAGTTTCGCGCTGGTGGATTCGTTGGGACACGTACAGTAAAGAATAATTTCCCGTTCGCGAGGTATCTCGTGAGAGCGCGACCGCAAATCCTCCGGACGGACGACGACCGCGTTGGCGATTTTGAAGCCTTCGCGCTCGACTTCGGACGGATGCCGCAGGTCGATGATGGTCACCGAGTCGGAAACCCTGAGCAGATCCCGCAATTGCTCAGGCGTGATACGGTCCGTGCGCAAGTTGCGCAGGAAGCGCCAGCGTTGAAAATACTTGTAGCCGATATACAGGGCGACCAGCAGGAGAAGCGTAACGCCGGCGCGGCGGCCCAAGAGCCCCAGCCAGAGGATTGCCAAATCGACCTGACGATAAAATATCCAGCCCAGCAGCAGATAGCTGCCAGCCCATAACGCGCATCCGGCTGTATCCAACAGTAGGAACCGGCCAAGCGGCATCTTGCTGATACCAGCCAGCGTGACCGAGACCAGGCTCATGCCGGGAATAAACTTTGAGAGGACAATTGCACCGTCCCCGCGTTTTGAAAACGACTCCTCCGTGCTCCGGACACAAGTATCGGGCTCGATCGACAGTTTGCACAGCAGGCTCAAAATGGACCGCCCGCGGTAGCGTCCGAGTTGGTACCAGGCCAGGTCGCCCAGCACTGCGGGCACGAGCGCCGCAAACAGGGACGCAAGAAAATTGTAACGATGATTGCCCACCATCGCGCCCATTAACAGAAATAACGGATCGACGGGGATAGGCAAGCCTATGCTGACGACCAGTACATACGCAAACAGAAGCGCATAGCCGTGCTGGAGCAGGAGATAGCGAAAAGAGAACACAGGCCCGTCTCCTCAAGTCTAGAACGGACAGGATTGACTTTCCGGACTTTTTCTGCCGAAAAATTAACATAGACCGGGTTTTGAAGCCAGCGCTAGCCGTCCGATAAGGTCAGCGCCAAGTCGTCTTGGGGTGGTTGGAACAGACCGGCGCGCGGGTCCCGGAAAAAGCGCTCCAGTTGCAAATCACGCGTCAGGCTGGAGGCCAGGGATGGCCGGATCTCAGGGCGCTCCGTCCAGGCATGGGCGGTTGCATACAGTAAAGCTCGGGCACCATCGAGTTGCACCTGCGCCTCCCCGATCCAATGCTGGATGTGAGGAAGGCTTGCGATCGGCTTATCCAGGACCGATGGCACGCGATGACGGGCATAGTGGAGAGCCGTATCGACGCGGGCCTGCCCGATCCCAAGATAGACGGCGGCAATCACCAGGCTCCAACCGCCCGCGCCGGGGGCAACGGGAGGCGGAACGCCGATGGCGCGCCGTTCCACCATCCAGTCATCGGGAATCCACACGCCGTCAAAGTAGACATCGTCACTGCCTCCGCTGCGGAAGCTCAGATTTCCCGCCCAGGTAGGTACGATGCGGATTCCGGAAGAACGCGCGTCGACAGTCATCAGCATCGGCCCGGTGCTGCCGCGGCCGGCGAGCGGCCGAACGGCAATGCATTCAATGAGCACGCCCGACAAAGCGCAGCCGGCCATCACCAACGGAGCTACCGCATACAGGGGCCCAGCCCAGGTGCGTAATGGCGAGCCACCTGATATACGCGCCTAACGTGTATACCGAGCCGTGCGCAAAGTTGATCAGGTTTGAGACGCCAAAGATGAGGGCGAGCCCAACCGCCAGCAGGGCATAGATGTTCCCGATGACGAGACCGTTAACCGTGTAGTCGAGCACGGCTTGACGCGGCTGGCTGGCTTGCCATCCCAGAGCGTGAAGGCGCCCGACTTGACTACCAGGCGGACGTGCCGCACCCCTTGTACGCGCCTGGTCAGCGCATCGAACGACACGCGTCCATAAATGATGCTTGGTACATCTTTAATTTTCCCCAGCCTTTTTTCCATCGATTTCCGATTGCCGCCGTACTCTTTCATCAAAGCGCCAACCAGCACGGTCGAATCGTAGGCGACTGTGCTGAAGTTATCCGGCTCGGTCCCTATTTCGCTTTATTGCTCCTAACGAAAGACTGCACCTCAGGCCGGCTGTCAGAAGGAAAGAAGCTGCATTCGGTGTAAACGCCATTGACATCGCTGCCGCCCAACTCAATGAACTTGGGCGAATAGACTGAGCCAATCGCGACAATCGGCTGGCGGAAACCCGTTACTCTGGCCTGACGTGCCAGGAGCGCGCGACGCCTTGGCCACCTTTTCAAAGAGTAGATGGGAGACGCGGCCATGGAAGCGGTGCTGGAAAAGTCTCCAAGTTCGATGAGAATCCGCGCGGATCGTTTACGAACTTCTGTGCAACTGCGATGGATTGGCGCGGATCGGACTGGCTGTCTTCGAAAATGTATTGCAGCGGCCGGCCGTGGGTGCCGCCCTTCGCGTTAATCTCCGCAAGCGCCAGATCAAACCCCCTCTTCCATTGGGCTCCGTATTGCGAATCAGGCCCGGTCAGCGGTTCGCTGACTCCGAAATACAAGGGCTCCGCCGCAAGCGCGCAATTTGGCCGAGCGCACAGGATGATCCCAAGAGCAAACAGCGCGAGTGGCCGGGGGCATCGCAAATCTCTACCTTGCAGATTAGCTTAATATACTTGCGAAGATCGAACGCTATAATTTGATATTCGCAATGAGAGATTCTTACTTTCTGGATCAATTTGCATCTGCACTCCCCTATGACCGGTATCTTCAATCCGCCACGGTTGAGCAACTGCGCCGCTGGAGGCAGGTCTATGATGCCGCGCAACTCAGCGATGCGCAAGCAGACCTGGTCGCGGGTTTTGAGCGGGAAATGAAGATTCTGGTTTTTAGCGGCCTCTGGTGCGGTGACTGCGTTCAACAGTGTCCCTTGATTCAGCGGATCGCCGATGCCAATCCGGGCAAAATCGACCTGCGTTTTATCGAGCGGGCCAAGGACGGCGAATTGATCCCGGAGTTGCGCGTCAATGGCGGTAGCCGCGTGCCGGTTGCCCTATTTTTCTCCGAGGATGACAAATGGTGCGCTACGGTTGGCGATCGCACGATCAGCCGTTACCGCGCCTTGGCGTTCGCCAGATTGGGCGCGATGTGCCGGACCGGGATCGTGGCGCCGGAGCAGGACGAAATCGATGCCACGCTAGGCGATTGGTTGAACGAGGTGGAACGTGTGCAACTGATGCTGCGCCTGGCGCCGCGGCTTCGCGAGGTTTATCAGGACTAATCCCTAAAGCTCAAGCTTTCCTTGATACATCATCTCTTCCACATTGAAAGCCTGGGTGAACTTCAGCTGCAGAATCTGGGCATTGAATTCAAGTTTGTCTTTCCGCGTAATCTCGTTCTGGTGAGAAAAGAAGTATACGACCGCTGTGGAATCATCCCCGGTCAGCACCTTGACGCTGGAAGGCTTTAGATCTTTTTTCCCATCCCGTTTGATGACGGCTTGGCCTTTGAGCTGATCCTCCAGATTGGACCCGTCGGAATGAATCATCTTGCTGGGAATGCCGGATACTTCGATGGCATAGTAATCTTCATCCATCGCCGGGGCATTGATGCTGCGAGTCTTCAATTCGGCGCCTTGCACGGGAAGCGCGCTTTCCCAGCGCACGGTCAGAGTGGGCGGTGCACCCGAACCGGAGTCTGTATTTCCCGCTGAGTTGCTGCCTGTGCTTGGCGCACCCATGCCGCCCCGCCTGCCCATGCCGCCCATACCCGGCATCCCGATTCCGACCCCGCCCATTCCACCCATCTGGCCCATTCCGCTCCGCCTCCGGCTTTGTCCGCTATCGGCAGCTCTGCTAACGGTGGGCGTTACGGTCTTGGCCCAAGGGGAATCAGTAAGAACCTGATGAGCTTCGTCTTCGTTCCATTCGGCAATCGGTTTCGTCTGCCAGGATTGGTCCGCGGCCGCAAACAGAAGCACCGGAAGCAATAGAAAAATGAGTCGCTGTTTATAGGCCATATAAGTGGAAGTTACGCCGTAAGTTCAAAACGCAGATGCTTGAGTAGACGTTCGCGTCTATCCTTCCGGTTGCGCTAAAAGGCGGGTGTACTCTAATGAAGCGGTACAGATATCTGCGCTTTTCATGCAGGGCGGATCCTCAATCATGAGTACAGCTTCGCGGACGGGCAACGGACAATGTTCGAAAAGATCTGGTCACGGCACCTAGTGTAATGCGGCAAGCAGATTAGCGATTATCGATCGCTTTACGTGCACGAGTGACTTCTCAAGAATGTCGGATGCTTTGGCGGTCCATACGAACAGCTTTGGTTGTTCATTGTGCTTGTCGATGTACTCTCCAATTGCCAGAATCAACTCCTCAACGTCGTGGAAGACTCCGCGCCCGAGACGGTGCTGAGTGATATCACGGAAGAACCGCTCAACCATGTTCAGCCATGAACTGCTGGTCGGCGTGAAAGGAACATGGAATCGGCGTTGTCTGGAAGGCTGTTCCGAAAATAACCGTTCAACCTGCGGGTCGGCAGCGGACATTGATGCCTAATCGACCAAGAGCTCTCACATGATGTCGAATGCAGCGCTGTTTCTGCTGCTCTTCAATAATGGCTGCACCACGTTCGCGATACGG
>DATHIZ010000063.1:0-3417 GCA_035316385.1 Bryobacteraceae bacterium | reverse complement strand
AAGTGCGTTGATTGTGTTTTTGGGCTGGACAGCGCGGGAATGTCCCGTCCGACCCTTAGAAGCTGTAAACTGTTCGTAGGAGACTGACATGGAAGCGGCCCTATTTGTAGCAATTTTCTTTTCGATATTTGTGGCAATTTTCTTTTCGATAATCAGTGCCTTTGTTCTGTCGGGAAAGCAAGGGAAAGCAGCGCGGGATACGGCTCTCGCGCGCCGTGTCGCCGAGCATAGGATGAATGCAAGACTCCTGAGACTCAACATTTGATGCGTTCCTAAAGGATCTCCTCAACGTTTCGCAAAGGTTTCTCCTGAAGTCCAGGCGCTGCTTCCAGCGTAACGAGTGCTGCTGGACGTGGCAAGACGTATTCGATCACGGGCGCTTTCCCATCAACGCACTTTTAGGACACTACCTGGTAGCGTTGGCTGCGCGTATTCCAAGATCTCATCCAGTCATTTACAGCGCCCCGGTCGAGCGGGCTCCGCATAGGTTTACGAGCCAGCGCTTTCGCGTCTTCAGGTCATCCAGGGAGGACACCGATGGTTGCCGGGCGCACACCAACGCCACAAATGGAAACTCAACTAAATTCAGCGAACGCACCCCCGACCCCTTCAACTATTAACAACGAGCGGAGGGCGGACGCCTTCGTCCGCGCGCGAGCCCCTGCTCGCGCTCTACGAGTCACACAACAACACCTCGAAACGGCCTTTCACAGAAACAGCTCCATGATAATCTCGTCGTCTTCGTATTGGTCCACGCGGACTTGCCGGCTCAATCGCCCACACTCACGAAAACCCAGTCGACCATAGAAGGCCTGGGCGCCTGCGTTCGAAGCGCGCACCTGAATCACAATCTTGCTGAAACCATGTACCCGCGCGAACCGCACGCTAGCTTGAAACAAAGTCTGACCAACACCCCGCCGGCGCGCATCCGGCCGCAGAAACGTGCCCAGCTGCGCAACATGAGCCATGGAATGAAGAATCGGAGAATAGAGGTCAAGCGACTGATACCCCACCACCGTTCCTTCGTCAGTTTCAGCAACGTGAAATGCTTCTCGCGGCGATAGCGAAACCAAATACCGCCGCTGCTCCTCGACCGGCCACGGTCTTTCTATCGCGCTGTAGACTCGCTCCGAAACAATCCCTTCCAGCACCTCGACAATCGCCCCGGCATCGGCCTCCGTTGCCCTTCGAACGCGAAATTCATTCCAGCCCATATTTGCCAGACAGCTCCAGCATAATCAGATACTCGTCACAGTACCGGTCACCAATCTTCAGACCTCTCGGCTCCATGCCGTAAGCAGCAAATCCCAGCGACTTATACAACGCGGCAGCCGCCGCATTGGCGATCCCTACCTGCAGCAGCAACTGCTCCAAACCCGCAACTTCCCGCGCGCGTGCAATCGCAGCCGTCAGCAGAGCCCGGCCCAATGCACGCCCCCGGGACTCCGGCACAACGTACATCCCCCAGATCATTGCCTTATGCCGCAACTTGAGGCCTTCCTTGCGGTAACAGCCCACGGTGCCAACCAGATTCGGCGCAAACGCGCCCAGAACAAAGGAGCCGGCCGAAGCCTTCAGCCGTCTGGCAACGTCCTCCAGCGGCGTGTCCACCGACTCCTCATAAGCCGATCCAAACGACTCCGGTTCTTCCCGCAACCCGCGCAGACGCACGGCCCAGAACTCCGCGGCGTCCGCCTCGGACAATACTCGGATCTCCGGCTCACCCATGCGTCAAAACCGCGCCAGAACAATCCGCAGATCCGGCCCGGCCGGCATCCGCACGGCAACCGGCCGGTCACTCCGGAAGTACTTCTTATAAGCCGCAATCCAGTTCGCCGCAATATCCCGCTGCGCCGTTGCCAGTTCCAGCTCGCCGCTGCAAACCATCCGGTGCAGCCGGTTCTCCAAATCATCTTTCACATGCGCATTCCAAACCGGAGCATGATACGGCTCCGGCCACAGATTGCGAATCGTCGTCGCGCCGCCCAATTCCGGAGTAATCAGATAATCGACTTCATAAGCATCCAGCCGCGGGTTGGCAATCCCATAGGCTTCGAAAACCTTCTGCTGAACCGATTCAGGAATCACCGGAATGCTCTGCGCAAAATCCGCCGCGCAAACCTCGCTGGCCGTCACCGCCAGCGTAGCCCCAGGCGTAAGATTCCGTTTCGGCGCAACGCCAGGCTCGAACTCTGCAATCATTCTCCACTGGTAGCTAACCAGCATCACCACACCAAAGCCGGCCGCCGCCAGCGCCAGCCGCGGCCACCACCTCCGCCGCGAAGAATCCGCCAGACGCGCCAGCAGCAGCGCCCGTGGCCCGGCAAGAGGCGGCACCTGCGGATCCAACTCGTGCTTATAGGCACGAACGCAATCCGCAACCGTGCTCTGAAGTTTCTCCATGCGCGTGCGGCACTCCCCGCAGCGCGCCAGGTGCGCCGAGGCGAACTCCCCGTCCGCGGCCATCAACAGGTCTTCGTCGGATAGATGAGCGTCATCTTGCAACATGTCATCTTGCAACATATCGTCAGCGTTCATCGGCGCGGCCCAGCCGCCCGAGCGATCGTACAAGTGAATTCGAAACGGCGCCCAGCGAGATCCCCAACACCTCGGCAATCTCCCTGTACCGTAAACCCTCCGCACGCAAATAGAGGCAGTACTGATCCTGTTCCGGCAGAGCGCGCATCACAGCCAGAAGCCGTTGCTGCCGCTGGCTGCCGGCCAACTTTTCCTCGGGGTTCGGCTGCGGGTCCACTGTCTCCACCGTCTCCGCGGAATACTGAAATTCCCTTCGGCTCAACGTGCGCTGTTTCAAGGCCAGATTGTGCGCAACACGAAACACCCAGCCGCGAAGATTTTCCCTGCCCTTCCCCCGCTGCAAGTGTTGAAAGAGGGAAAGGAAGACTTCCTGCACAACCTCCTCAGCGTCATGCGCCGGCAATCCGAGCGACAACAGATACCGCAACATCCGGCTCCGCAGCTGTTCAAAAAGCCCAACCACTTCGTCTTCCAGACGGTCAGCGGCAACCGGCGTCACCGCCGCGGAAATCACAAACGTAGAATCGGAGGAAGAACCCGGCATTGAGAGAACTCTGAACTTCTAACTATACTATTCCGCCGCGTCGTGTGAGCCGACGCTGCGCACCGATGATTGCATGTTACAATCCAACTCACCGGAATGAAGCGAAGCAAGCCAGCCTCAGCCGCAAGTACCCTCCGCTTTTCCTGCTACGGCGTTCGAATTGCCGTCGAGTGGGACGCCCACATCCCTCCATCGGAAATCCGGTCGATTCTACCCCTGGAATTTAGCGAACTCGAGCGCGAAGAGGCAGAGCACCATTTCTTGTTAACTGCGTCGAACGGGACACCCGGCGAAGCTGGTCCAATGTATCTGGTTGGCGGAGGCTCAAGCCGCGC
>DATHIZ010000062.1:0-2803 GCA_035316385.1 Bryobacteraceae bacterium | reverse complement strand
CCCAATGCCGCGCCGAGGTTGCGTATTTCGGATCGAAGAGCAATTTCTCAAGTGCCGCGAATAAGCGTTTCTCCGAGGCCTCTTCCACGCGGACCCCGAGTCCGGCCCCGTTTTCTTCGAGCACGGCGGTCGACAGGTGCTGATCGGCGTTGCTGGGGATTCCGAGGACCGGTGTTCCGGCGGCCATCGCCGGATAAAGCCCTCCGCTACCGCCATGAGACACCACTACCGCTGACCGCTGAGCCGTGTCGGTAAACGGCAGCAAATCGGCCGAATACATGGCCGGGGTGATCCCCGGCGTCTCACGCCCGGAGGTGGAGATCACAACCGATACGGGCAGCTTCGCCAAAGCCTGTAACAGCGCAGGAAGTACAACGAGGGGACCGGAACTGCCCAGAGTGACGAATACCTTCGGTTTCGGATCGTCTACCATCCTGTTCCACCACTCCGGCCTGGCGGCGTGAGGGGCCCAAGGACAGATCCCGACATAATAGTGATTGTCCGGTAGACCGGCGGAAGGCACAAATTCCGGGATGTCGGCGTAGAGTACGTAGTCTCCATCTGTATACAGGTGGCGGAAATCCGGGAGGAGGGGCGCGATTCCAAATTCTTTGCGAAGCCGGTTCATGTGGCCAATGTGCAGGGAGTAGGCGAGCGGCTCGGTAATCCTATATATGCCGCCGAGCAGCCTCGGCGGCACGATGCGGGTGAGCGGAAGCTCCGGCAAAATCGAGCGGCGCTTCGTGAAAGGGCTCCAGTAGGCATTAATCATCACTGCGCACGGAGTATTTTCGAGCCGGGCGCTAATTGGCAGGGAAAGGCGCATGTCGCCGATCACCAGGTCGGGCTGAACGCGCTGAATCAATTCACGATCACACTGAACGTACCGCCGGAGAACAGCAGTCGGAAACGCTGGAGAACCCTTTGCGATGTTCTCCAGAAACTGCTCTCCGGGCATGGTGGGGAGGTCGCCGATGGAGTACCGCCTGCCGCCCAAATGCCCTGAGAATCGGCCAGGAGCATGGAAATGAACGTCGTATCTTGTTAGGTCGAGTGTTTCCGCGAGTGATAATAGACGAACGAAATGCGCCATTGTGGCGCCTTCGGCCAAAAACAAAATCCGCTTTCTTTGTGACTCCATGCGATGTCAACTCCAAGCCTACCCCATCCGCGAAATTCAATTGCATTGGGCAAATGAATGGCTAACTGTTGACAAAACAAAGACAGTCCCGTAAGATGGAAAGGTTTGGCGAGTTGATTCTTCTACTCCTGCGCTACCCTTCCCAGTGCCTTCGGGCGGCAAGGCTACCGTAAGTCGTTGTCAAGACTAGGTGGTTAAGTTATGGGAACCCGGCTGGGAGTCGGCCCCGAGGCTTTAGCGGATTACGCCGCTTTCAGCATGGGCCAGTCTGAAGTGCTTCCCTCGCAAGTCTGGGACGGTGAACAAAAATATACCGCTTCCCTCGTTTTTGTGTCTTGGTGCTTTAACCTTCGACGCCTCTTTTCTGATGTTTGGATCGGTGTGTCGAGCATGCATTGTAAGTAATTAAACAGTTTCTAAGTTCAAGAGAGGAAATTCGTGCCGACGTTTAATCAACTCGTGCGAAAGGGCAGGAAATCGCCACGTTACAAGACGGCGAGTCCAGCTCTTCAGGCCTGCCCGCAAAAGCGCGGCGTATGTACGCGTGTTTACACAACCACACCGAAGAAGCCGAATTCGGCGCTTCGCAAAGTGGCCCGCGTGCGGTTGACCAACGGTATTGAGGTCACCACGTATATTCCAGGCGTTGGCCATAACCTGCAGGAGCACTCTATTGTGCTCATTCGCGGTGGCCGCGTGAAGGATCTTCCTGGTGTGCGTTACCACGTTGTCCGCGGCACTCTAGATACGGCTGGCGTCGCCAACCGGAAGCAGAGCCGGTCGAAGTATGGAGCCAAGCGGCCAAAGATCGCAAGTAAGTAGAAGAAAGGAAACGAAATGTCACGCAGACGAAGAGCTGAAACCCGCGAGATCCTGCCGGATCCGGTCTACAATTCCACCCTCGCGGAGAAGTTTGTCAACTCCATGATGTGGGACGGCAAGAAAACCGTAGCCCAGGGTATCTTCTACACCGCCATGGAAACGCTGAAAGAGCGCAGTGGCGACGATCCGTTGAAGTTGTTCAAGAAAGCGGTTGAGAATTGCAAGCCGCTGCTCGAAGTTAAGACCCGCCGTGTGGGTGGCGCCAACTACCAGGTTCCTGTTGAGGTTTCGCAGAATCGCCGGACTAGCCTCGCTATCCGCTGGATTCTGTTGAACGCCCGCAGCCGTCCGGACAAGGGAATGCCCGAGAAGCTCGCAAATGAACTCGGCGACGCCGCAAATTCCCGCGGTGGCGCAATTAAGAAAAAGGACGACGTTCATCGTATGGCGGAAGCTAACAAAGCTTTTGCTCACTACCGTTGGTAATTCATATCACTTAAGTTAATATGCCACGCACTGTTCCACTTCAGAAAATGAGAAACATCGGCATCATGGCCCACATTGATGCCGGTAAAACCACCACTACGGAGCGTATCCTCTATTACACCGGTCGTACCTACAAGATCGGTGAGGTTCATGAAGGCACTGCCACCATGGACTGGATGGAGCAAGAGCAGGAGCGCGGTATCACGATTACTTCGGCGGCAACCACTTGCCACTGGGGTGATTATCAGATCAACATCATCGACACTCCCGGCCACGTTGATTTCACGGCCGAAGTGGAGCGCAGTCTCCGCGTACTCGACGGCGCGGTTGCTGTTTTCGATGCGGTGGCCGGAG
>DATHIZ010000061.1:0-2935 GCA_035316385.1 Bryobacteraceae bacterium | reverse complement strand
CGAAGTGGAGGCATTGCCGCTCCCATCGGTACTCAGGCCGGTTCCGAAGCTGAAGGCCGCTTCCGCGATGCCGAACAGGTCACCGACCCCAGGCGCATAGCTCGCTATGCCGAGCAGCAGGTCCACAATCGGATCCAACAGACTGGGAGCCGGGGTTGCCGGAGAGGGCATGTTGGCGCTGAGGTCGTTATAGGCGCTCAGCAGCTCGAGGATGGAAGTGGTTGCCGATGCGTTCCAGAGAAAGGTCAGATTTGTATTGAACGCGCGAATGTTCTTAACGTATGTAATTTCTGTTGAGAGCTGCTGCCGGACGATACAGAAAGGCAGGCTGGCGTCTTGCGACTCGCTGCAATCACTACCGTCCTGAGCTTTCATTCCATTCAACTGGTCCGAATAGTTACTGATAGCAACGTTGGTATCGGCATACTTATCCCGAACATTGCAGCCATTGCAAAGCCCCTGCTGTTCAGAGAACTGCTGGTTAATGTATTGAAAGGCAGCCAGTTCCGCGCTGTTGGCGGGATGAGGAAAGGGAACAGGAGTTTGGGCCAAGATCTGGTAAAAACCGAGCTCGGCCAATCCGGATGGATCGGCATTCAGCGGGCTGTACCAGTTGCCGCGGCCGCGCGCCAGCACACCGTGCAATTCGCCCGTAGGATGCGACGGATAAACGGTACTGGATTCTTTCGCTCTCTTTCGCGCTCCGCCAACGAAACTCGGAGGCGCGAGCGCTCCTATTAAGGAATAAGTATCACTTGGCGTTAAATACGCCATCGTTTCCCAGTACCCGCCCAACTGCGCGATCTGCACGGCCAGAGCATAAATGCGCGCATCGCCATCGGTACCGAAGTTCCAGTTTGCCGGGATGGGATGGCCATTACTTGCGAAAAAAACCAGCTCTCCCTCATTCGTAACCAAGTTGCCGATGTCGCCGATAAGGCGGGTGATCTCAGCGTCTGATTGCCCGGTGCAATATGTTCGATCGGCAATCGCACTCGCCAGCGATTCCCGATTTACGACGACCATATGGAACGAGTTGGAGCCATCACACGGTTTTGTGGAATTCGCCACGGTATAGCTTTGATTTCCAATTTTGATGGTTCCGTCCATCGTGATGTCATAGCGAACGTAGTCGGTTTGGATGAATCTATAATTGCCGTTGGAGTCGGCGGCCAGATACCCATCGAGCGGCAAGGTGGAGAGTCCCCTCTGCCGGGCCTCGCCCTTATTCGTGCCTCCGTTGCCGATGAAGACCAGCGATATGGCGGAGCCGATGGGTTCCAGGTCCACCTGACCACCAAACTGCTCCAGGCTTCCAGCGAGCGCATTCAAAGGGAAGCCATAATTTCCAGCGGCGTTTACGAGGAGGAGGGCGTCCGGCGCCTTCGCCAGGATTGTTTGAAGGAATTGATTGGCGGAGGAGGAGTTGAGAAATGTTTGGTCCTGGATCAGATCCGGAGCATCCAGGTGGGCGTTGTCAGGCTGGCGCTTCAGAGTGAGCAGGTGGAACCCGGGATTGGTCCCCCTGTATACTGTGCTGCCCACGGTGATGTTGCCGGTAGCCGTATCGAAATGAACCGGGATTACCGTCTTCAGCGGTTCGCTCGACTGAGCATGGGCGGTACCGGCCGAAAGAAAAACGAGTGCCAACATGGCTACGAAGGCAGTGATCTGAGCTATTCCCAAGGGCGGATGGTGTTTCATAGAAGACCCGCGGGGGCATAGTAGGGCCATCTTGAAAAAAGGGCAATAGATCTTACATAGATTCCTCTTCAAATCGATATCAAGATGTAACTCATAACAAACAATAATTGAAACGCTGCTCGATGCCCGGCGCTTTGCGCCGCCCAAAGTAGATATAATTAGTTTCCCGAGCGTGAAAACGGCTCCCAAAGTATTTCGGTTTGCCCGGAATGAACTCGACCTGGGCCGGTACGAACTGCGGCGCGGGGGACGGCGGCTGCCGTTATCCCGAATGCCGATGGAGTTTTTGATTCTGCTCCTGGAGCGGCGCGGGCAGTTGGTAACGCGCGAAGAAATCGTCGCCAGGCTTTGGCCGGACCCGCATTCAGTAGATATCGTTCAGGGCATCAACAGCGCGGTGAACCGCATTCGCGCCGTGCTCAACGACGATGCGGCCAAGCCGCGATTCATTGAGACAGTGGTGGGCAAAGGCTACCGATTTATTGCCGATGTAGAAGTGGTTGCGGAAGAGCAGTCACCTCAGACTGAGGTAACAAAAGACGTGCCGGAAAAGCTCGCCAAGCAAGTGGATACGGTCGCGTTTATTTGTCCGCCGAGCGTTCCAGACGCTGTGCGGCACGGTTCACGGACAGGCGCCTGGCGTATCGCGATTTCGGTTGGCTTGCTGCTGGTGATTGCAACCGCGTCCTGGTTGTGGAAAGGACACTCCAACCCGACCGCGGAGCGTGCATTACCAGAACGAACGCTACCAGAATATAAGCCGGTGTTTCGTCAGATCACCACACTCGTTCCGGAAAATCGAGCGACCGCGGCGGCGATCGCTCCGAATGGCCGATCGACAGTTTATGCCAACGTGGACGGCATTTTTTTGCGGACAGAACGCGGCGAGACAACCGCGTTACGCGCACCCGCCAACTTCATTGTCGACCGGTTAACCTGGTTCCCCGATCTAACCAAGATACTGGCCAGCGGGTTTTCGAGCGAGACCAACCGCCCCAGTCTTTGGACGATTTCCGTTACAGGCGCACCTGCCCGTTCGATTCGATCGGAAGCTCGCGAAGGCACGCCCTCACCGGATGGAAGCCGCGTTGTATTTTGCAGCTCAGACCGGTCGGCTATTTGGACTATGGGCGCGAGCGGGGAGGATCCGCGAATTTTTGTGGAAGGTTCCACGCAGGATCGGTTCGAATTCGTCTTCTGGTCAGCGGACGGGCGACGGCTGAATCTCGAG
>DATHIZ010000060.1:0-7301 GCA_035316385.1 Bryobacteraceae bacterium | reverse complement strand
TACTGGCGAGGACCGCGACGCGGCAGAAGGAAATGGCGATCCGCACGGCCTTGGGCGCGGGGCGGAAACGTTTGATCCGTCAACTGCTGACGGAGAGTATTGTCCTGACGTGCTTCGGCGCGGCGCTGGGATTGCTACTGGCGGTGGGCGCGACCAAGGCTGTGGCGCACCTGGATGCATTTAGCATTCCGCTGCTGGCCAGCGTGCAGGTAGACGCGGTGGCGTTGGGCTTTACGCTGCTGGTCGCCATGCTGACAGGCATCGTACTGGGAATGGCGCCGGCGCTTCAGGCTTCCGCCATGCCGATCAACGCGGCCCTGGCCGGGAGTTCCAGAGGTTCCAGCGACACCAAGGGGCACGCCTGGATTCGCGGCGCGCTGGTTGTTTCGGAGATTGCCTTTGCCTGCGTGCTGCTGGTAGGGGCCGGATTGCTGATTCGAAGCTTTGTGCGCGTTCTGGATGTCGATTTAGGTTTTCGGCCGGAACGCGCCGCGACGCTCAGGATCGATCCAAGTTCGCAGTACAAAACACAGGCCCAACAGAATGGCTATTTCGATGAGGCTCTGCGGCGGGTGAAGGACGTGCCGGGAATTGAAGCGGCCGGTTTGACCGACGCGCTGCCGTTAGGCCGCAACCGTTCCTGGGGAGCGGGAGCAAAAGGCAAGACTTACACCGAGGCCGACTATCCCTCCGCGTTCGTCCGCATCGTCAGCGATGGTTATGTCAAAGCCATGGGCATGACGCTGCGGGCCGGGCGCGATCTGACGCCGCAGGACACCCAGGGAAGCTCGCCAGTAATCCTGGTCAATGAAACGCTCGCGCGCACGGTGTGGCCAGGAGAAAACCCCATTGGGAAGACACTTCTGAGGGAATGCGGCGCTGACAGGCAAGTGGTAGGCGTGGTCGGCGATGTGCGTCATATGGCGCTTGAGCAAGCTTCTGGTTCGGAGATGTACCTGCCGTTTCGGCAGTGTCAGGATTACCAATCCGTGGACCTGGTGGTGCGCTCCAGGCTTCCGCTTGCGACGGTCGCTTCGCAGGTGGAGGCAAGCCTGCGGCCGATTGAACCGAACCTACCCAAGGGCGGCTTCCGGCCTTTGCAGCAGTTAGTGGACAAAGCCGTTTCGCCAAGGCGATTTATCGTGCTCCTGCTGGCCGGGTTCGCGTTTTTTGCGGTGGTGCTGGCTTCGCTCGGCATTTACGGAGTGATTTCGTATTCCGTCAGTCAGCGCACGAAGGAGATCGGCATTCGCATGGCGCTGGGGGCGTCCACAAGAGAAGTGCAAAGGCGTATTGTGATGCAGACGCTGGTGCTGGCGGCGACGGGAATGCTGGTGGGCGTTGCCGCGTCATCAGGATTGGCACGGGCGCTGAGCGGACCGCTGTTCGGAGTGACTTACGGAGACCCGCTCACGTTCGTCGGCACGATGGGGGTTCTACTAGGCGTGGCTGTATTGGCCGGTTACCTGCCCGCGCGCCGGGCCTCGCGCATCGATCCCACGGTTGCTTTGCGTGCAAATTGAAATATTTTTGCCGGGGCCGTCGCAATTACTGCTTTATCCGGCTCCGGGTTCGGGCAGATTTCCCACAGTCAACCGGTTGAGTTATCAAAGAGAAAGCGAAGTTATTTTAGAGGTCTTCTGCATGGCCTAGCATTTTCTGGCAATCCGCACTCACTCCATTTTTTCTTGGCATCATCGTCCATTCTTTTACCTGCGATTTCTAAATCTTCTCTGGTTAGCGCTTTCAAAAACGGTGGCAGCCTTGGGCTGTGTATTGCCTCCTCGAATTGTCGTCGCGGTAACTCGGTGGTAACACAAAATCTTCGTCGGATTTGCCACGCTAGTAAGTCTGCCGCTTGAAGCGGAAGGAAACGCTTTTCATCCTCATAATGAACATTGATGATATTTTCAAATAATTCATGGATGGCGGGCAAGTGACGATACAGGCGCAAGCTTGCGCGCAATGGCGCCTCTAGTGCCTCCTCCTTCAACGATGCATGGCTACTGCAGGGCGCTATGGGAGCCAGGGTTGCAGTGGACGTTCGTATTCGGCCATTGAGCAAGACGGTGGGATTTTCTTCGTTTGTAACAAGATAACCAATTAGTGACTCTAACGTTCGTCTGGAGACAAACGATTCATGACGATCATTATTATTGTTCTTTTGGTATTGCTTCTGGGTGGTGGCGGCGGGTATTACGGCCATTCCCGATATGGCGTCGGCGGAGGCGCGGGAATTGGGCTTGGAACGATTTTGTTGATCCTCTTGATTGCCTACTTGTTAGGGTTCTTCCGCTAACTCTCTTCCTATAGAAAGCCTTGCGCTTTCAGCCAATCGGCTAAATGTCCCGGCCATGTTTTGAGCACGGGGTCGGCAGGAGCAAGGCCGGCTCCGTGAGCGCCTTTCAAATAGATGTGCATTTCGGCTGGTACTCCGGCCTTGTGCAGAGCCGAGTAAAAATTCACGCTGTTTTCCACCGGGACCGTTTTGTCTTCCGTCGTATGAAAGAGAAACGTAGGTGGAGTACGGCGAGTGACCTGCAATTCATTCGAGAGCAACTGCACTAAGGCGGGGTCAGGGCTAGAGCCTAGTAACATGTGCAGGGAACCTTTATGGACAAATGGCTCCTGCATGGTAATTACCGGGTAAGACAGGACCATGAAGTCCGGACGCGAACCTTGGCGATCGATGGGATCGGCAGCGGAGGCATCGCCGCTATCGAAGTGGGTTCCGGTGCTGGATGCCAGATGACCTCCCGCGGAGAAGCCCCAGATGCCGACGCGCGCCGGATCCACTCCGAGCGAGGAGGCGTTGGCACGCACGTAACGAATAGCACGCTGAGCGTCACCCAATTCAACCGGGTGATGATATTTCGGTCCTAGACGGTACTTCAGCACGAACGCATGGATGCCGAGGTGATTCAGCCATTCGGCAACCTGCGTGCCTTCTTTTTCCATGGAAAGATGCGCATAGCCACCGCCCGGGCAGACGATGATTCCAGTCGCCGCCTTGTTACTACCACCGGCGGGATAGAGGGCCAGAGATGGCTTGTCTTCGTCAGCCGTGCCTTGCGCCAGCGGCGCTCCGCCGGGCCAGAGAAGAATGGTTTCCGCTCGCATGGAGAGAGCCGCGGCAAAGAGCAGAAGAGCGCGTTTCACAGGCCCAACTCCTGTTTGGCGGATAGGAATTGGTCGGCCGCGAAGTCCAGTTCTTCCGGAGTGTGTGAGGCGGAGACCTGCACGCGGATACGGGCTTTGCCTTGCGGGACGACGGGATAGGAAAACGCTATCACGTAAACGCCTTTCTTGAGCAACAGGGCGGCCATGCGGGAAGCGGCGAAAGCATCGCCAAACATGACGGGCGCTATGGGATGTTCGCCGGGGAGTATATGAAATCCATTGACCAGCATGCGCCGTCGGAAGCGCTCGGTATTGAAGAAGAGGCGTTCGCGCAAGCCGGACGTTGCGGTAAGCAGGTCCAGCACTTTCAAGGAAGCGGCCACAATGGGCGGCGCCACGGAATTCGAAAACAGATAAGGCCGCGAACGCTGGCGCAGCAAATCGACGATCGCCTTCCGGCCGCTGGTATAGCCGCCGCTAGCGCCGCCGAGCGCTTTGCCGAGCGTGCCGGTGATGATGTCGACCCGGCCCATCACGTTGTGGTACTCATGCGTTCCCCGCCCGTGCTTGCCCATAAAACCGACAGCATGCGAATCGTCCACCATGACCAAAGCTTGATACCTTTCCGCCAGATCGCAAATCTCAGGGAGCTTGGCGATGTAGCCGTCCATGGAGAAAACGCCGTCGGTAGCGATCAAGCGGCAGCGGGCGCTCCCTGCTTCCTGTAGCTTGGCTTCGAGGTCAGCCATATCACCGTTCTTGTAGCGGAAGCGCGCGGCTTTCGAAAGACGAATGCCGTCGATGATGCTGTCGTGATTGAGTTCGTCGGAGATAACGGCGTCTTCGGCGTCGAGCAGCGTTTCGAATAGACCACCGTTGGCGTCAAAGCAGGAGCCGTAGAGAATCGTGTCTTCGGTTCCAAGAAACTCGCTCAAGCGCGATTCGAGCTCCTTGTGAATGGACTGGGTGCCGCAGATGAAACGTACGCTGGCGAGACCATAGCCCCATTGATCGAGCGCCGCGCGGGCAGCCTGCACCACCTCCGGGTGATTGGCGAGGCCCAGATAATTGTTCGCGCACATGTTGAGCACGGTGGCGCCGGCTGTGACGCTGACTTCGGCTTGCTGCGGACCTTGCAGTTGGCGCTCATGTTTGAAGAGGCCGGCTTTTTCGATTTCGCTGAGCTTCTGAGACAGATAGGGTTCGAAATTGGAATACATTCAACAGTCCTTCACGTTCACGGCGAGACCGGCAAGCGCCGTTTCTTTATATCTGGATTGCATGTCTAAGCCGGTTTGATACATGGTGCGGATAACTTGATCCAGCGAGACGATGTGGCCGCCGGATTGTTGCATCGCCATGCGGCACGCATTGATGGCTTTCACGGCGCCAATGGCGTTGCGTTCGATGCAGGGAATTTGGACCAGGCCGCCAATGGGATCGCAGGTCATGCCGAGGTGATGCTCCATGCCGATTTCGGCGGCGTGCTCCACTTCTTCGTTGGAGGCGCCCAGGGCTGCGGCTAGACCGGCAGCGGCCATGGAGCAGGCCACGCCCACTTCACCCTGGCATCCGACCTCGGCTCCGGAGATGGAAGCGTTCTCTTTAAACAGGATGCCGATGGCCCCGGCCGTGAGCAGGTAGCGGAACAGGCCCTCGCTCGATGCTTCCGGAACAAACTGACAGTAATAACGGCCCACGGCGGGGACCAGGCCGGCAGCGCCATTCGTGGGAGCGGTGACAACGCGGCCGCCAGCGGCATTTTCTTCGTTCACTGCCATGGCGAAGGCGTTGACCCAGTCCATGGCCTCCAGCGCATCCGGGACAGCGCGCGCCTGAATCCTCGCCAGAACGCGCGGGGCGCGCCGGTGCACATTCAATCCGCCGGGGAGAATGCCTTCGGTGCGCAAGCCGCGGTCAATCGCGTCATTCATGACAGACCAGATTTGCGCAAGACGAGCGCGGACGAAGTTCTCCTTCTGCAAGGCACACTCATTGGCCAGAACGAGCTGCCAAATAGACAGGCCGTGCCGGTTGGCCTGCTCCAGAAGCTCGAATCCGCTTGCAAACGGATAGGGCACGGGAAGCGCGGGCGGGGACGATGCGGACGAATCGCCCTCACGAATGATGAAGCCTCCGCCGATCGAATAATAAACGTCTTCCAGAAGCACGGCGCCGCCCGCATCATAAGCGGTAAAGCGCATGCCGTTGGGATGGCCGACCAGAACAGAGCTTTTGTGAAAGAGAAGGTCGCGGTCTTCGACAAAGTGGATGACACGCTCATTGCCGAGCGGCATGCGAGCGTCGGTGCGGATATTGCCGATGATCGATTCGATGGCGCTTGGCTCGATCAACTCAGGCGCTTCCCCGGAGAGGCCGAGCAGCACGGCTTTATCGGTGGAGTGCCCGATACCGGTCAATGCCAGCGAACCGAACAATTCGGCCTTGACGCGGGCTACGCGCGGAAGCGAGCCGGCCTTTCGCAGGCGCGCCGTGAACTGGCGGGCAGCGCGCATGGGACCGACGGTATGCGAACTGGAAGGACCGATGCCGATTTTAAAAAGATCGAAGATGCTGGTCTTCATGTCCGTGGGTGATCTCCTAACACCTAATCAAGCCAGCTTAGGATGACTTTACCGGAGTTGCCGGAGCGCATGGCTTCAAAGCCTTTTTCGAATTCGGTGTAGTGAAAGCGGTGCGTGATGACGGGCGTGATGTCCAGGCCGGATTCGAGCATGACAGACATCATGTACCAGGTCTCATACATTTCGCGGCCGTAGATGCCTTTGATGGTGAGCATGTTGAAAATGACATGCCGCCAGTTGATAGGCATCTCTTTGGCCGGAATGCCGAGCATGGCGATTTTTGCGCCGTGGCTCATGTTGGCGATCATGTCGCTAAAGGCGGACGGGTTGCCCGACATTTCGAGACCGACATCAAAACCCTCCTGCATGCCGAGCTGCTTTTGCGCCGCGGCAATGGACGTTTCTTTGGGGCTGATAGCCAGCGTAGCTCCCATTTTACGGGCCAGCTCCAGCCGAACCGGATTAGGATCGGACACAACCACGTGGCGTGCTCCCGCGTGGCGAACCACCGGGATGGCCATCAGACCGATGGGCCCGGCTCCCGTAATGAGCACATCTTCGCCCAGCGATGGGAAGGAAAGCGCAGTGTGGACGGCGTTGCCGAAGGGATCGAAAATAGCAGCTACTTCCCGGCAGATTTTCGAGTCGTGCCGCCAGATATTGCTCATGGGCAGGGCTATAAATTCGGCAAAAGCACCGGGGCGATTGACACCCACGCCTTTGGTATGGGCACAAAGGTGGCGGCGCCCGGCGAGGCAATTGCGGCAGCGTCCGCAGACTACGTGCCCTTCGCCGCTGACCACTTCGCCGGGATGAAAATCGTTGACATTGGAACCGACTTCGACGATCTCGCCGACAAACTCGTGCCCGATGGCCATGGGCACTGGGATAGTGGAGCGCGCCCAATCGTCCCATTCGTAAATGTGAAGATCCGTGCCGCAGATGCCGGTGTGCGTCACGCGGATCAGAACATCGTTAATCCCGATGGACGGCGCGGGGATGTCTTCGAGAGACAGGCCTGGCTCGGAGCGTGCTTTGACGAGCGCTTTCACGAAACCGGCCCCGCTGCCTGCCGTTCAAATGCGTTGATCATTCACTATGTATGGTAATCGGCGGGTGATTGCGCTCCGTAATAATGACGGCATGGCGCGACGCAGATTTTTTGTCCCGGAAATACGCAATGGGGCGGCGGAGTTAATTGGCGGAGAGGCGGAGCATCTGGTTCGGGTGCTGCGGGCGGAAGTAGGGCAGGTTTATGAGATTTCAGATAACCGCCAGGTGTACCTGGCCGAAGTAGCGGTTGCGCGGAAAGCGCTGGTTTCGTTCACCGTTCTGGAGAAGCTGCCGGAGCCGGAGGAGAGCGTCGAGATCGTGCTGGCGGCGGCGCTGATCAAGTTCGACAAGTTTGAATGGCTGGTGGAAAAAGCGACCGAACTGGGTGTGGCGGCCATTCAGCCGTTTGAAGCTGTGCGCAGTGAGCGCGGACTGGGCCACGCGGCAGTGAAACGATTCGCGCGCTGGGAGAAGATCGCGCTCGAAGCAAGCCAGCAATCACGGCGCGTGCGCCTGCCTGAGTTGCGGCCGGTACAGCGCTTT
>DATHIZ010000059.1:0-13628 GCA_035316385.1 Bryobacteraceae bacterium | reverse complement strand
TTTTGCTAATTACATCCATGGGCCGCACGCGGTTCACGTCAATTCCCGCCCGGGAATTCGCGATGGCAATCGTCACCGGCGCAAATGGAAAAGCAGGAAGGTGAATAAATTTTTCGAAGCTGGCCGCGATCACTCTCGGTGCATCGCTGAAGCCGGAATCGTCCACAACGGCGCTGATGCGTTTATCCTCCGCCGCGCCAAGGACCGCAGTGGCTCCGCCCATCGAGATACCTAGAACGCCAATCCGGTTTACGTCCACATCCGTTCGCCCGGCGGCGTATCCAACGATCGAGAGCAAGTCCTGCTGCTCAAAAACACCCAGTGTCACATATTCTCCGCCGCTCGGGACACGGGCTCTGGAATTGTAGGTCAAGACGCCGAATCCGGCTTGATGGAGGAATTCTGCAATGGACAGCATCTGGTCCTGCGTATCGCCGTAGCCACTTGCCAAAATCACGAGCGATGAGCGATCACCGCGAAAAAACCGGCCATCCAGGAGGACCTTATCCCCTGTACGAACTTGAATGTGTTCAGGACGCAGATCGGGGTAGGTGGCAAGACTCCATTCGTACTGACGGTAGGCAGGATGCAGCGCCCGCTCCGATCCGACCCAGCCTATGACTCCGAGAACTGCCAGCGAAAAGAAAAAGAGTCCAAGGACGCAGGACAGCACAACCTTCTTCATAGTCAATGAGTGATCGATTGCAGTGTCTTCTGCTTTTGTCAATTTAACAGATCATGAAACCGATCCCGAATCCACTCCGGCAATACTCACTCATGCTGCAGGAAGCGATGGACTGGGGACCGCTCCCGGTCCGAAGTGACAGGCGTTTCTCAAAGAACGGCAGCCGGACTCTTTTAAACGTTAGCCGGAACGGAAAGATCTAAACAGAACAGCTTAGTTTCATAAATATCCTGATCGCCATCCTCATTTATTCCATCTGGACTTATCGCCAAAATGGCGCTTGAATGGAATAGTATGGCGGCAGCGCCGTCCGTACCAGAAAGAGGAATTACGTAATGGCAACAAATCGAGGTGTGGTCTATCTAGGGCCTGGAAAGGTTGAGGTTCAATCGATCGACTTCCCGAAAATGCAGAATCCGCGGGGCAAGCAGATTGAACACGGCGTCATTCTGAAGATTCTTTCCACAAACATTTGCGGGTCCGACCAGCACATGGTGCGCGGCCGGACCACTGCGCCACACGGACTAGTCCTTGGACATGAGATCACGGGAGAGGTGATTGAGAAGGGCAAAGACGTGGAGTTCCTTGATATTGGCGACATCGTTTCCGTGCCGTTCAACGTAGCGTGCGGCCGCTGCCGGACGTGTCGTGAGGAACAGACGGGTGTGTGTCTGAATGTCAATCCATCGCGAGCCGGAGGCGCTTACGGCTACGTCGATATGGGAGGCTGGATCGGTGGTCAGGCCGAGTACGTGTTGGTGCCTTACGCCGATTTCAATCTCCTGAAATTTCCGGATAGAGGCCAGGCCCTCGCCAAGATTCGCGACTTGACGATGTTGTCCGACATTTTGCCAACCGGATTCCATGGCGCAGTCACTGCCGGCGTCGGCGTGGGCTCGGTTGTCTATGTGGCGGGCGCCGGTCCAGTAGGATTGGCGGCGGCCGCTTCTGCCCAGATTTTGGGCGCCGCGGTGGTCATGATCGGCGACATGAACCAGGATCGGTTGCGCCACGCCAAGAGCGTTGGTTTCGAACCAGTGGACCTAACCAAGGCCGACAAGTTAGAAGATCTGATTGAGCAGATCGTCGGAGTGCCGGAAGTCGACGCTTCGATTGATGCGGTTGGATTCGAGGCTCGCGGCCATGGCGGGCAGCATACGACGGAAGCCCCCGCAACGGTGCTGAATTCTTTGATGGCAATCACGCGGGCAGGTGGTTCCATCGGCATTCCCGGACTCTACGTTACGGAAGATCCGGGAGCGAAGGACGAGGCTGCGCAGCAAGGCAATCTCCGCATGCGCCTGGGCCTGGGTTGGGCAAAAAGCCACAGCTTTTTTACCGGACAAACTCCGGTCCTGCGCTACAACCGCCAGCTCATGCAAGCAATCCTGCACGACAGATTACCCATAGCGAAGATTGTGAACGCTACCGTGATCTCACTCGATGCAGCTCCGACCGGATATAAGGACTTCGATAAAGGCGCGGCAAAGAAGTACGTGTTGGATCCGCAAGGCGTCCTTGCCAAGGCGGCTTAGGCGTCGCCTGTTCGCTAATACATAATTTAGATAGCCTGTTGGCTGTAATCAGCCAGCAGGCTATCTGTCTTTCCGGGCAAGCCCGCAACTACCTGGCCTGCGCTCGATAGGAACCAGCAGGCAGGCTCGACGGTTTGTCAGCCCTACTCTCCCTGGGTTCCTCAAGATTGACCAATCGGAAAACGCCCGCCGCGGCCGCTCCTCCCGCAAAATTGGCCACAAGGAAAACCCAAAGGTTTGCCAGTTTGGAAAGGCCCATCATAGTGATTCCGATCGCCACGGCGGGGTTGAAAGCGCCTCCCGATACGGAACCCACCGAATAGGCGCCCGCCATGACCGTGAACCCGATTGCCAGGCCGTAGAACGAATTGCCGTTGGTTCCCTTGGCAGTGGCAACGTTTAACACTACGTAGCACAGAGCGAAGGCATACAGGAACTCAACAAGCAGCGCCCGCGGGACATCTGGATTGATAGCCTGCACTGCCGGATTTCCCTTAATAAATAGGACAACGGCGGCGGCCGCAAGAGCGCCTAGTATTTGCGCCGCCATATAAAGCACGGCATCAACCCCGCGGCACTTGCCTCGGAGGAACACCGCTAGGGTTACGGCGGGGTTGTAGTGTCCTCCCGAGATATACCCGCCTGCAAATATCATCACCATGAGCACCGCCCCGATAGCAATCGGCGCAAAATTGCCCGCATCTCCCGGCTTAATCACGGTAGAACCAATTGTAGTGACTAGAAAGAACGTTCCAATAAATTCGACGACATACTTATTCAGACTCATGCTGTACTTGACCTCTTAGACTATGGTTAGTTGCTGTCTTGATGGACAACCGTCCAGCTCTTGCGCGTTCTCCGGCTAGTTAGTGGTTGCTTGATTTGAGTTTACGCCTGCTGAGTAAGTCCGATGACCTATCTGCCTATGGCTAATATAGAAAGATGCAATCGCTGCTCATTTATCTGGTGACACTCATCATTTATTACTAATGCCACTAACTGGTTCGGCATATATTGCCGGGGGGTGATTTTTTCGCTGATGCGCGCCATAATTATTGTTATGGCCGATTTGATGCACCTCCGCGCTTTTATAGCCATCTATCGCAGCGGATCTATCACCAGGGCGTCTCAATACCTGAATCTCTCCCAGCCCGCAGTCTCCGGTCAGCTTCGGATGCTCGAGCAGCAGATCGGAAGAGAACTGTTTACCCGAACGTCGCGTGGAATTATTCCGACGGCAGCCGCTCACGAGCTGGCTAGAAGTAGCGGGCCTCACATCGATGCTCTGGACGCCCTGGGAGATAAGACCCAGACTTCGGATTATGAAGGAACTGTGCAACTCGCCGGTCCCATCGAGTTTCTGACGCAGCGAGTGCTGCCGGCGCTATCGCAACTAGTCCGGAACGGACTGCGCTTCCGGGTTACGTTAGCGGTTCCTGAGACATTGATTGAGCAGCTCAGCAACAATATTATCGATCTAGCCGTCACCGGAACCAGGACCACAAAATCTGGTATTTTGTACGATCCGCTCTATGCGGAAGAACTTGCCCTGGTCGCATCACCCTATTGGGCGAATTTACTTCCCCGGCAGGCCGAACTCGATGAAGAGCATTTAGCACAGGTTCCGCTTCTCGCCTACGACGAGGATCTGCTTTTTATATCCGCCTTTTGGGAGAGCGTCTTCGGAACTGGTATGGAGGAAAGAACTGCCGCCGTTGTGGTTCCAAATCTACGGGCGCTCATGGGACTTGCCATAGCGGGAGCGGGCATTTGTGTTCTCCCTCGCTACTATTGCGAAGGTGAACTGCAGCGCGGCGAATTGGTGGAACTGCTGCAACCGCGAAACCCACCTTCAAATCGTTTATTCCTCGCCTACACAGCGCGCAATATTCGGTTGCCCCGCAACCGTGCAGTGAGAGATACGCTTCTCAAAGCGAAGGCTCAGTGGTAATGGCTGAATGGCAATAAATATTCTGATGGCCCATCTCGGTTCTTCCATCTGGACTTATCGCCCGATAGACGCTTGAATGGAATTGGATAGCGGCAGCGCAGTCCACAAGAAAGAAAGCCAATGACCACTTCAACAATTCCGCACCTATCGAGTCAAACAGAAACAGAACAAGAGCGGGCGAACATCGATCTTGTCATGGAATACATGAACATTGCGTACGATCCAACCCGCGCCAGCGGCAAGGCCGTTGCCCATCTTTGCGCAACTGGTAACCGTTTCATTGGACCGACTACCTTCCCGAACTCCAAAACGCTGGAAGACTACGCCGATGACCACGCACGAATCATGAAGCAAGTCAATAACCTGCACTTTGTGAGTTTCGAGGTCGTTTTTGCCAAGGAAGACAGTGTATGTATTCGCTACACCGCCGAAGGCACTCATAGCGGTGAACCGCATGGCCAGATCAAGGCGACCGGACGAAAGGCGCGCTGGACCGCCAGTGCTCTGTTTAAAGTCAAAGACGGCAAACTGGTTGAGTTCATCAAAGAATGGAATAAACTGCCGATGTGGGAGCAGCTTGGATGGCCGATCGAAGAGTGCTTAACTCAGCGCTAGAGATTCAGCGCCCTTTCTGAATTGCTGGAAGCGAGGGCCTTGCCGGACGGAGGCCTTCGCATCGTCTGCGTGCATCATGGAAGGGGTCACGCGTAGCGACAACAATATGAACTCCTTTGCTGATGTGGAACAGTCTGCGATTGCGCCGCAAGCCGCCGTCAATTCGATGCTATTGCGGCTGACGCTGGCAATTTTCTGCTGCTATCTCACGATTGGAATACCACTCCCGGTCATTCCTCTCTATGTCCATCGCGATCTGGGCTTCAGCAACGTCGTTGTTGGATTTGCGGTGGGCATACAGTTCCTCGCCACTGTGCTCACTCGAGGATACGCGGGCGCCAGCGCTGATGTGAAGGGACCCAAGCTCACCGTCCTCAAGGGATCTATCATGTGCTCGGTGGCGGGAGCTACCTACTTGCTCGGCGCTCTCTTGCCCTTTCCGCCCCTTGGCAAACTCATCGCTCTGTTTGCCGGACGGCTTTTGCTGGGTGTGGGAGAAAGCATGCTCGTCACGGGAGGTCTCGCCTGGGGCATCGGGTTAGCCGGACAACAGCGCGCCGGGCAAGTCATGGCCTGGACCGGAATGGCCATCTATGGAGCACTGGCAGTTGGGTCGCCATGCGGATTGGCGCTCGAACAGCATGGTGGATTTGTCGCTGTTTCGCTCTTAGTTACGCTCCTCCCCGCGATTGCCATTCTGATGGTCCTAGGTGTTCAACAGACGAAGCCCCAGGCTGCGGTACGGACTCCATTCAGGCACGTCATTCAACGCATACTCAGGCCTGGCCTCGCGCTCGCCTTGCAAGGCGTGGGATTCGGCTCGATCGGCGCCTTCGTGTCGCTTTACTTTGCCTACCAGCATTGGGGCCACGCTGGTCTGGCGCTCAGCACGTTTGGTCTTTCCTTTGTTCTGGTGCGGGCCGTTTGCGGCGGACTGCCCGATCGTTTGGGCGGCTTCCGTGTGGCATGGTTGTCCCTCCTCGTCGAAGCCTGTGGTCAACTTCTCCTCTGGAAAGCGCACAGCGCGGCAATGGCGCTGGGCGGCGCCGCAATAACCGGTTTCGGTTGCTCCCTTGTATTTCCCGCGTTGGGTGTAGAAACGGTCAGGCGTGTTGCTGCGGAATCGCGCGGCACTGCTCTGGGAGCCTTCGCCGCCTTTCAGGACCTTTCCTACGCCGTCACCGGACCTATCGCCGGCATCATCGCGACCGGGTTTGGTTACCCTGCCATCTTCTTGTTCGGCGCGGGAATGGCGCTCCTTGGCGTGATAATCGTCCTGCCGCAGGGCAGAAAACCCGCCGCAATCTAGACGTGTCTCGGCCCGGGATGGATAGAGCGGCTATCCTAAAAGCAAACCGGAACTTTTCAAGGCCGAATGGATAACAAAGCAGACGCTGGCCTATGGCATTCGTTCCTGGCCCGGCATGAGGCCGTGTTTCGAGTGTCGCGCGCCATCTGTGTGTATCGAGACCCGAAGGAATTGTTCCGTGTCCTCGCCCGTGAACTACGGCAGGTAGTGAACTTTAACTATATCGCCGTCTTTTTGTACGACGAAGAGTCGAACAAGTTGCACACCGCTGTCCTCGAATCCATAAAGGGTCCTCGCTTCGCAATCCCGGCCGACTTTCCTGTGGAAGAAACCATCACTTGGTGGGTCTATCAGCATCAGGAGGCGGTTGTAATCCGGAACAGAGAGACCGAAACGCGTTTTCCCCGGATGATGGAAGTCTATAAGCAGTATGGAGTGGAATCGGGGTGCATACTCCCTCTGACCACTGCGCATCGGCGTCTCGGCAGCCTCAGTTTCGGCGTCGAAGAATCGAGCGGCTATTCCGAGGAACAAATCCGTTACCTGTCGATGGTCGCCGATCAGGTTGCCGTCGCCATAGATAATGCGCTGCGGGACGAGGAGCAGAGGCTGGCGGAAGAGGAACTGCGCAAACAGACGGCGCATTTCGAAAAACTGTTGGACCTGGCTCCGGAAGCAATTATCCTGCGTGATATCGAAAACCGGATTCTGCGTGTAAATAAGAAATTCACGGAATTGTTCGGTTTCAGTGTCGAGGAGTCAGTCGGCAGAAAACTCCACGATTTGATTGTTCCGGATGAGTTGCGAGAAGAGTCCGAAGGATTTCGCGAAGCTCTGAAGTGCGGTAGACGAGTGGACGCCGAAACCGTCCGGCGGCGCAAAGATGGCTCCTGTCTGGACGTGTCATACGTGGCTGCACCCGTGTCCGCGGATGGTGGGACAACAGAAATTTTCGGAATCTATCGCGATATCACACGGCGTAAGCGCGCGGAAGAGGCGCTCAGACGAAATGAAACGTATTTGGCGGAGGGACAGAGACTCAGTCACACAGGGAGCTGGGCTCGTAGTGTTCCAGCCGGCGAAGTCTTTCTCAGTCGCGAAAGCTTCCGCATTTTCGGCTTCGATCCCAAGCAGGTAAAACCGACGCTCGAAACCATCCTCAATCGTCTCCACCCCGATGACCGCGCCTCCGTTGAGGAGATGGTACGCAGATCCATCGAGGAGAAGAGCGATTTTGAACGGGACTACCGGATCGTTCTCAATGACGGAACAATTCGGCACATCCACGTCGTGGGCCATCCGGTAACAGACGCCTCAGGGCATCTGGTTGAATTTGTGGGCACGCACATGGACATCACCGAGCAGCTGAATGCGAGAGCAGCGCTCGAAAGCGCGCTTGACGAAATCAGGACGCTCAAGGATCAGCTCTACCAGGAAAATATCGCCCTGCGGCAGGAGATCGACGAGACCTCGATGTTTGAAGAGATCGTCGGAAGAAGCAGTGAGTTGCGCCAGGTGTTGAAGCAGGTGGAGACCATAGCGCCAACCGAGTCGACCGTGCTGATCAATGGGGAAACAGGTACCGGCAAAGAGTTGATCGCGCGTGCCATCCACAACCTGAGTTCCCGGCGCCCTAACGCTTTCGTGAGACTCAATTGTGCGTCGATTCCCACTGGGCTTCTTGAGAGCGAGCTTTTCGGACATGAGAAGGGAGCATTTACCGGAGCTATCGCGCAGCGCATCGGGCGCTTCGAGTTGGCTAATCGTGGGACTGTCTTTCTAGATGAAATTGGTGAAATCCCGCTGGAGTTGCAACCGAAGCTGCTGAGAGTTTTACAGGAACGCGAGTTCGAACGGCTCGGCAGTTCGCGTACTCTGCGAACCGATGCCCGTTTAATCGCCGCCACCAACCGGGACCTGGCGAAAATGGTGGAGGAGCAGAAGTTTCGATCCGATCTGTTCTACCGCCTGAACGTGATCCCCATCCGTGTTCCCGCGCTCCGCGAACGCCCCGAGGATGTGCCGCTCCTGGTGCAGCATTTCGCGGAACTATTTAGCCGGCGCATGCGCAAATCTATCAAGACCATTCCCCAGGAAACGATGGCTGCGATGATGCGCTACGACTGGCCGGGCAACGTGCGGGAACTGCAGAATGTCATCGAGCGAGCCGTGATTCTATCGGCTGGCGGCGTGCTCAGAGTTCCGGCCGCGGACTTGAAAATTCGCGCCCTGCCTCACGCTAAAGCGAACAAGGCGCAAGCTGGTGCACCAAGAAAGAACATCCCCCTTCCTGATCGTGAACAGGTCGTGCAGGTGCTCAAAGAAACGTCCGGACGCGTCGGTGGGCCGGATGGCGCCGCGGCTCGTCTAGGGTTGAAACGAACCACGTTCATTGCTCAGCTGAAGCGCCTTGGCATAAATCCGCGAACTGTCATCAGTCACTTTTGACACTGTCATGACAGCCTCTGACACTGTCAGGCGGCTGCCCCCGATTCCCGCCTCGTTCCTCTAACTCTTCCGCCTCAATCGCTTAGCTCCAGGGAAGGTCCGCCTGAACTCTGGCATGTCAGGTGCACTCTTCCTCGCTGACAAGCGACCCGATGCTAAGGACCATGATCAACGATGCCCCGTTTGAGCAGCGATGGGTGCTGCAGGGGCGGCTTTGCGGCCGGTGGGCCGAAGACCTCAAAGAAAAGTGGAAGGAAACCCTACTCGCCCGCGAAGGACGCAAGTGCGTTGTGGATCTCGAAGATGTGCTCTCGGTGGATCAAAGCGGCGAGAGCGCGCTGCTGCAAATGCTCACGGTGGGTGCGTCGCTTGTTACAACCCGCGCTTACATGAAAGACGTGCTTGCCAGGTTGACGGAGCAGGGAACTGAAACCACGGAAAGTGCATAAAGAAATCAAACCATGTGGATAATCAAAGTCGCTCTGAGTCGCCCCTACACGTTCATCGTGTTGGCGCTGGCAATTCTAATCCTGGCGCCCGTAGTGATTTTTCGGACGCCCACGGACATCTTCCCTAACATCGACATTCCCGTCGTCTCCATTGCGTGGACTTATACGGGCTTGAATCCCGAGGAATTGGAAGGCCGTTTGACGACGCCTTATGAGAAGTCCCTCACAACGCTGGTTGACAACATCGAACACATGGAGTCGACAACCTACAACGGTGTGGCTGTCGTTAAGCTCTTTCTTCAACCGAATGCCAGCTTGAATACCGCGAACGCCCAAGTCACCGCTGCTTCACAATACTTGCTTCGCCAGCTTCCTCCGGGAGTGCAGCCCCCGCAGATCATCAATTTCAGCGCGTCGAGCGTCCCTATTCTTCAATTGGGGTTGTCGGGCAAAGGCCTCTCGGAAGACCAACTCAACGATCTCAGTCTTAACTTCCTCCGGCCGCAGCTTGTAACTGTTCCCGGAGCGGTGGTCCCCAATCCATACGGCGGTAAACAACGGCAGGTGATGATCAACGTCAACGCCAATCTGCTGCAATCCAAAGCATTGTCTCCACAGGATTTGCTTGCCGCCGTCAACCTGCAAAATCTCGTATTGCCATCCGGCACTGCAAAGATTGGCGAATCGGAATATGATGTCCGGTTGAATTCCAGTCCGCGCGAGGTGAGCGAATTGAACGCAATGCCGATTAAACACGTCAACGGCACAACTGTCTATCTCCGCGATGTGTCGACGGTCGCGGAGGGATTCGCTCCGCAAACCAATATTGTCCGTCAGGACGGCCGCCGTGGCGTCCTCATCAGCGTTGTAAAATCCGGAACTGCGTCGACCCTTGATGTCGTGTCCGGCATACGTGGCCTGCTGCCGCGCGTGGCGACCATGTTGCCTCCTCAACTCAAGATCGAGCCTCTCAACGATCAGTCAGTCTTCGTTCGGGGCGCAGTCAGCGGAGTCATTCGTGAAGCAATCATCGCCGCCGCGCTGACCGGGCTGATGATTCTCCTGTTCCTGGGCAGTTGGCGCAGCACCCTGATCATCGCCATCTCCATTCCTCTATCCATCCTCACGTCGATTATCGTCCTGGGCTTCCTTGGCCAAACCATCAACATCATGACGCTCGGCGGGCTCGCTCTAGCTGTCGGTGTCCTGGTGGACGATGCCACCGTCACGATCGAAAATATCGAGCGGTTCCTCGAAGAAGGACACGACCTGCACAGCGCCATCATTGAGGGCGCCGGCCAGATTGCCGTACCCGCGCTAGTCTCCACGCTTTGTATTTGCATCGTGTTCCTCCCAATGTTTTTCCTTGGTGGCGTAGCACGCTACCTCTTTGTTCCGCTTTCGGAAGCGGTTGTCTTCGCAATGCTTGCGTCGTACATCCTTTCCCGGACGCTTGTTCCTACTCTGGCTATGTATCTGCTAAAAGCCAAAGAGCATTTTGCAGGTTCGCGAAATCCATTGGTTCACTTTCAGCGCGGCTTTGAGCGTGCCTTCGAACGGGTACGTGGTGGTTATCAGGTGTTGTTGGAGCGTCTGGTGTCCGCGCGGAGAATATTTATACCCGCGGTTCTGTTGGCCTGCCTCAGCTTGTTCACCTTAATTCCATTCCTCGGACAGGATTTCTTTCCGAACACCGATAGCGGGCAGTTCATCTTGCACGTGCGGGCCAAGAGCGGTCGTCGAATCGAGGAAACGGCCCGGCTTTGTGACCTGGTTGAGAAATCAATCCGTGAAACCATACCTTCCGGCGAATTAGGCGCAATTATCGATAACATCGGCATGCCCTACAGCCAGCTGAACACGCAGCACATGACCTCCGGCACCATCGGAGCGGGTGACGCGGACGTGATGGTGTCCTTGAAGGAAGAGCATCATCCCACTGCGGACTACGTTCGCCGCTTGCGCGCCAACCTGCCCGGCGAATTTCCTGGTTCCACGTTTTCTTTCCTCCCGGCCGATATCGTCACCCAGATTCTTAACTTCGGTCTGCCGGCCCCCATCAACATTCAGATCGAAGGCGCCGACATTCAGGGCAATCGCAAGATCGCGAATGTGATGCTGCAGCAGTTGCGCCAGGTTCCCGGACTAGCGGACTTGCGCATACAGCAGCCCCAGGATTACCCGATATTTGACGTCCACGTCGATCGCACCAAAGCCGACCAGGGCGGCTATACGGAGCACGACGTGGCAACCAGTTTATTGAACACTCTGAGCGGCAGTTTTCAGATCCAGCCGATGTTCTTCCTTAACTACACGAACGGCGTGAATTACAACCTGGTGGCGGAAACTCCGCAATACCAGATGCAAACGCTCCAGGATCTCAAGGCATTGCCCATAACGGCTACCGGCATGACCAAACCGGAAATCCTGGCTGACGTTGCTTCCGTTTCGCGTGGGGATGAAATGGCCGTCATTTCTCACTACAACATCCGCCGTGTGATCGACCTCTATGGCGCGGTGCAGGACCGGGATCTCGGCGGAGTCGGCAGAGACGTGCAGAAAATTGTGGACGCAAACGCGAAATCATTACCGCGCGGCAGTTTCGTACATGTCCGCGGACAACTGCAGACCATGCGCGCTTCCTATACAGGCTTGCTTGGCGGCCTGGGTTTCGCCATCGTGCTCGTCTATCTGTTGATCGTCGTCAATTTTCAGTCGTGGCTCGATCCGTTCGTCATCATCACCGCCTTGCCCGCGGCCCTCGCCGGCATCGTCTTGTTTCTCTTTATAACTCATACCGCGCTAAGCGTGCCCGCGCTGATGGGCGCCATCATGTGCATGGGCGTAGCTACCGCAAACAGCATTCTTGTGGTCTCCTTCGCCAAGGAGCGGTTTGAAATCCATCACGAAGCCATTCGAGCTGCTTTGGAGGCCGGCGCAGGCCGGTTCCGGCCCGTGCTGATGACGGCGCTGGCCATGATCATCGGCATGATACCCATGGCGCTCGGGGCCGGAGACGGTGGCGAGCAGAATGCGCCTTTGGGACGCGCCGTGATCGGCGGTCTCATGCTGGCCACTTTGGCCACCTTGGTTTTTGTTCCATCGGTGTTTGCTCTCCTGCACGCAAACGATAAGCGTCCAAACAGCGAGCAGCGCCACGAATCTTCCCTGGAGCCGGTACACGCATGAACGAAGAGGGTCATATGTCCACAGAAATACAAAACAGTCCACAGCAGTCCGAGCAAGCCGAGAAACCGAAAGCGCTCTTGAAAGCGTTAAGTATCGTTGCGGGCGTTGCAGTCCTGGCGATTGTCGCGGTGATTGTCTCCGGCATTTCGAGCCGCCGCGTCGAAGCCGGGAAACTGGTGCGCACTACCCAAATCTCGGCTCCCGAGCCCGTTTCCATAGTCCACCCGCAGTTCAGCGCCACGGCTGAAGAACTCGTGCTGCCGGGAAATATGGAAGCCTACGTCGAAGCTCCTATATACGCCCGTACTCACGGATACCTCAAGAGCTGGTATTTTGATATTGGCGCGCGGGTTCACCAAGGCCAGTTACTTGCCGAGATTGAAACTCCTGAAGAGGACCAACAGTTGGAGCAGGCGCAAGCGGATCTGAAAACCGCCCAGGCGAATATGAACCTCGCGAAGACAACAGCCGTTCGCTGGCAGAGTCTATTAAAAAAGAATGCTGTTTCCACGCAGGAGACGGACCAGGCTGTCAGCGACTTCGCCGCTAAGCAGGCCGCCGTGGACTCCAGCGCGGCCAACGTCCGGCGTCTCGAACAGTTGCAGGCGTATGAAAAAGTCTATGCGCCATTCGATGGCGTGATCACCGCCCGCCAAACGGACTTAGGCTCGTTGATCGATGGCGGCTCCTCGCCCAGGGAGCTCTTTCACTTGGCTGCCATCAACAAGCTGCGTGTCTACGTTCCGGTGCCGGAAGTGTCCGCGGCCACGATTCACACCGGAGAACAGGTTGAGCTGACGTCGGATGAGTTTCCAAATCAGGTGTTTCATGGCACAATCGTGCGGAACTCCAGTGCAATTGATCCGGCATCGCGCACATTGAACGTCGAAGTAGATGTGGATAATCCCACCGGCAAGCTGCTGCCTGGTTCCTATGCCTTCGTCCATATCAAGGCTTCGGGTACGGCTCGCGTACTGACCGTTCCGGCGAATACATTGCTCTTCCGCGCGCAGGGGCTGCAGGTCGGTGTCGTCCGGCAGGGCCGCGCTGAACTGGTCCCCATCACAATCGGACGTGATTATGGCGCCACGGTCGAAGTATCTTCCGGCCTGCAAAGGACGGATGCAGTAATCCTTGACCCCTCCGACTCGCTGATAAGCGGCGCTGCGGTCAAGGTCGAAAAGGAGAATAATCAGTGAAGTTTGCCGGCGCTGGTCTCGTTTGCGGTCTTTGCCTGATGGTATCGGCATGCCTGGTTGGTCCTAAATATTCTCGTCCCTCGACACCGGTTACTCCTGAGTTCAAGGAGCCCGGCCCGGAAAGTTTTAAGGAGATGAAAGGCTGGAAAACCGCTCAGCCCGGTGATCAAACGATCCGCGGAAACTGGTGGGAAATTTTCAATGACCGGGATCTCAATTCTCTCGAAGCCCAAATCGAGCCGGCAAAT
>DATHIZ010000058.1:0-7773 GCA_035316385.1 Bryobacteraceae bacterium | reverse complement strand
AGTCAACGATTCCGGGTTTGGAACGAGGTCACCGGGGCGACTGCCCTCGCGTAGGTCACCGGCGACGTCCGGAACCACACTACTTGTCCCCGAGGCGTCGTCACCCATGTTTGTTGATCGCCCAACGTGACAATGCCGACGGAAGGATCGAAGTAATTCATGCGGTTGTAGCGCTCTGTTCTGGGAGTATTGATGTCCCAGCGGACTCCGAGATTTAGCGTCAACTTTTTTGAGACGTGCCAATCGTCCTGCGCATAAAAAGCATAGTAAAAGCTTTGCGTCGCAACGTTCTTGAAGTTCTGAATGACATCGCCGGAGCCGGTACCAAGCAACATGGATGCGAGGCCATTGCCCGATGTGGAACTGGCCACGTTCGGGTTGGGCCCCTGCGTGAAGCTTTGGGTGAAGTTGAAAATACCCGAAGGATCATTTAGACTCGTTGTCGTTCACGCGAATCACGCGGCCGTCGAAGCCGAATTTGAAGTTATGCGGCCCGACGATTTTGGTGAGACCAGCGAGGGCGCTGTATGTCATGAAGGTATTGCGGCGGTTGCCCTCGCTGCCGAGTTCCAGGTAGCCCGATGGATTGAAGGTTGGGAACATGGCGAGGCCGCCGGCGGTGTCCATGTAAGACAGGAAGCCCAGCTTGCTCGGTGCAAAGCCTAAGCCGAGGTTCTCATATAGATACAAGGTGCGCGAAAAGCCAAGGCGCGCCGAGGACCGTTGTGGGGCTTAGTGTGTTGTTGTAACCTAACACGGCTGTGCTGCCGAAATCCTGAGACGTGATGTTGCCTTCGGCGACGGCGATTTGGGACGGGAAAAATGTAGCGGGAACGCTGCGGAAGTCACGATACGAATAGCGGGCGAAGAGGTTCTGTGTTCGTTATGGTCGCCGCGTAGGTCCCACTGGTTGATGTTGTTGGCGTCCGAGCCGCTAGCGTAATAGTTGTTGGCATTGGTAGTCGCGTTGCCCCCGGCGTTGGGGAGCGGATTTCAGCTTTACGAAAGGCACGAGGCAAGGATGAAGGTGCGTGCGAATTCATTGAAACAGTTCCGAAATGGGGCTATCGATTCACGGCTCCTGTTACAAAGGATTCATCCGCGTCCGAAAGTCCCGAGCTTCAAGAAGTAGCGCACCTATCTTTCAGTCTGAAGGAATTCCAGTCTCCGAAGCAGATTGAGGTTTTGATTTCTATTCCGAGACTCAATGCCGCACTGCGCCAGCTCACAACGATTGGCGGGTATATTTCGGCATTCAGCGCAGAACCATCGTTGGACTGGTCGCCTGATGGCAAATGGCTGTTGACCATGGACCGCAAAAGCACGGTTTCGGCATCCTCTCTGGTCTTGATTGACGCCGCCGCCGGACAGAAGACCTTCTTGACCCAGGCACCGCCGCACACCAGCGACAGCGACGCAAAATTTTCGCCCGATGGAGAAATGGTGGCTTTCCGCCGTTCGGTTGGCAGTTTATCCGATGATATCTATGTGATCCCCGCCTCGGGCGCGCGTGAACGCAGGCTCACATTTCAGACACCCGCTGTCGACGGCTTGGCGTGGAGTCCGGACGGCGGGAGTTTGATTGTTTCTTCTGGCCGCCACCAGCATCGGAAGTCTCTGGTGCGTGTATTTGAATGGCAGGAATCCTGTTCAACTCACCACCCCTTTGGCGCATATTTCCATGCCTGCCGTATCTCCGGTGGCCAAACGATTGGCGTATGTCACTCGCATTAGCGATGTCAACATCTGGCGGACAGCGCTCGAAAAGCGCGACACTCCGGAACGTTTGATTGTTTCAAACTTTCTTAATTCCGCGGCGGAATACTCGCCCGATGGAAAACATATCGCGTTCCGCAGTGACCGCTCGGGAGCGAACGAAATTTGGACCTGCGCCAGCGATGCCAGTCATTCAAGGCAAAATCACTCACTTGGATGGACCTATGACCGGTTCGCCGCGTTGGTCGCCGGACGGCCTTTTCAGAGGCGTATGCCCATCAACGGCGGCGCCGGTACGCCGGTGATTGCGAGCCTTGGCGCCGGAATGTGGGGGTCATGGGCCATTTCCGGAAATCGTCGATTCTATCTTCAGCGAACGCTGGATGCGGAGCCAGGCGGGATTTTTGCAAAAGACCTGAAGACCGGCAAAGTCGAGCAACTTGGCCGCACGCAGTTCATGCCCTCTACCGGGGATAAATGCCTAGCCGTTTCTCCCGACCATCTCTGGCTGCTTTATGCGCAGCGGGATGTTAGCCGCAGTAACATCATGCTTGTAGACGGGTTCGAATAGTCGCTCCCTTGCCTTCACGCATTTTGAACACCGTCCATCCCGCCATCTGCCTCTCGCACTTCCGGAAGGGCTCTGGATCTGGCGATTGAGGGTTGAGCCAGGAAGTGGGTGGAGATGAGCGTGGTGGTCGCCCATTTTCGGATCAACCTTATCCGATTACCGAATCGAGGCAAGCTGATCAGTATGCAGCCTTACTCAGCGTAGACGCTCTTCACGAAATTGGTCAGATTATTGATGGGCCAGTCAGCATACTTTGTTTTGAATTCGGCTGTGAGCAACTTGCCAGCGTCGTCGGCGCTGGAGCCCTGCCGCTTGAGATTGAGGGCCCGCGTCTGCAGATCGACGATGAAGGCCCTCTCTTGGGCAACGAGTGAACCGTCGCCGATAGCGCTATGATCCGGCAGGACGTGGAGTGCCCCAAGTTTCTCCACGTGGTTCAGTACCGCAATCCAACTCGAAGGTGTGCCGCCGTCACCGAAAATGTTTGGCACGACCTTGTTCTGCACAACATCCCCTGAGATCAGGGTCTTATCGGGCTCCACAAAAGTCAGCTGATCTCCTTTGGTATGCGCACCGCCAAACCACAGTAGCCGCGCCGTTACGCCGCCTCCTAGATCCAGTGTCCGCTCCTTGTCAAAGGTTTCGTCTGGAGGGCGCAATTTCACGTTGGCGAGCAGGGCCTTCTGCTGGTCGTTGCGGCTCGCAAACATATTGATCATCTCCTCTCCGTGCTTGTCCATTTCGTCCTGCTGTACCTTATTCCGGATCAGGATGGTTCCAGTGGGAAAGCCTGGCTCGCCCGCTGCATGCTCCGGATGAAAGTGCGTCGTTGTCAAATAAAGCTTGTTATGGGGCGCAAGCTTTTTCGCGACTTTCGCGACTGTGGCGCCATTTTGCGGCCCTAGACCGGTGTCGACCACCAGCGTTGCATTCGCGCCAATTACGATGCCGACGTGCGGAAAGCCCATGATTGCCCATACGTGGTCGGACACTTTCACCGTGTCTTCGCTCAGAATGGGTTGGCTTTGCGCGAAGGACGCAACGGCTGTCACCAGGGACAGCGCCAGCAAGCAACAGATTATCTGCATGTTGTCAGTTGTACTACTTTTTGCGCCTGAGTTGCTAAGACGAATGCATTTCCCATTTGCTCATCTGGCGGCCATCGGAATATTCAGTTGACTTCTCCGTCGAAAATCATCCCACCAGCTTGTTTCGCCGCCTTTGTGCAGCACTCCACGGAGACATCAACAATAACTTGGTTCAAACCGTCGCCCTTCATTGATCATTTCCTTGGCGCTCATCTTGCCGGGCTTCACGCACTTGCGAAGCAATCGGATGCCATCCACAATTTCCTTTATGGGACAGTTTGGCTCCAGTCTGCGCGATCGGCACAAGCACCGCGGCTGGAATTCCGTGCCGTGTGATCGTGAGTTTTTCGCCTTTTGCAACGCGATCCAGCAGCGCCGATAGATGCGTTTTTGCGTCGAATGCGCCGATCGTCTCCATGTAAACTCGTCAACTAGCTTAGACCAGTTTAAAGGGATGCGAAGAGTACGAGCGCTATTCGGGGTTGTTTGTGTTTTGGGGCACGGTGAATACGTGCGGGACGGGATTGCGGCGCTGCAACATCCCTTCCACGCGGTCGCGGATCAGGTATTCAAATTCGGGGTGCGTGAGAATCCAGAACTGGTTGTCGCGAACGGCTTCCCAAACGCGTTCGGCGATGAGTTCAGGCGGCGTGCCGGCTTCTACCCTCTGCCGCATCCCTTCGGGGAATTGCCCAGGGGCCGCTGCGGTTGACTGGTTCCGGCCACTTTCCGCAATCCGTGTTTTGACGAACGCCGGACATAGAACTGAAGTGTGCACCTTGGCGCCGGCCAGTTGCAGATCGAAATGCAGCGACTCAGAAAGGGCGACTACGGCGTGTTTGGAGGCATAGTACGGTGAAAGAAAAGGCCCGGTCCGGAGACCCGCAGCAGAGGCTGTGTTGACCACATGTCCCTCCTCTCCGCTTGCCAGCATGCGCGGCACGAAGGCGTGAATTCCGTGGATCACGCCCCACAGATTTACTCCGAGAATCCACTGCCATGTTTCGAGCGATTGCTCCCAGGCGGCGCCGCCGCCGCCGGCGACTCCCGCGTTATTGCAGAGAATGTGAACCGCGCCAAATTCTGAATAGGCCAGGTCCGCTAGACGCTCTACTTCCGAAGCATGAGAGACATCTCCCACGAACGGCGCCACGGTTGCGCCAGCTTCCCGCATCGCCCGCAGTGTTTCCTCCAGGGCCGCCTGCTCGATGTCCGCGAGGACTATTCGCATCTTTGCCGCGGCGAAACGCTCCGCCAGGGCGCGGCCGATGCCACTGGCTGCTCCCGTTACAACGGCGACGTGGTTTTCGAACACCTTCACGGCGTCAGTCTATCTCAGAACAGTTCGGCGCAGAACGCAGACCCCTTGCGCATTTGATATTCTCAACGCCGTGCACAAATTGAGATTTGTTGGCGTATTCGCTTGTCTGGCGTTCTGCCGGGCGCAAGGTCCGGTTCAGAACAGCACGTTCGAGAACTCTCCGTCGGTTGTGCTTACAAGCTCGAAGCTGCAGCTGACCATCATGACGAAGGGCAGCACGCTTGCCAATCTGATTTTGACGGACGACCCGGAAAAGCTTAGTCCGCTGTGGAATCCGATGCGCATGGCGCGCGAACTGGGACGCGACGCGCAGTACCAGGGCGGCGCGGGACATTTTGTTTGCGTGGATGGATTCGGACCTACTTCGCCGGAGGAGCGGGCAGCGGGATTGCCAGGCCACGGCGAGGCTCATACGGAAGTATTCGAAGTTCACTCCGCGCACCAAGGCTCCAACACAGCTATCACTCTTACGGCAAAGCTGCCCATCGTGCAAGAGCAATTCACCCGCACGTTCCGGGTGGTGGATGGGGAAAACGTAATCTCCGTAGAAAGCGAATTAGAGAACCTGATGGGTTTTGACAGGCCGGTGAATTGGGCCGAGCATGCGACGATCGGCACGCCGTTGCTGGAGCCGGGCGTTACGGTGGTAGACGTTTCCGGCTCGCGCTCGCGAACCCGCCCGTATCCGAAAGTAGACACCGGGAACGTAGAACGCCGGTTGGCTCCGGGACAAGATTTTCAGTGGCCTTTGGCTCCAGGGTTGGACGGCAAAACAATAGACCTGCGGCAAACGCCGCTGCAGCCTCATTTTCTGGATCATGCAGTCACGCTGCTCGATCCAGCGCGTGAGCTGGAGTGGGTGACGGCGCTTCAGCCCAAGAAGCGGCTGGTGCTCGGTTACGTATTTAAGAGAGCGGAATATCCGTGGCTTCAGTATTGGGGCAATTACCCGCCGACGTTGAAAATGGCGCGCGGCTTGGAATTCAGCACGCAGCCGTTCGATGTGTCCCGCCGGGAGGTGGTCAGCGCCGGTCCGATGTTCGACACACCGACTTACCGATGGCTGCCAGCCAAATCGAAGATTAAGACCCGGTTCCTGCTGTTTTACGCGCATGTGCCCGAAGGGTTCACGAAGGTAGACGATGTGACAGTTGAGAATGGCCAAATCGTGATTACCGACCGTGCGGCGAACAAGCAGGTTAAACTCACCGCCACAGAAGGTTTGCCATAGAAGGCTTGACTCGTTCAGACCGGTGCATGTATAAGTAATTTAGGCATGCATATTGTCGGTTGTTTAGGTGTCACGGAATGAGCCGTCCTTCGGACCTAATTCAGGGCACACTCGATTTGCTCATTCTGAAGACCATCTCCATCGAGCCAAGGCATGGCTGGGCGATTGCGAAACGGATTCAGCAGGTCAGCGAGGATGCGCTTCAAGTGACGCAGGGTGCGCTTTATCCGGCGCTCCACCGGTTGGAGCAGCAGGGTTGGATTTCGGCCAAATGGCGCGCGACGGAGACAGGACGCGAGGCGAAATTTTATCAGCTGACAAAGGCCGGTGCGGCGCAGCTCGAGAAGGAGCTGGCGCAATGGGAGCGGCTGTCCAATGCCGTCGGGCTTGTGATCCGGATGGTTTGAGGAGCCGATGTGAGAAAGCACCGGTGGCCTGACATTTTGCGGATGCGAGCACGTTCCCTGCTCCGCCGACGCCGGGTTGAGCGCGAGCTCGAGAAGGAATTGCGGTTTCACATCGAGCAGGACATAGAGGAAGGGCGCATACGCGGCTTATCACCCGACGAAGCACGCAGCGCGGCGCTGAGAAAGCTGGGCGGAGTTACACAGATTCAGGAGGAATGCCGGGATATGCGCGGAACGAACTTCATTGAGAACCTGGGACAAGATGTACGCTACGCCGCGCGAGCGCTGGCGAAGAGCCCCGGATTCACACTGGTGATGGTGTTGACTCTGGCGCTTAGCATTGGGGCCACGAGCGCAATTGTGAGCATCATAGAAGGCGTTCTCTTGCGTCCGCTGCCGTTTCACAATCCTGGCCGGTTAGTCCGAGTGTTCACAAGCAACCGCGCGTGGCCTAAGTTTCCAATCAACCCGAATGACTTTCGGGATTTCCGGGCACGTCTGCGGTCCTTCGAATCGTTTGCCGCGTATACCCGCAACGACTTGCAACTGGCGGGTACGGGAGAGGCGATCCGGCTTTCCGGTTTTGCCGTCACCGCGGATTTTTTTCACGTCTTGGGATTAAAGCCGGCAATGGGACGTGAAATCGAACGCAACGATGAGCTGCCCGGAAAAGGGTTTGTGGCAATTGTCAACAATAGGATCTGGCGCACGCGGCTGGGCGCGAGGCGGGATGCGCTGGGGCAGAAAATCGTGCTTGACGGAGTCCCGTACACGGTGGTCGGGGTGATGCCACCGGGCGTGCAGCATCCGGGCAATATGTACCATGCGGTGGCGTACGGCGATACCGTCGACGTTTGGACTCCTTTCACATTTGCGCATCCGAACGATCGCGGATCGCACTATCTGGATGGCATCGCGCGTTTACGGCCAGGCGTAGTGCCCGGACAGGCGCAAGGCGAGATGAACGCGGCAATGAGGCAACTTGCGCGGGAGCATCCGAATAGCGCGACCGGTTGGAACCTCCTGGTAATTACGCTCGATTCTGAGATTGTGGGGCGCAGCGAGCACATGCTGCTGGTGCTGCTCGGCGCAGTGGCGCTGGTGCTCTTACTCGCTTGTGTGAATGCCGCCAACCTGCTGCTGGCGCGAGCAACGGCACGGCGGCGCGAGATGGCGGTGAGAGCCGCGGTGGGTGCCGGGCGGCGGCGGCTGATCCAGCAGATGCTGACGGAGAGCATGCTGCTCTCGGTACTTGGCGCGGCGGTCGGAGTAGCGATGGCCGTAGCAGGAGTGAAGGCGCTGGTCGCAGTTCTGCCAGCGGATTTTCCGCGAGCCGGCGATATTCACGTAGATGCGCCGGTGTTTCTACTCACCCTATTGGTGGCGGCCGGCACGGGCATCGTTTTCGGAATTGTTCCAGCGCTGCACGGATCGCGAAC
>DATHIZ010000057.1:0-2556 GCA_035316385.1 Bryobacteraceae bacterium | reverse complement strand
CCGGCCGTTCGCGCGAGAAGATTTTCGCGATTCTGAAAGACAGCCGGATCGGTACTTACGGCGCCCTGGCGTTAATCGTATCCCTGCTCCTCCGCTGGCAAGCTTTATTGCATTTCAACAAATATCCATTCGCCGGTTTAGCCGGGGCTCTGGCTTTATCTCGCGCCTGCATGGTGCTGCTGGGAGCCATTGCGCCTCCAGTCGGAGATGGTTTAGGCGCTTTGTTTGCCGGACGGATTCTCCGTCGCGCTGCGTGGGCCGTGGCCTTTGAAGCCATGTTGTCCGCAATTCTTATAGGTTGGCTAATCGGTTGGACGCCTGCCGTAGCCATAATCGTGGTAGATTTTTTTATCCTCCTGCTGGCGCGAGCATACTTCGTGCGGCGGTTAGGTGGTGTAAATGGCGATTGCCTAGGTGCAACCTGCCAAGTAGTGGAGACAATGAACCTGGTCGTTCTCGCATGGAAACCTTTTTATTAATCCGCCACGCCGAACCGGCGATTCGTGGAGTACTGCTCGGACAGATGGACCCGCCTCTCTCGGCGCGGGGAAAACTGCAGACCGCCAGCTTGGCGGCATTGAAAAACAGTCCCGAGAATATGATTGTGTATAGCAGTCCGCTGCGAAGAGCTCTCCAAACGGCCAGTAGCTTGCGCTTCCGCGAGTTGGTGATTTTGCCTGAACTACGCGAGGTAGACATGGGCGAGTGGACCGGTAAGCAATGGGCTGAGATCGAACTGGAGTGGGGCAGTTTCGCCAGGAAGAAATCGGCGGACTGGCTTGGCGTCCCGGCGCCCGGCGGAGAAACTTGGAAAGACGTCACCGCGCGGGTTGCGCGCGCGTGGAGAAAGATCCGTCTCGGGCCGGCGCCATTCGCGGTCGTAGCGCATCAGGGCGTGAATGCGGCCCTGGCGCAAGTGGTCAGCGGTGCGAATCCAACCAAGTTCCACCAGCAATATGGAGAAGTGACCCGCGTGGAATATGCAGCTGATTAAAGAAACGGTCGGTTCTATCCCGAACACGGCGCCGGAAGGAATCGCGCAAGCGGTAAACCAGCGCTGGAACTCCTTAACTAAGCCGCGTGGAAGTCTGGGCCGCTTGGAGCAGAGTATCCTGCGTCTCGCCGAAATTCAGGGAACCGCGATGCCCGTGATGGAGCGCCGCGCGATGTACGTCTTTTGCGGCGATCACGGCATCACCGCGGAAGGCGTGAGCCTCTATCCCTCCGTAGTCACGCGCGAGATGGCAAAAAACTTCCTGGCGGGCGGCGCGGCCATCAATGTCTTGTGCCGCCAGGTCGGTATCAAACCGCTCATTGTCGATGCCGGTGTTGTAGGCGGAAATATCGCGGGCACGCTCGACCGCCGTATAGGCGATGGAACGCGCAACTTTCTACGCGAGCCCGCAATGTCAAAGATGGAAGCGATCCGCGCTATAGAGAACGGTATACGTTTAGCCCACGATGCCGCTGCCCGGTTTGACATCGCAGGTGTGGGCGAAATGGGGATCGGCAATTCCAGTGCGGCCAGTGCTCTGCTGTGTGCCTTCACTGGTATGTCCGTCGAGCAAGCAGTGGGATGCGGTACTGGTCTCGACACCGCTGGTCTGCAACACAAGCAAACCGTGCTGGCTGCGGCGCTGCGGCGTGCCGGTGCGCTGGAGTCCAGTGATCCGCTCGACATCGCTGCGGAATTCGGTGGCTTTGAAATTCTCACGATGGCCGGATTCTTTCTCGGCGCAGCCGGCAAACACCTGCCTGTCGTCGTGGATGGTTTTATCAGCGGCGCCGCATTCTTAATCGCCAAAGCTTTGTGCCCGTGTATCGGCAATCATGTGCTGTTCGCGCACCGCTCGGCCGAAAAGGGACACGCGGCGCTGCTTTCCGCATCGGCGGTCACGCCCCTGTTGGATCTGGATATGCGTTTGGGCGAAGGCACCGGTGCGGCGCTGGCGATCGGCATTTTATCTTCGGCTCTCGCGCTTTACCGCGAGATGGCCACGTTTGAGCAAGCTTCCGTGACCGGCACAGAAAAAGAGGAACAATATTCATGAGCATTACTACTAAAAGGGGCGACGGCGGCCAAACCGGCCTGCCGGGAGGCGTTCGCGTGAGCAAGGCCCACCCGCGCGTCGAATGTTACGGCACCATCGACGAACTGATTTCTCAACTCGGTTTCGCGCGTTCCATAGCGGAAAACAAAGAAGTCCACGATCTGGTGAAAGAGATTCAGCGTGAACTGTTTAAGGTCGGCTCCGCTATCGGCACCGCGCCTGAATCGCGCAAGCCTTCGCCGCTGATTACTCAGGAAATGGTGGACACGCTCGAAGCGCATGTCCACCGTATCGAGGCGATTCCCGGCATCTTAGGAGATTGGTCTATCCCGGGCGAGTTGTCGGCTTCCGCCGCGATGGACGTGGCCCGTACCATTTGCCGGCGCACGGAACGTTTGGCCGTAAAGCTTTTTGAAGAGGGAGTGATCGATAACCCGCACATCCTTGGTTATCTCAACCGCCTCTCTGATGTACTGTGGCTGCTGGGCCGCCAGGTGGAGGCAGA
>DATHIZ010000056.1:0-9516 GCA_035316385.1 Bryobacteraceae bacterium | reverse complement strand
TTGCCCCAATAGCGACGTTGCGGCAATACCAACTACTAACCAGGCTTGCGCCAGGTGTACGAACAGTCTAAGATTTTTTGGTTTGAGCAAACCCCTGTCTCCTTTGCAGATTGTTTGCCGGAATCTGCCGGCAAGCCGCTGGACAGGTGCGGTAGTGCCTTCGCTCTCACGGGGAGCCCGTCAGACCGGTCGATATTCGTTGACTGGCTGACAATTACGCGGAGAAAGCAACGTACCCGTCTGCATCGGATCCGATGCAGGCAGGCTGAGACGAAACTAATGATTTTTAGTAGATTAGCACCATTCCGACTAGGCCGTTACAAAAGTTTTTAATGAGTCACAGTGGGTAGAACCGCCGCAAAAGGGCTTGACCAACCGATTCATAACCCGGTAAGGTGATTCATGCACCGACGCCAATTTTTCTCCGCGACGGCAGGAGTGGCTGCCGCTTTTCAAGCAGATTCACTGGTTCGGGCTCAGTCCGCCGTCGAAACAATCTCAGGCCGGGCGGCCGATACGGTAGCTCGCGATGAAGACTTCTGGTTTAATGTCCGGCATGCCTTCACCGTCGATCGCAACATGATCAATCTGAACAACGGCGGCGTGTCACCTTCTCCGAAAATTGTGATGGACACCGAGATACGCTATCTCGAGGTCGAAAACCTGAATCCGTCTTATTACATGTGGAACGTGCTCGATCCCGGCATTGAGACGGTGCGCCGCCGCCTGGCTCGTGCCTTTGGCTGCGACACGGAGGAAATTGCTATCACGCGCAACGCCAGCGAGGCGCTGCAGATCGTTCAACTCGGGATGAACCTGAAGGCCGGCGATGAGGTGTTGACCACTAACCAGGACTATCCGCGCATGATCGCCACGTGGCAGCAGCGCGAACGGCGCGACGGTATTGTCCTGAAGCAGGTCACGTTCCCGGTTCCGCCGCCCAGTCTCGACTATCTTGCCAAGCGGATTGAAGAGAACATCACTCCGAAAACCAAGGTGATTCACATCTGTCAGATCACCAACCGCACGGGTCAAATTTTCCCAGTGAAACAGATCTGCCAGATGGCCAGAGCGCGAGGCATTGAAGTGGTAGTGGATGGGGCGCACGCGTTTGGGCAGTTTCCTTTCACGCGCGACGAACTGGATTGCGATTACTACGGGACTTCGCTGCACAAGTGGATCCTGGCGCCCATAGGGACCGGCATGCTGTATGTCCGGAAAAACAAGATTCGGGACATCTGGCCCATGATGGCGGCCCCTGATTCCATGCGTGACAACATCCGCAAGTTTGAAGAGATCGGCACCCACCCGGCGTCGCAGCGTAATGCCATTACGGAAGCCTTGAATTTCAGCGACAGTATCGGTCTGGACCGGAAGGCAGAACGGCTGCGCTACCTACGGCGCCGCTGGTCTAACCAACTGCGGCAACTGCCCGGAGTAAAAATTCTGAACAGCGAGGATCCGGAGCAATCCTGCGGTATCGGCTTCATTAGCATTGCCGGCTTTGACGCGCCGAAACTCGCCGCCTACTTGTGGTCTAAACATCGAGTTTGGACCGTGGGCGTCGTCACGCCCGGCGAATATCAGGGGCTGCGCATTACTCCGAATGTTTACACGACGCTGGAAGAGATCGACACCTTCACCGACGTGATGACAAAAGTGATCAAGCAAGGCTCGATCCCGGCCTAGATCGGTTTCACAAATCCGCAGCGACGTTCCTCCAGCCTTGGTTTGTGCCCGGCGCGAACAGGCCGTCCCCGGTCATTTACAATTTGTTTACCTTCGCATAACAATCTGGGTACCCACCTCGGGATACGTTGTTACTAACGGCGCTCGAAAATGAATACGGCTACCCACCTCTTGTATGCGGCTTAAAAAGATTGTCTTCTTCTTTCCGGCCTTTTCTAGTCAGGAAGCCACTGCTCCCCTGGGAATTCTTGCCGTTTCGACACCGCTCATACGTGCGGGTTACCAGGTCTGCCTGATCGATTCCACCATTACGCCTAACTTCCAGAAGCGCGTGCTGGAGGAACTCAAAGACTCGTTGTGTCTTGCCGTCTCGCTGGTGACCGGACCCATGATTAAAGAGACGGTTGAAATAGCGCGCGCCGCCAAGGAACTCTATCCGGACAAGCCGGTGGTCCTGGGCGGCTGGCATCCGTCGCTATTGCCGCATCAGACCTTGGCCCCGCCCTACATCGACATAGTAGTCAAGGGTCAGGGCGAAGACGCTTTCCTCGAAGTTGTGCAGCGCATCGAAGCCGGCGAATCCATGAAAGGCGTGCAGGGCGTGGGCTACAAAGAAGACGGCCATATCGTCTTCAATCAGCCGCGAGTCCTCAAGCCAATCAGCGAACTGCCTCCTAAGGCGTATCATCTTGCCGACTTTGACGCTTACGAACGCGTCTGCGGCCGCCGCTGGGCCATGTACACTTCCAGTCTCGCGTGTCCGTACAATTGTGCCTACTGTACAAATGACGCCGTATACGGGCGTAAATGGAATGCGCTGGAGGCGGAACAGGTCGTCGAAGAAACGACAGACCTGACGACCCGTTACAACCTGCAGTTGCTCTGGGTGGTGGATGATAACTTCCTGGTGGACCGCGACCGCGCTGTCCGTATCGCGGAAGGACTGGTGCGCCGCAATAGCAAATTCGATTGGAGTATTCAGGCGTCTACCAATCTGGTCAACCGGCTCACAGTGGATGAATTGAAACTACTGCGGCGCGCCGGTCTGTCACAGGTGGCGCAGGGGGTGGATACTGGCTCACCGAAAGTCATGCACCTGATGAACAAAGACTTTCAGAAGATTGAGACCGTGTACGCGGCCGCGAGTAAGTTGACGCAAGCTGGCATACGGCCGTCATTCAATATGATTTTCGGATTTCCCGGCGAGGGTGAATCGGAGCGGCGCGAATCCATCCAGCTCATCATGGACGTCTGCAGGAAGTATCCCGGGGCTGAATTCTGGACCAACATCTTCACGCCATACCCCGGCGCGCCCATTCTGGACCGTGCCTTTGAGTTAGGTATTGACGTTCCGAAGACGCTGGAAGGGTGGGTAGAGTTTTTCCCGCGCTACACGGTGTTGCCGTGGCTGAAGGGCAAGAAGCATCGCGAAGTGCAAACCATGCGCGAGTACCTGCGCGTTGCGTTCAACCGCAAGCCGATCGGCCTAACGAAGAAACATCCAGTGAACCAGTTTGTTCACAATCTCATCAGCTATCCCGCGCGCATGCGGCTCGATCGCAACTTCTATTCGTTCCCCGTCGAACTTTGGGTGAAGAACGTGGCGAACCGCGTCCTCACGCCACCAAAGTCGAAGGTGGACGCTCATCAACTCGAGGCCGAAGTTGTCTCATGTTAGAGATTCTAACCAGGTGATGCGCAGATGGCCGACATTCTCCTGACGCACAGCAATCATCTCTACTACGACCGGAAGCAAGTTCAGAAGATGCAGCCGTATCCGCCGCTGCAAACGCTGCTGGCCGCGGCTGTTTTACGAGAGCAGGGAATTGACGTGGCGCTCTTCGATGCCACTTTTGATGCGCCCGAGGATGGTTTCGTCAAGGCGCTGGACCTGCACTTGCCCCGGCTGGTGGTGGTTTGCGAAGACGATTTTAACTTTCTCTCGAAGATGTGTCTGCTTCGCAATCGCGAACTAGCATTATGGATGGCTGCCACGGCGCGGAGGCGAGGTATCAAGACGGCGGTGCACGGTTCTGACGCTTCGGACCATGTCCAGGAATATTTGCGGGGAGGCTTCGATTCGGTTTTGATCGGCGAGGTGGAGACAACGCTTCTCGAACTCGGGCAGGGGCACCCCGCCGCAGAAATTCGCGGCTTGGCATACCGCGAGGGATTGCTTCCCCGCTACAACTCTCCTCGCGAACTGCGCACGGATCTGGACGCCATCCCTTTGCCTGCCTGGGATTTGGTGGATATGGAGCAGTACCGGACTGCTTGGACCAGCGCACATGGTTATTTTTCCCTGAACATAGTCTCCAGCCGGGGCTGCCCCTACCGCTGCAACTGGTGCGCGAAGCCGATTTACGGGAACAACTACCACGCGCGCGGTCCGCAGTCGGTCGCCGAGGAACTGCTTTATCTCAAGACGGCCTACCGTCCGGACCATATCTGGTTCGCCGACGACATCTTTGCTCTCTCCCCGAAATGGACCTATGCCTTTGCGGATGCCGTTGCAGTACGCGGAGCACAGGTTCCCTTTAAGATGCAGTCGCGCTGCGACCTTATGACGCGAGAGACGGTGGAGGCACTACGTCAAGCGGGGTGCGCCGAGGTCTGGATGGGGGCCGAATCCGGCTCTCAACGCATTCTGGACGCCATGACCAAAGGCATCCGGGTAGAGCAGATTTACGAGGCTCGTGAAAACCTGCGCCGCCACGGCATTCGCGCCTGTTTCTTTCTGCAGTTCGGATATCCGGGAGAAACGTGGACCGAGATCGAGCAAACGATTAGCATGGTGCGCCAGGCGGGGCCCGACGACATCGGAGTTTCGGTATCCTATCCGCTACCAGGAACTAAGTTTTATGAGATGGTTGTGAACCAGCTTGGCACGAAGTCGAACTGGTCGGATAGCGGCGATCTCTCGATGATGTTTCAGGGGCCGTACTCAAGTGAGTTTTACCGGGCGCTTTCAAATGCCTTGCACCTCGAAGTCAGAGGCGAAAAGGGCGTAGATGCCGCATGGGAGCGTCTACGGGTTCTGCAGGAATCCGCAGCGCCGCTTGTGGAGGCTACGCAATGAGGCTCCTGCTGACACACGGTTACTTCCTGGGGGAAGACCCCAAGGAACTGCGCATTATGAAGCCGTATGCTCCGCTGGGCATTCTTTCGATTTCCGCGCATCTGCGGAATAAGGGCTTCGAAGTCGACATTTACGATTCCACCTTCGGCACGCGGGAAGAACTTTTTCGGATTCTCGATGAGGGGCCGCCGGGCGCCTTGGGTATTTACGGCAACCTCATGACTCGCCGTAACGTGCTGGATGTCGCGGCGCGCGGCCGCGCGGCCGGATGGAAGGTGATTCTCGGCGGCCCCGAACCACCCAATTATGCGGAAGAGTATCTGGCGGGGGCAGACCTGATTGTTGCGGGGGAGGCTGAACTGGCGCTGGAGCGTTTGCTTGCGACGGGACTTGACGCCTCGCGCTGGGCGGCGATACCGGGCATTGTGTATCGTTCGGCAGATGGAACGGTGGTGCGCACGGGTCCGGCCGAACTGATCTCCAATCTGGATGCACAGCCGTGGCCCGATCGTGAGCGGGTGGATATTCCAAGATATCTAAAGGTGTGGCGCGAGCATCACGGCGCGGGATCGGTCTCGCTGATTACGGCGCGGGGTTGTCCCTATCATTGCAACTGGTGCAGCCATTCCGTCTACGGCAAATCACATCGCCGGCGGTCCCCGCATTCCGTGGTCGATGAAGTGGAATGGATACTGAATCGCTACCAGCCGGAAATGATCTGGTTCGCGGACGATGTTTTCACTATCCATCACGGCTGGATCACTGAGTACGCGCAGGAAATGCAGCGCCGCGGCTTGCACGTTCCGTTTGAGTGCATCACGCGGGCTGACCGTTTCAATGCGCGTATGGCAGAGACGCTCGCGCAGCTTGGCTGTTTTCGCATTTGGATCGGTTCGGAGAGCGGATCACAACGAATTCTGGATGCCATGCAGCGCGGAGTGAAAGTGGAGCAGGTGCGCGAAGCGGTTGCACTGTGCAAGCAACACGGCATACAGACCGGCATGTTTCTCATGTGGGGCTATGAAGGCGAAGAAATCAGCGACATCGAAGCCACGGTGGAGCATGTAAAGCGCTGCCGGCCCGACGTATTTTTTACGACCGTTTCGTATCCGATAAAGGGCACGCCGTATTTCGAGCGAATTGTCTCCAAGCTGGTCCCTCTCCGGCCATGGCAGGAGAGCACAGACCGCGAACTGATGGTGAGAGGCCGCCACTCCCGCCGTTTTTATCAACATGCGGACGACCTTCTGAAGAGCGAGACCGCGGATCAACCCAGCCCCGAGAAAATTCGTATGGCGCGGGAAGCTCTTTGGCAGACGTCCGGCGAAGTAGAAGCATGACGCAAATGATGACCGCTGCCTCCTTCGACACTTTGGCATCGCGATACGACGACTTGTGGACCCGGTCCGCAGTCGGCAGAAGCCAGCGCGCGGCGGTGTGGCGTCACATGGACCCGCTATTCCCGGCTGGCGGCGCCATCCTTGACCTGGGCTGCGGAACCGGCGAAGACGCGCTCCATCTGATGGACGCGGGAATGCGCGTGCGCGCCATTGACAGTTCAGTCGAGATGGTCCGTATCGCCCGTACCCGTGGCGTCGACGCGAGCGTCCTGCCCATTGAACACGTTCGCGACATAGAGGGCCGTTTCGACGGCGTTCTCTCAAATTTTGGCGCTTTGAACTGTGTCGCCCAAATCGATTTGCTGGGCGAGTCTATCGCCCATCTCGTGCGGCCGGGTGGTCACTTCGTGGTGTGCGTTATCGGGCGATTCTGCGTTTGGGAGACCGCTTCCTATCTATTGCGCGGATACCCTCGCAAGGCGGTGCGCCGCTGGAGCGGTCAAAGCGTTTCCCGTTCGCTAGGCGTCACCGTACACTACCCCTCGCGGAAGGAAATGCAGCGAGCCTTCGCCCCCCATTTTGAGCTGGTCCGGTGGAGCGGCATCGGTCTTTTCGTGCCTCCCTCGTATATTGACAGCTTGTCCCTAAGGACCGTTGCGGCGCTCGATTGGATCGACCGGCGCGTGAGCCATTTGCCGCTATTGCGCGCTGGCGCCGACCACCGCCTCTTCACGTTTATCCGGAAATAAAATATGGAAACGACCACGCGTCGCCAATTTCTGGACGACTACCGTACTATCCGTCACGCGGAAGGACGGGGATCAGAAGACCCAAGTTATTACCTTGCGCTTCCTTACCGGGACTTGAACGGGAACAATTCCGCGCAATGGGAAATTCGCGGCAAGAGCTACCATCATTTTGAACGAAAAATTCTGCCGGGGCTCGAGAAGCGGTTGGGGAGGCCGCTGGACATTCTTGATCTGGGCGCCGGCAACTGCTGGATGTCTTACCGCCTTTCGCTCCGGGATCACAGGCCGGTGGCGCTGGATATTTTTTCCGATTCCCGCGACGGCTTGCTGGCTTCGCGGCACTATCCACGGCGGTTTTCCGTGATCGAAGCGCAGTTTGACCATCTTCCATTCCCAGAACAGAGTTTCGATCTAGCTATTTTCAATGCCTCTTTCCACTACTCTTCGGATTACCACCACACGCTGCGCGAGCTGCGCCGGTGCCTGCGTCCGAAAGGATGTTTCGTGATTATGGACTCGCCTGTTTATGCCCGGCCCGAACATGGCGAGCTAATGCGGGCGGAACGCCGCGAACAGTTTTTGAGACAGTATGGATTCCCGTCCGATGCACTCGCCAGCCTTGAGTATCTGGATGAGCCGATGCTTCAAAGGCTGGCGAGTGAACTCGGCATCGATTGGCGGATGCACCGCGTGTGGTACGGGTGGAACTGGTTCCTGCGGCCCTGGAAGGCGCGCATGCAGAAGCGCCGGCCGCCCTCCCGTTTCGTGATTCTTGCGGGGGAATTCAAGGAGCTATGATCATCCTGCTGCATCCACGCACGGCGAAGCCCAAAAACCGCCGGTTTCCGCTTCCGATACTGGCGATGGCGGCGGTACTCGAAGGCAAAGAAGAGTACATCATTGTCGATGGCAACATCGAGCAGGACCCAGGGCAAGCGCTCGACAAAATCATGCGCGAAACTGGGGCGGAATTGCTGGCCGTTTCCGTGATGCCGGGCCCTCAGATGAAGGCGGCGTTTCCAGTTTGCCGGGAGTTTCGCAAGAAGTATCCGCGCGTTCCGATCGTGTGGGGAGGATATTTCGCATCTCTCTATACAGACGCCACGCTGAACGCGCCGTATGTCGATTTCGCGGTCCGCGGCCAGGGAGAGGAGACCTTTCTGGAACTCATAGCGGCCCTGCGCGGAAACCGCAAATTCACCGGAATTCGAGGCTTGTCCTTCAAGGACGATTTCGGGCTGCACGTACACAACGGAGACCGGCCGCTGCGGTCGCCGAACGATTTTCCATGGTTGCCCTACCATCGCCTCTACTCGCCCGAGAAATACATCCTACCTACATTTTTGGGTAAGCGCACGGCTGTGCATCATGCCAGCATCGGTTGTCCGTACCGCTGCAAATTCTGCGGTGTGGTGCCGCTCTATGACGGGCGGCAGAAGACAGAATCGCCCGAACGCACGGCCGCCGTTCTTGCGTATTTGAAGCGCGAGTACGCGATCGACTCGGTGCAGTTTTACGACAACAATTTTTTCCTGAATGAAAGCCATGCGCAGGCGCAGGCAGAGCATCTGATGCCGCTGGGCTTGCGCTGGTGGTCTGAAGGACGGATAGACGCCGTTTTACGGTATAGCGATGAAACACTCACCGCGCTGAAACGGGCCGGCGCGACCATGATCTTCTTTGGCGCGGAATCCGGAAACGATCGCGTGCTGGAGTCGATGAACAAGCGCCTGACCAGCGGGCAGACTCTGGAACTGGCGGAGCGTCTGCGCAAGTTCGACATTGTGCCGGAGTTCTCCTTCGTGTTCGGCAATCCGGAAGATCCGGAAGGCGACACGCGAGATACGATTCATTTCATCCGCCGCATCAAACGCCTGAATCCCGATGCTGAAATCATCGTTCAACATTACATTCCCACTCCGCATCCGGATGGGATGTATGGCAAAATAGAAGGCAAAATCGAATTCCCGCGCACTCCCGAAGAATGGGCGAGTGAGCGCTGGTACAACTTCACCATCCGGCACGACCCCAGCCTTCCGTGGCTGCCGGGCCCGGTGAAGCGCCAGATCGATAATTTTGAGCTTGTGATCAATTCACGCTGGCCCACGATTCAGGATATTCGCCTGCCGGCCTGGGGACGCGCGATGCTCCGGTCGTTGAGCGTTTGGCGCTACGCCCTTGGCGTGTACGATTTTCCGTTCGAGCTGCGATGGGCGCAGAAATTCGTGACGCTACGCAAGCCGCGCTGGGAGAGTATTTGAGTGCTTGTGTCGCCGATAGAAGGGCACCGCATCTGGTCGGCAAGCTACGACAACGATCCGAATCCGCTGCTTGCGCTGGATATGCGTGTCCTTTCAGAGCGGCTTGGGCCACTCCGGGGCTTGCGAGTGGTGGATGTCGCCTGCGGTACCGGCCGGTGGATCAGCACGGCGCTCTCCAGTGGAGCGAACGTAACGGGCATCGATTTGTGCGAGGAAATGCTTGCCGCAGCGGCGCGGAAGCCTGAGTTGAAAGGCCGGCTCGCGCTGGCGCAAGTGGATGGGCTCCCCGTAGCGAGCGGCTGCGCCGATCTCGTCCTCTGTTCCTTCGCCATAAGCTACTTCCCTTCCGCTCCCGGCGCAATCGCGGAGATGGCTCGAATCACGCGATCCGGCGGCCG
>DATHIZ010000055.1:0-18391 GCA_035316385.1 Bryobacteraceae bacterium | reverse complement strand
TTGAAATGATTGCATGTCGCGGACCGCCTTAGAACTGATAGCGCAGGACGAATTCCGCGATGCGGGGGTCAGCGGCCGCGGTCACCTGCCCATAAGTGGCTGAACCATAGGTCGTCGACACAGTTGTGAAGTTGGTGTGATTGAGAACGTTGAAGAGCTCAGCGCGAAACTCCACCTTCTGGTTCTCAGTGAGCTTGAAGGTCTTGTAAAGCGTGAAGTCGAAATTGATCAGGCCGGGACCACGAATGCTGCCGGTCCCCGCATTGCCGAAATAGCCCGGCGCGGGAGCCGTAAAGGCCTGGGTGTTGAACCATTGACTCGCGTTTTGAGGCCCACCGATTGCGGCGCCCGTAAGGTCAGGCCTGGCGCCTAATCCCTGTTGGGGAACGCTAAGTGCCGGCGTAAGGGAATAGCCATCACGGGCGGTGGCGATGGTGGAAACTTGCCATCCGCCCAGAGCGGCGCCCTTCCAGCCGCGGGCCGTGCGCAGCCACGGAATGCTGTAGATCGCGCTCGCCGTGAAAACCTGAGGGACGTTTGTGGCCGTACTTCCGTAATACTGCCCCGGATTGTAGATGTTGACGGCGGACGCATTGGACAAACCGTGCGACCAGGTATAGGCGAGTTGGAGAAATAAATTTTTGCCCATCGGATGTCTGGCGCTGGCCTCGAGGGCTGTCCAGTTTGAATTGACAATCGTGTTGAGGGTGTTGATGGGCCCATATCCGTAGTACGGGCTGTAAATATACTGGAATACGCTGCCGCCGTTGATCACCGGATTGAAATTGTACTGGCCGAAAGGCAGCGGCTGGTTGGTGTTCCAACTGGCGAGCAGATGACGCCCCAAAGTGCCGGCTCCCGCCACACTTACAATCCAATTACCCAGGAACTCATGTTCCAGGCTTAAGCTGTAGCTTTGTACCTGCGTGGCCTGGATGTTGAGATCCGCATTGGAGATAGTGGGCGCGCTTATTTTAGTGGAACCGGTCCCGCCGGGACTCGGGAACGCCGGGTTCACCAGATTTACCGACTGGATGATGGGCGGGTTGACAGCGCAGTTATAAGAACAATCCTGACCGGTGAAGATGCGCGTGTAAGTCACGCCGTAGCCGCCGCGCAGCGATGTCTTTCCGTTTCCGAAAAGATCCCACGCGAATCCAGCCATCGGAGCGAAGTACCACTGATGGCTGGTGGACCAATTATTCGGCACGCCGTTCACACCGTTGATGACCATTCCGTTGGCTGGATCGTAGGTTGGCGTCGCCGTCAAGGTGCCATTGTTGTTCACGATGGGTGCATTGGCGCGGTTGTATTTAGTAGGGTCGAAAATTGCTTCAAAGCCGGTTTGCGGGTGCGGCAACGGCATGAAGCTGATCCGGCTTCCCACGGTTACGGTCAGCCGTTTTGTGAGCTGGATGCGGTCCTCCACATACGGCGACACCATGGTGGCGTGAATATAGGGCCGGATGGTGGTGCTGATCTGGGTGAAGGTTGCCGCGTCACCCAACAGGAAGTCTGCCATTGCATTCCCGGTAAAGGTGCCCGTGAAGGTCCATTGCCCGTTGGATGCGGTGCTGGGAATCTGTCTCTTGGTGTTGAAGACGAGGGAACCTCCAGCCTGAAAAAAGTGCTTGCCGTGCAGCCAACTCCAGTCATCGGAGGCGGTGTCATCCAGGTCGCTCGCATTGCGGGGAAGAGCAGCGGGGATGCCTTGCGGCGCCCATCCTTGAGATAGCGTGACCAGCGGGATACGGTTGGATAAAACGCCATTAAACGGCAGGGTTGCATTGAAGCCGGGAATTTGATTTACGTAGACGAGGCCGTCCACGGGGTGATTCACGGTGTAACGGTTCATGGCGATATTGGCGCTGTTGACCATGGCCGGTGAGATGACCGCGGTGAACTGCAATTGCGCGACCTGATCCCAGGTGACATCCTGCCTCCGGTTGGTTGTGAACGGCGAACTGCTGTCCGGGACTGAGCTTAAGTGCGCTAATTGCTTCTCATCGAAGTATTCGGCGGTCAGCCGAAAGCGCTCATTGATGTTGTGGTCCACCTTGAATTCGTCATCGCGCTGGGTGAGGGTAGAGGGGGTGAGGTTGAGATAATTCAAGGCTGCGCCCGGCGCATTGGGAAGCGGATACAACGCATTTAAAAAAGCCAACGAATTCGGATTCACCCGGCTGATGGGGATTTGGTAGACCCCGGCTGCGTTTTTCGAAAACGGCTGGCCGGTCGACGGGTCCTTGATGGAGGTAGTAAACAGGCCGTTTCGCTGGTCGGCCGTCGGCGTGAGACCACGCAGCACGGAACCGGTATGCGCGTTAACCCATTGCTCGCTGACGAAGAAGAACGTCTTTTTCTGTCCGTGATAAAACGGCACCAGCACAGGACCGCCAATGGTGTATCCGAAGATATTCTGCTTCAAAGTTGGAACGCTGGGGCTAAAGAAATTGCGCGCGTTCAAATCGTCATTGCGGAAATATTCGAAAGCGGTCCCGTGAAAACTGGATGTCCCGCTCTTGGTCTGCAGCAAGACTACGGAAGCGCCCATGAGGCTATATTTGGCGCTGTAGTTGTTCTGCAGAACGCGGACTTCGCTCAGACTGTCGGGGTTGGGCGTGATGGAGATCTGGTTCATATTGCCCGTGTTTTCATTCCAAATTCCATCAATCGCGTAGAACGTGGTGTTGGTCCCCAGCCCGTTGACGGCCATCACGTTCGAGGTGGCATAGCCGCCCGTGCCGAGCGCCGAGCCTGCGCTCTGATTGACCACGCCGGGCATGAGCGCCGCCAGCGATTGGAAGTTCCTCCCGTTTAGCGGCAAAGTCCCGATCTGCTCCTGGGAGACGAGGTTAGACACTTCGGCAGTCGTGGTCTGGACTTGAGCGGCCGTTGCAACCACAGACACCTCAGTGCCCACCTGCCCCAAAACCAAGGTGGCGTTGACGGTAGTAACGGTTGCGGGATGGAGGACGAGACTCGATTCTTTGAAACTCTGAAAGCCCTGTTTGACCACCATAATGGTGTAGGCGCCGGGAGTCAATCCCGTCAGCACAAAGGTGCCGTCTGCATTGCTGTGCGTAGGTGTTTGGACTTGCGTATCAGTATTCAGGGCGGTGATGGTGGCGTCAGGCACGACCGCGCCGGAAGCGTCGGTGATGGTCCCGTTCACCTGGGTGGAATTGGACAACTGGGCCCGGTTGGGAGCTGCAAACAGCAGCAGAAGCAGAACGGTGAGTGCGAACTTTGAACGGTTGCAAGACATGTTGCGAAATCCTCGTGGAAGCCAAACTTGGTTTCGAGGCTAACATGCAAAAACGGCCGCACAACGTTACGTTACGGTAACTTAACGGTACGCTGCGCGCTTGCGGCGGGGCCGGAGCGGATGATACCGTAGAAGCCATGACCTGCCGGTAATGGCAGGCAAATATTTCTTGTGCTCGTTCAGACCGGTTTGTGGATCCGCACATAAACGCTTCCCATCGCCCCGAGAAAATGCCAGAAGGCCTGCCGGAGTGCATTATTTCGGCGCAGCTTGACCGCATTCTCGCCAGTACGTTATTCGTAAATTCCGAGCGGCTTAGCCGCTTGTTGCGGTTTGCCGTGCAGAGTGTCACCGAAGGCAAAGCCGACCAGCTGAAAGAATATTCACTGGCGCTTTCGGTATTCGATAAGCGGGATTCGTTCGATCCGCGCTTCGATCCGATTGTTCGAGTGGAAGCCGGACGCCTTCGTAACCGCCTTAAGCAATACTATGAGACTGACGGCCGCGCGGACCCGGTTATCATCGATCTGCCGAAGGGTACCTATGTCCCACGATTTGCTTCGGCGGCCCCGGCTGGAGAAAACGCAGTCAAGGAAATGCCGGGGAAAACGCAGACCTACAATCCTAACTGGATCGCGGTGCTTCCCTTTGCCGATCACAGTCCGGGCGCCGATCAGGAGTACTTTTGCGATGGAATGACGGAGGAGTTGATCAACGCATTGACGAAACTCCGGGGGCTGCGTGTCGCCGCCTGGACGTCGGCGCTCCGTCTGCGCGGTGAGACCCACGATTTTCGCAAGATCGCCGAGCAGCTAAAGGTTGGAACAATCGTGGCGGGGAGTGTTCGCAAGGCTGGCGGGCGGCTGCGCATCACCGTGCAATTGATCGACACGTCGGACGGCTGTTACCTGTGGTCGGAAATTTACGATCGCCAGCTTAAAGATGTCTTCGCAATTCAGGAGGATATATCGCAGGCAATTGTGGCGATGCTCAAGGTGCAAATTGCCGACGGACAGAGCAAACACCTCGTCCGGCGTTATACCGACAACGTAGACGCCTACACACTCTATCTAAAAGGCCGCTACTGCTGGAATCAGCGGTCGGAGCAAAGCCTGCGCAAGGGAATCGAGTTCTTTGAGCAGGCGATCACGCTGGATACGCGTTATGCGCAGGCGTTTTCGGGCCTGGCCGATTCGTATGCGTTATTAGGTAATTCCGGCGCCGTCCCGCCAAAGAACGTAAAGGCGAAAGCGATGTACGCCGCTCTCAGGGCCGTGGCGCTGGACGCAACTCTGGCGGAAGCGCATGCGACGCTGGGCCACGTGCGGGCTACCTATTGCTGGGATTGGCAAAGCGCTTGCGCGGAATACATGGCCGGCATGGCCTTGAATCCGGCTTATGCAACGGTACACCACTGGTACGCCATCACCTATCTGGCTCCGTTGGGGCTACTGGAAAATGCGTTAGTGGAAATGCAAAGAGCTGAAGAACTCGATCCTCTTTCCGTGAGTATCAAGCGCGACATCGCCGTGGTTCTTTATAACAGCCGGCGGTTTGAAAGCGCCATTGCTCAATGCAAGAAGGCGATCGACCTGGAACCAACGTTCCAGAGTACCTATTGGGCACTGGGGCTCGCGTATGAGGGTCTGTTCCAATATGCAGAGGCTGTAGCGGCGTTTGAACACCCATTCAAAGGATCCTTGCCGGACACGCCCCGGCTCTTAGGCTCGCTGGGGCATGCCTACGCGCTCTGGCAGAAGCGTGCAGAGGCGGAGACGGTGCTCGGCAAAATGACTGAACTCTCGCAGACGCGCTATGTGCCGCCATTCGACTTCGCGCTGGTTCACCTCGGGCTGGGCCAAAGAGACACTGCATTCGAGTACCTGGAGCAGGCCTACAAGATGCGTTCCTACGATCTGGTTTCCATTAACGTGGATCCGCGATTCGACGAGATCCATTCCGATCCGAGATTCGCAAAGTTGCTGAAGAGGCTCGGTTTGGAGACATCTCTCACTGTTGCTGTGTAGTTCCAACCAAACCTGCTTTCTAGTTTTTGAGCAATCTCTCATTGGCCGTGGAACGCACTTCGCGCTTTCGGCAGCTTGAGGTTCTGCTGGCGTTAGCCAGAAATGATGCACTTGTAAATGCAATTGCGGGAACTGTATGGCGAGAGTAATTCCCGTTCGAGGATAGAGTAAGTCAAGACAACTGCCGATCAGTCAATAGTGGTTAAGCCAACCAGGGCGCTTAGTTTACGGATCGCGCCGGTCCTGAGCCCTGGCTGCGCGGCTCGATGGATTTTTGGCGCGGGTACCTCAAGACTATCGCCACCGCACGCTGCTTTGTTCGAGGTGAAACGAGCGGAAGCCCCGGCGGTGTTTTCGGAGACGCCATGAGATCAGCTGGTATTTGCATCGCGCTCCTAATCGCCGGCGCCGTCCACGCAGATTCCGGCTTGCTGCCTGTTTGGGACATCGAATCTCCAGTGTTCAATGCTATTGGCGGCTCCTACAACGCCTATGGCTCCGACGGCTGCGAGGTCGTTCTGCAGCGAACTCCATTAGCGCATCGTGGTCCGGCCGGACACTCGCTTAAAATCACCTACAACAATGTGAACGGACTGTCCTGCGGAATCTGGATACATTTATTTAAAGAAGGAGCCCCGCCCGGAAACGCCGATTTACCAGACATGACGCGTTTCCCTTATCTATCGTTCTGGATCAAGGATGGCGGGAAACCGCGGGACGTGGAGGTTCGCATGGCGGACGCGGTATGGCTGTCGCGCGAAGATTCAAAGGTTGCTGGACGCGCATCGCAGTATCTGGGGCGGCAGTCCGGCGATGGATGGCGTGAGGTGGTGGTCCCTTTCCGCGATTTCCAGCTTCCCAGCTCTAACGCAGCCGTGATCGCCCTGCAGTTTGCTCCACAAACCTCCGGAGTTATCTATGTCGATGACATTTGTTTCAAGAGCACCGCTGATTTGCAGCCCGGTTACAGCGGGATGCCTGCTTCGGCTTCTGGTGTAACGCGGCGGCGCGGCATGTGGCTCTGGGAAACCACCAGGCTTTTGGAGAACTCCAGCCGCCAGTTCGACGCGCTTGCCACCTTGCGCGAAGCGCGCGTGACGGATCTGTTTCTCCAGATACCTCGTCAAAAGGCCCAGAACGACCGTACACAACTAGAGCTCAAACCTGAGCTGCGGCGTTTTCTCAGAACTGTGCACGCCAACACGATTCGGGTACACGCACTGGACGGCTTTCCCGAGCTTTCCCTGCGAGACCACCACGAAACCGTCCTTTCGCTCGTTCGAAACATTATGGCGTTCAACTTGTCGAGTTCCCCAGCAGAGCGCTTCGACGGCATACATCTAGACAATGAACCCTATCAGCTTCTTGGTTTCGATGGGCCTAGTCGCGGCGAAATCCTTCGCGAGTATCTTGAGCTCAACGAAAAGGTGGCGACACTTTTGCACAATGAGGCGCACGGGCTCGCTTTCGGCGTCGACATTCCTTTCTGGTGGGATGCTACCGGCGACCGTGAGCATCCGTGCTGTCTAGTCAAGTTCAACGGGGTTAGCAAAAACGCGGCGCGTCAGATCATAGACTTGGTCGATAATGTGGGCATCATGGCGTACCGCAATTTCGCGGGCGGCCTTGATGGGATCGTGAACCATGCCCAGGGAGAGGTGGATTATGCGGGCGAGAAGGGTAAGCAGGCGTTTGTCGCCGTCGAGACGTACCGGTCTCCCCCCATAAATGTCACATTCGTGGCGGCCATTAAGGAATCGCAATGGCAGGCTTTGCCCGCACAGAGTAGCTTGCTTCGATTGAGCCGATTGCAGGGTTACCCGCTCCGCGGCTTCAGCGATGGTCTGCATCGGTACATAGGACTCGCCGACAAGGATGCGTCAACGGCCCAAACTACCTATGCAGACGCGGTCGGCATCTTGCGTCGTTCCCTGCCGGGCCGGTCGTCGGATTGGATTTCGGATCTGCGCGAATTTCAAGACTCCGTTAAGCGATACGGCAGGACCAGCGGAGAGTGGGGAGGCGTGAGCGTCTTACCGCTCGACAAATGGAACGCTCCCGGTGGCTTCGGTCTTTCTGTCATCGAAAATATGCCTGCCAAGATCACTTTAGCCGGCAAGACTCGCGGGTTCGTCGACGAAATCCTCCAAGAGGTGAGTGACGCCTTCGGTCAACGTCCTGGTTTTACCGGAGACGCCATTCACTCGCTGGAATCCTACCAGGAACTCAGAAGCAGGTAGCAAGGCTGCTCCTTATCATTACTCGTTCCGCAGCGCCACCATCGGTTCCACCCCGGCCGCTCGCGAAGCGGGGATCACCGACGCCACCAGCGCTGCCAAGCAGAGCAGAATTACCGCGATCGCCAGGATGGCTGGATCCCATGGCTTAACGCCGAACAACTGGCGGGTCATCAGCCCGCCTGCGCCGATCGCCAACGGAATGCCAAGCATAAGTCCGACACCTATCTGTGAAAAAGCGCCGCCCAGCACCATTCTGACCACACCTCCGCGATCCGCTCCCAGCGCCATTCGCACGCCTATCTCGCTCGTCCGCTGTTCCACCGTGTAGGCCATCACTCCGTACAGCCCCACCGCTGCCAGCAGGAGCCCCAACACACCAAAGAGCATGGTCAGCGTCGCGATCATGTTCTCCTGCTGGAAATCCGCTCTCAAGATTTTGGCGTATGGATCAACCCCGTAGAGCACCAAGTTCGGATCGACACTGGCCAGGGTTTTGCGCACACGCTCTTCCAGCCCCGGCGGGTTGCCAGGCGCCCAGATCACGATGTTGTACAAGTAGTGCGACCAGATTTCACCGGCCACGAAGGGAGGCTCGTCATACTGCACGGTCTGCGCTTCCGGCACCCAGAACATCGGGCGCACGGGTTCCTTATAATCGTAAGTCATATATCGCATGTCTCGCGACACCCCGACGATTTCATAGGTGGTGGAATACTTGATTTTATTGATGCCGAAATGTTGCCCGATCGGGTTCTGGCCTTTGAAGTATCTCTTCACAAATGCTTCATTGATGACCGTTATCTTCCGCGACGCCGCGGTGTCCTGCTCGGTAATGGGCCTGCCCAGGGCGATCTGCGCGCCGAGGGCTTCGAAGAACCCTGGCATCACGCGCACCCAACCGGCGCCGGTGTCTTCTTTCGGCCCGGGCTCCGGCCTTCCCGCCACGCGAATCCCCTCATTCCAACTATCACCCGTCATCGGCGCATAGAGTGCGGGCGCCACCATCCGCACACCGGGAGTGCTGAGCAGGCGATCGTTGATTTTCCGGAACATGGGCTCCAGTTGCTCGGGTTTATAGGTACCGAGCGTTGGATTAATCGAAGCGATATATCTGCCGTCAGTCTCGAACCCGAAATTCTGGTGCTCCAGGTTTCGCAGGCTCTGGCCGAGCAGAGCCGCCGCGGAGAGCAACACCAGCGACATTGCCACTTGCGCGACCACCAGCGACTTTTGTGCCAGCGTGCGCCCGCCACCAACAGAACGGTTGGCGCCGCGCAGCGCCTCCACCGGGTCCACTTGCGAAGTCATCCACGCTGGAGCGATCCCGAAAACGGTTCCGGTCAACACGGATATTCCCAATGTGAAGAGCAGCACCGGCCAGGAGGGTGACGCGTCGACCGGCACGTAGGTGGGGCTGCCGCCCTGGAAAGCCAGATAGAGAATCAGGCTTGTCCCGGCGTAGGCCACGCCGATGCCCAGCAATCCTCCTACGATCGCCAGCACCACGGACTCCACCAGCGCCTTGCGCACCAGGCGGCCTCTCGAAGCACCCAGCGCTACGCGTATAGATGTTTGCGAGCGATCTTTCAAGCCCCGCGCCAGCATGAGATTCGCGAGATTACCGCAGGCCACCAGCAATACACAACCGGCCGCAATTAACAGCAGCTTCAATCCATCCTGATATTGATCCCGCAGGACCGCCACGCCTGCGTCGCCGGGAACGAGGTGCAGCGTCTGCTGGCGCCAGAGCGCCTTCTCGCCCGGCTGCATATCCGGCACATGGCTAGCCAGCCAGTCGTGGAACTCGACCTTCAGTTTTGCTTCGAGCGACTTCGGATTGACTCCCGGACGCACCCTCCCGATGATGTCCAGGAAGTTCGTGCTCGGTATTTTCAACCGCGCCGTCGCTCCATCAATCAGCAATTCCTTCGTCAAGGGTAACCAGAAATCCGGCATGGCCCACCCTGCCAGCTTCGCTCCGTAAAATCCCGGAGGAGCCACGCCGATGATCGTGAACGGATGCCCGTTTACTTGATAGCCGGCGCCAACCACCGCCGGATCGGAGCCGTACTTCTCCTGCCACACGTGGTAGCTCATTACCGCTACGGACGGCGCGCCTTCTTGATCGTCCGCGTCCGTCATCAGCCGGCCGATCCACGGATGCACGCCAAGCGTCCTGAAGAAATTCCCCGAGACATACTGGCCGTTTCGCGTATCCGCCTGCGCCTGGGACCCCGCTTTACGGACACCGAGGGGTGCATTGCCGGCCTGTAGCGCCGCCAGGTCCGTGAACTCCGGTGTGTTTGCGCGAAAGTTCCTGTAGGCCTCCCACGAGAACAGCGAAAAATTGCCATCGGAACCCTGTGTATACCCGCCCCAGTTGCAACAGCGAATTTTGTCTCCGATCCTCCAGAGCTCTTCCGGCTTGGTCACCGGTAGCGACTTCAGCATCACCTGGTGCACGAGCGTAAAGATTGCGGTTGTCGCTCCGATTCCCAGCGCCAGCGTGATCACCGCCGTCGTGGTGAACCCGGGCGCTTTTCGCAATTGCCGCAGCGCGTCTCGTAAATCCGCCATCACTTCCCCCCCGGGATCTAATCTGTAACGTTTAACCGGCCACTCCTACTTAATACGGATGAGCCCGTCCGCGGTTCGCTGTAATCTGCTCGATTTTTTGTCCAATGGTTTTCCCCAGCCCGCTATCACTTCCATATAAAATTGCCCCATGCACCCCGCAACCGCTCAGTTCTCCACTTTCATCGCGCGCGCCCGTGCGCGCCATGGGAGACACATGCGATTCGCGTTGGTCATTGCGGCGATAATCGCCTTCCTGCTCTGGCAAACCCAGTGGCCCACCCTGCGCCCCGCGCTATTCCTCCTCCTGATCGGGCAAATCGGCACCGCGGCCATTCTCTTCAACCGAACCATCGCGCTTTCAAAACAACCAGCTGAGGAGCAAGCCGCCATGCTCGTCTGGTTCGATACAGAGGAGGCCTTCGTCAAATATTCCTCCCTCTTCGAAAATGCCGTGCGAACCATCGGACTCATGGTTCTCGCCTATGGTTTCTGGGTCCCCACCCGGAATCTGGGGATCGCGCTGGCGCTCGGCGTAGTCTATCCGCTCGCCGCGCACTTCTGGCTGGTGCGCGGGAGCATCTCCCGGACGATCCGGCAGCTGAGAACGCAAAAGCACGAGATCCAGGAACTTTTTGAAAGGTAGAATACCCACATCGCTACACTGTATAAAGCATGAAATTGGGCATCGACTTCGGAACAAATCGGATCGTCGTTGCCGCCGCCGATCGCGGCAATTACCCGTTGATCTCGTTCGAATCGCCGGATGAGACGACCCCCGATTGGTATCCGTCCCTTATTGCGCTGCACGGTGACGAGCGCTTGTTCGGCTGGCAGGCCTGGGACAAGCAAAACGACGACTCGTGGATTGTCGTCCGCTCCATCAAACGTCTGCTCGAAGACGCCGGCCCCCGCACGTTGCTCGATCTGGATGACCGGCAGATCCCGCTGACCGAGCTGCTGAACGGGCTCGCCGCTGGCCTGCATTGTGCCCTGCGCGAGAATTCGAATCTCTCGTTAAAACCCGCTGAGGGCATGCAGATCATGCTAGGTGTGCCCGCGCATGCCAACAGCAACCAGCGTTTTCTCACGGTCGAAGCGTTTCGCGCCGCCGGTTTCGAGGTCTTGGGCGTTTTGAACGAGCCGAGCGCCGCCAGCATCGAATTCGGCCACCGCCAGCGGCAAAGCAAGTCGAGCAGCGAAACCATTCTGGTCTACGATTTGGGCGGCGGAACGTTCGACGCTTCCCTCGTCAGCCTCGATGAAAATGTCCATCACGTGATCGCGTCCGAAGGCATTCCTACCGTTGGAGGCGACGATTTCGACCACCTGCTGGCCGATCTGGCGCTGGAAGCCGCCGGCATAGACTTGGCTGTCCGGGATGAGATCTCCGCTGCGGCGTGGTTCCGTCTGCTGGAAGAATGCCGTATCAAGAAAGAGACGCTGAATCCGAACTCGCGCCGGCTCACGATTGACTTGGAGCAGGTGAGCCCGGACTGGGGCAGCGTGCAAATCCAGGTCGCTGAATTTTACGAGCTCGCTCGCCCCCTGGTGGAAGAAACCATTGCGGCCGCGGAAGATCTGCTCTCCCAGAAAGAAGGCGAGTTTGAAGCCCTCTACATCACGGGCGGCGGCAGCGAACTGCCCCTGGTTTCGCGCGTGCTGCGCGAGCGCTTCGGCCGCCGCGTGCGCCGTTCCACATACGCCCGCTCTGCTACCGCCATCGGCTTGGCCATTCAGGCGGATCAGCCGGAGGCTTACCGGCTAAGCGAACGCCTCGCCCGTTCCTTCGGAGTTTGGCGTGAAGCAGACGGTGGTTCGCGCGTAGTGTTCGACCCCCTCTTTGAAAGGGGTCTCAGCCTCCCCGCCCCGGGTTTGCCGCCCCTGTCCATCCGCCGGATTTATACGCCGGTACACAATATCGGCCATTTCCGTTTCCTCGAGTGCAGCCATCGAGCCCCGGACGGCGCCCCGAGCGGCGAGATCGCGCTGTGGGATGAAATTTACTTCCCATACGAAGCCGCGTTACAGGCCCTCGATGAGCTGAAGCCGCTCACCGTCGCGCATTCTTCCAACGGACAGAGCCACACCATCGAAGAATTATACGAATGCGATTCCGGCGGCTCCATCACCGTCACTATTTCCGACCTGACGACAGACTGCCTGCGCACCTACCGCCTGGGCCACTGGTCACGCGATTCGAAGCCCGTGAAGCCGGCCAGTCGCCGGAAGCGAATACCGGCCGCTGCGAAAACGCCGTAGCTGTGCATCTTACCTGATTCTCTTCGTCTTATTTGCCCTAAAATCTATGATATGAATTCCCTCGAAGATAAGCGCATCAGGTGGACGAAACGATGGGCATGCTCGCCGGGGGCCGACGAGCTGCAGCGCGAACGTCGCTCCGACAAATGGTGAGCGCATAGTCAGCTTCATTTTTCGAAAGTCCGAAATACCGAAACGGAGATGGAAGCGTGAGCGACCACGATGTGCCATTACTCAACGCCCTAAGTAAACGGCATTGATCTTACTCTCCGGACTCATCAAAGCACGGAAAAAGATTCCCTATGCGGATGCCTTCGGTGTAGACCTGGCAAGCGATTCGCCGGGCCACGTGTTTTTGACAACCGTCTCCGCCGCCCTTTACCGCAGCAGCTTTTCCAGCTTCGATCCCGGCACAATCATGGTTTCATTCCGTTCCGCGCCGTTCGAAACCGAACCAATCTCCACCCCGGTCTTCTCTTCCAGGAATTGAAGATAGCGTTGCGCGGCCACCGGCAGCTTGCCCAGTTCCGTAATGCCTTGTGTCTTGGTTTTCCACCCCGGCAAACGTTCGAACACGGGTTTCACTGCCTCCATGCGCCGAGTGCTGGCGGGCATTTCGTGGATGACTTTGCCGTCCACTTCATAAGCAACGCAGACCGGGACTTCCTCAAGCTCATCCAACACATCGAGCTTGGTAAGAATCAAACTGTCAAAGCCGTTCACCTCGGCCGTATACCGCAGCAGTGGCACGTCGAACCAGCCGCAGCGGCGCGGTCTCCCGGTAACCGAACCAAACTCATTGCCTGCCTTCCGAATCTTTTCGCCCAGTTCGGTGTGATCCTCGGACGGAAACGGCCCTGCGCCCACGCGCGTAATGTAGGCTTTCGACACGCCGAAAATACCGTCGATTTTATTCGGTGGAACGCCCGTCCCCGTGCAAGCTCCACCGGCCGTCGCGCTCGAACTGGTGACGAACGGATAAGTGCCGAAATCGATGTCGAGCATGGTGCCCTGCGCGCCTTCGAACAGGATGCTTTTGCCCTCGCGAACCATGCTGTTCAACAGGTGCGCCGTGTCGCACGCCATCGGCCGGATCTGATCGGCAAACTGCTTATACTGTTCCAGAATCTCTTCAAAGTTCACGGGCTCGGAGATTTGGAACGCCGAGGCGATCAGTTGCTTGTCCTCCGCCAGCGAGCAATATAAGCGGTGGAAATCGCTGTCCACCAGGTCGGCAATGCGAATCCCGCGGCGCGCGATTTTATCCTCGTAACACGGCCCGATGCCGCGCGACGTGGTGCCGATGGCGACGCGATCCGCCCGCCCTTCTGAAATCTTCTCAATCGTGCGGTGAAACGGGAAGATCACATGCGCGCGGTCGCTGATCTTCAGCTGCGACCTGACATTGACGCCGGCCGCCTCCAGCCCGCGAATCTCCTCCAGCAGCGCGCCGGGATCGATCACCACGCCGTTTCCGATCACCGCCTGCACGTTCGGCCGCAAAATGCCGCTTGGGATCAGCTTCAGCACAAACTTCTGGCTGCCGATGAAAACCGTGTGGCCCGCGTTGTGGCCGCCCTGGTAACGCGCCACCGCGTCAAATCTTTCAGAGAGTAGGTCGACGATTTTGCCCTTGCCTTCATCGCCCCACTGCGCTCCGATCACTATCAAATTACTCATTGCGTTCTCTGTCCAAAACCAAAACTTCTCATTCTACCGCAACCCTACGCCATACCCTTGTAAATCATCGACTTGAAGAGAAACTGTGCTAACCTTTTCACAATGCAGATGTGTGGCGTCTACAGGGCGCTCGGTCCTGAAGTTTTCCATCACCTCGTGCGTGGAATCTCCATCGGTAAGTTAAAGACTTATCAGGTGTATGAGCGTTTTAAAACACGCGCGCGGCTCGTTAAACTCAATTCCGAAGCGCTGCGCAAAGCCGAGCCTAAATTCTGGGCTCGCATCGAGGCCGGCGAAGAAGACTTCGCTACTGACCTCTCGCAGGTCTTTTTGCTCTCGCACCTCGCCATGATCGTCGACATTCTGAACTTTCTCGGCATACCGAACGAGGAGGGCTTTTTCGACAAAGACCTCAAACCCGAAGGCTATCTCACCGAGGGCTGGCAAAGGCGCGTTTACGATAACTTTACTGAAAAGTATCCGCCCCAAATTCTGCTGTTCTACATCAATCACCTGGATTGGGAACTGAACAAGACCGAGCAGGTTTTCCTCCCGGCGGCTTAGGTAGGTTTTTGCATGGACGTCAAGGCTTTTCAGGAGCTGGTGAAGAAAGGCGATCTGGCGGGAGTGCAAGCTGCGCTCGCCGGCGAGCCGGAACTGTTGGACGCCGCCAACACTGCGGGCCAAAGCGCTTTTCTGCTCGCCAAGTATTACCGGCAAGAGGCCGTTGCGGCCTATTTGTTGACGCGGAATCCGACGCTGGACGTTTTTAACTTATGCGTGGCCGGTCAGGTCGCGCCCGTTCTAGCTGAAATCGAGCGGGACTCCGCGCTGCTCGAAGCGCACAGCAGCGACGGTTGGACGCCCCTTCACCTGGCTGCTTTTTTCGGACATCCGGCCCTGGCGCAAGCGTTGCTCGATCACGGCGCGCAAGTCGATAGCCGGTCTACCAATGCCATGACGAATACCCCGCTGCACGCCGCCGCCGCAGGCGGTAAAACGGCGCTGGTTGAACTTCTTTTGAAAAATGGCGCCAGCCCGAATGCCCAGCAGGAAGGCGGTTGGACCGCGCTGCACGCCGCCGCGCAATCCGGTAACCGGGAGATGCTGGAAGCATTGCTGGCAAACGGCGCCGACGTGGGCGCCCGTGCCGCTAACAACCAAACCGCCCTGGATCTGGCGCTGCTGAAAGGGCACCAGGAAATCGCCGCCCTGCTCGAAGGCTTGGGAGCAAAGCTGCATTAGCAATGCTCGAATCGCGACTCGAAGAATTGCGCCGTGCCGCGCTTGCGGCTTTCACATCGGCTGCATCCGTTGAAGCTCTCGAAGAAGCGCGCGTAGAAGCGTTGGGCCGTAAAGGCACGCTCGCGCAGATCAGCAAAGAATTCGGCAAGCTGACCCCGGAAGAACGCTCCCGCCTGGGCAAGCTGTTGAACTCGGTCAAGCAGGATCTCGAAAGCGAATGCCAGACCAAACAGCAACAGTTTGAACAAGCCGCGCTGGCCGGACGCCTGGCGAACGAGTGGATAGACGTAACGCTACCCGCCCCGGGCATCCGTCCCGGGAGCCTGCACCCGATTACTCAGATTCAAACGGAGATTGAAGATCTTTTCACTTCGCTCGGCTTCGCAGTGCTCGATGGACCGGAGATGGAAAGCGAAGAGAACAACTTCGACGCGTTGAATATTCCGGCGTCTCATCCGGCGCGCGACATGCAAGATACCTTCTGGCTCTCGTACGGCCAGCTTCTGCGCACCCATACTTCGCCGGTGCAGGTGCGGGGCATGCACGCTTTCGGTCCGCCGCTGCGCATGATCGCTCCCGGCCGTGTTTTCCGCAACGAAGAGGTGGATGCGTCCCACGAGCATACGTTCTATCAAGTCGAAGGCATGATGGTCGACCGGAACGTATCGGTGGCCAACCTGATTTACTTCATGAAGACGCTGCTCAGCGGCATTTTCAAACGCGACGTTACCATCCGCCTGCGGCCCGGCTATTTCCCCTTCGTCGAACCCGGCTTCGAACTCGATATCCGCTGCCTGATCTGCGACGGCGTGGGCTGCCCCGTGTGCAAGCACAGCGGCTGGGTGGAACTCTTGCCGTGCGGTCTGGTGCACCCCAATGTGCTGCGCCTGAGCAACATCGATCCGGAAGAATGGGGTGGCTTCGCGTTTGGCTTAGGTCTCACGCGGCTGGCTATGATGCGCTATGGCATTGACGATATTCGCCAGCTTCAGGGCGGCGACCTGCGTTTCCTATCGCAGTTTTAATTCTCTGGTCCAAAGGAACGCGATTTGAAGTTCTCCTATCAATGGCTGCGTGAATTGGTTCCCGGGCTCGCCACCGAGCCGGCCGATTTACAGCGTCTCATCACCATGAAGACGGCCGAGTGCGAAGGCATCGAACCCGTTGGCTCGCACTTTGCCACAGTGGTGGCGGCGCGTGTCATCAGCGTTGAGCCTCTGCCTAAAGGCAAAAACAAAGCCGTGAATATCGACGTGGGTCATGGAAGGACACTTTCCGTGGTTTGCGGAGCGCCGAATGTACGTCCCGGCATGTTTGCCCCGTGGGTACCGCCAGGGACGTCGTTAGGCGAAAAAGTGATTGGCCGCGCCACGATTGAAGGCGTCGAAAGCGAAGGCATGCTGGCAAGCGCCGCTGAGCTGGGCATCAACCGGGATCATGCCGGCTTGCTGGAACTGACTGACGCCACGCCAGGTGAGCCGCTCGAGGGTCTCGCTCCCGACTGGGTGATTGAGATCGATAACAAAAGTTTGACGCACCGTCCGGATCTATGGGGACACTGCGGCATGGCGCGCGAAGTGGCGGCCATCTCCGGCCAGGCGCTGGTGGATCCGGTCCGGCCCGAATTGCTCCCAGGCGGTGACCCGGTCATTCAGGTTGAGATTGCCGACCATGCGCTCTGCCCACGTTATAGCGCTCTGGTGTTCGACAACGTCAAAGTCGGACCCTCGCCGCTCTGGCTGCAAGCCCGGCTGGAGCACCTTGGTTTAAATCCCATCAGCAACATCGTCGATGTGACCAACTACATCCTGGCCGAGTTGCCGCAGCCCATGCACGCTTTCGACGCCGCCAAGCTGGCAGGCACAACCATATTTGTCCGGCCCGCGCGCGCTGGCGAAGAACTCGTGGCGCTCAATGGCGAGACGTACCGGTTAACCGAAGCCGATCTGGTGATTGCCGATGCTTCCGGCGCCATCGCTCTTGCGGGTGTCATCGGCGGCGCTGGCAGCGCTATCTCGGAATCCACCACGCGCGTGGTGCTCGAAAGCGCGAACTTCCAAGCCACCGGGGTGCGTCTGACCTCTTCGCGCCACAAACTGCGGAGCGACGCTTCCATGCGTTTCGAAAAGGCGCTTGATCCGGAGAATACCCTACGAGGGCTGGCCCGCGCCATTGAGCTTTTCCGTGAAGTCTGCCCCGGCATCCAGTTGGTGGGGGGCGTCGCCGATAACCGCGCGGCGTCCACCGCTCCGGCGCCGGTGCTTCTGCCCATGAGCTTTGTGGTCCGCAAACTCGGCGTCGCCATCAGCCAAGCGGAGGTCACGCGCATTTTGTCTGCGCTCGGCTTCGGCGTCATCGAAAGCGCGCCCGCCGTCCTCACCGTCACTATTCCCACGTGGCGCGCCACCAAAGATATTTCCCTCAAAGACGATCTGGTCGAAGAGATCGGCCGCATGGTCGGCTACGATTCCATTTCTCCGGCCCCGCCTCTGGCTGCGGCCGTTGTGCCGCCGGCGAATCCATTTCGTGCCTACGTGCGCGGCTTGCGCGGACAGCTCACCGCGCAAGGGTTCACTGAGGTTTACAACTACTCATTCGTCACCGAAGCCGATATCCGGCGCTTTCACGGCGACCCGGCCAACCACATTTCGGTGTTGAATCCAATTGCCTCGGAACTTACTCATCTGCGCCGTAGTCTACTGCCCGGCCTGTTCAAAAACATCGCCACCAACGTGCGCTTCTTTCCCGCTTTCCGCCTGTTCGAAATCGGCAGCGAGATTCATGGCGACTCCCTGGAAGTTCCGCACCTCGCCGCCGCGCTCTACAACGCGCCTGGCAATGAGCAGGATTTCTTCGAGATGAAGCGCGTGCTGGAGTGCGTCTTCCCCGCGGCGCGTCTGGTGGCTGCGCAGGGCAGTGCCTACGAACATCCGGCTCGCGCAGCCGAAATTCACTGGCGCGGCGGAGTCATCGGCCGCCTCTTCGAACTGCATCCCTCGCTCTTGCAGGCGGAAAGCATCGAAGGCCGTGCGGTGCTTTTCGATATCGACCTCGACGCTGCCCAACGCCTCCCCGCCGCGAGCCCGGCCTTCCGC
>DATHIZ010000054.1:0-2699 GCA_035316385.1 Bryobacteraceae bacterium | reverse complement strand
GCAGCCAGACGTAATCGATCAGTTTGTAGCCGTATCCCGCGAGCGTGCGGCAGGCTCCGTCAAAATCGCTGGCCAGGGCGGCGTTGATATCGTAGCTCTGAAAACCAAGTGGCAGCTTCAGAGGAAACGCATTCAGATGAGCCGCCGTTATCGCAGCACCGATTTCGATCAGGAACCGCCGCCTGGGGATCGCACTCATGGTCGGCCAGTATTATATATCGAGATGTTCAGGCTGCTGGCCCTCGGTTGTTGCCTGGTCTCGCTTCAGGCCGCTCCGCCAAACCAATATGTCGATGCGAAGCAGTGCGCAGCCTGTCATCCGCAAATCGCCGCGAATTACCGCCTCACCGGGATGAGCCGATCCTTGTACCGGCCCTCGCCTGCGAACACGGTTGAAGATTACAAGAACAATCAATTTCTACATTCTCTTTCAGATACGCATTACGCAATGATCCAGCGCGAGGGTGTGTATTATCAGCGGCGCTGGCAGATTGGCTTCGGCGGGAAGGAAGCCAATGTCGAGGAGTTGAAGATCGATTACGTGATTGGCTCCGGGAACCATGCGCGATCGTACCTGCATCGCATGGCCAGCGGGGCCCTCATCGAACTTCCGCTGGGCTGGTACCAGGAGAAGGGGGGTTACTGGGGCATGAGCCCGGGATTCGATTCGCGGCATCCGCAAACGCGGCGCTTTATTTCCTACGAATGTGCTTTCTGTCACAATGCGATTCCGAAAATTCCAGCCGGACACGATGCTCCGGGCAGCGATCCGGTATTTATGGGTGCTCTGCCGGAAGGGATCGATTGCCAGCGGTGTCATGGCCCGGGAGGCAACCACGTGCGCCTGGTGCAGACTTCGGGCGCTAAACGGGAAGACATTCGCGCGAGTATCGTGAACCCGGCCCGGCTCAGTCCCAAACTGCAGATGGATCTTTGCATGCAGTGCCATCTGGAACCGACCAGCGCCGAGATGCCCGCGCTGATCCGGCGCTTCAACAAAGGGCCATTTGCCTTCACGCCCGGGGAGCCGCTTAGCAACTTCCTGCTGGCCTTCGACCACGCTCCTGGTACCGGACATGACGATAAGTTTGAAATTGTCGGAAGCTCGGCATACCGGCTGCGGCAATCGCAGTGCTTCCTCAAAAGCAACGGCGCGATGACTTGTCAGACGTGTCACGACGCGCATCAGATCCCGCGCGGAAATGCGGCAGTGGCTTCTTACACCGCGGCTTGCCGTCAATGCCACGCGGCGGCTTTCAATGCCAAGGTCTCAGCGGGCAAACATATCGCGTCAAATGAATGCGTATCTTGCCACATGCCTAGGCGGCGAACCGACGATGTAGTGCATGTGGCCATGACCGACCACCTGATCCAGCGGCGGCCGCCGGCCAGAAATCTGCTGGCGGATTTGCCCGAGCGTCATCCGAGCGAAGCCGAACAGTATCACGGAGAGGTGGTTCCGTATTACCCGGCGCCCCTGCCTCGCACGGATGAGAACTTGCTGTACCGGGCCGTGGCTCAAGTGGCGCTCAAGAATAATTTGCAGAAAGGCATTACGGACTTGACGCGCGAAACGGCGCGCGCGCAGCCGCGTGAATCTGAGTTCTACATGGTTCTCGGCGATGCCCAGCTAAGCAACGGAAAGCCTCGGGAAGCGGTTACCGCCTATGAGCATGCGCTCCGGCTGAGACCTGATTTTCCGCGAGGGCTACTGTCTCTCGCTTCCGCGTTGAAGGCAGCTGGACAGGTACCGGCCGCCGGCGAGATGTTGAAGCGCACGACTCAAATTGACCCCACTAACCCGACCGCCTGGTTTCAGGCCGGCGCCGTCGATTACGCCCTGGGACGAACGGATGACGCCGTTGAAAAAATGCAGAACGCGATCGCGATTGACCCGGAACTGCCCGGTGAACACACCGGTCTGGCAGAGATTCTATCTAGGACGGGCAAGCTGGATCGCGCGGAAAATGCGTTGAATGCAGCGCTGCGGATTGATCCGTATGACGCGACGGCCTACGACCTGATGGGCAGAGTGCTGGCCGGAAAAGGTGAACTGGCGGAAGCGATTTACGATTTCGAAAAGGCGACGCGGCTGCGGCCTGGCTATGCACCGCATCACTACGACTATGGATTGGCGCTGCTGAGCGCAAATCGCTTCGATGAGGCGCAGGCATCCGCCGAGGCGGCGGTGCACGCCGATCCGAAGATGGCGGAGGCGCGGGCACTGCTGGGCGGTCTGCTGGCGAGGAAGCGGCAATTTCCGGAAGCGGCGCGGGAATACCGGGAAGCGCTGCGGCTACGGCCTGATTTCGACCGGGCGCATCTGGATTTAGCGAGCGTTCTGACGGAGCAGGGAGACATGCCGGGCGCCATTCAACAACTGCGTGAGGCGGCAAAGGGACGAGATCCGCGTGTGGCCGAGAAGGCCGCAGCCGCGCTTCAGCGATTGGGCGGACGCTAGTTTGACAGAAGCCATCACGCGGATGTATGCTCGCTGAGACGCTGTACCAAAACTTTGGGAGTATTGTAATTATCAGCATGACCTGCACAAAACATTACTTCCTGATTTTCGCGGCCATCGCGTGTTTAAGCGCGCGTGGCGCCGGTGCGCAGTCCTCGGACTCCGGGCAGACGCTGCCAGAGGGCCGGGGAAAAGCTGAATTCGAGCGTATTTGTTCCCAATGCCACGCGGTGAACAT
>DATHIZ010000053.1:0-20177 GCA_035316385.1 Bryobacteraceae bacterium | reverse complement strand
GGGAAACCTTCGCGCGCCAGTTTCACTGCCGGAGCCATCAGGGCTGTCCATTGCTTGGTTCCGAATTTCTTGTAGGCCGCCTCAAAACCGGCCACCGATCCCGGCACACCGGAAGAACGCCACCCGAAGATGCTGTCTTTCGTGGTATTGCCGTCGGGGCCGAGATACATGTCCCGGGTGGCTTTCAGGGGAGCGCTCTCACGAAAATCGAAGAAAGTCGTTTTGCCGTTGGCGAGCCGCACCAGCATGAATCCGCCTCCGCCCAGGTTTCCGGCCATTGGATGCGTGACAGCCAGCGCGAACCCGACCGCAATCGCAGCGTCTATCGCGTTTCCGCCCTCTTTGAGCACCGCCAGACCCACATCGGCTGCAATCGGTTCCTGTGCTACCACCATTCCATGTGATGAGCGCACTGGTTCTTTCGCAGACAAAACCGGGAGGAGAGTTTCGACCGCGAGCAGGCACACCAATGCATAAACAGGTAGACAGCGTCTCATATGGAAGCCAGTCTAACAGTTTGCGGTGTTTCCGCAATGAGGAAGGAAGGGGAAGAGCAACCGCGGTTAAGCCGTGGTCAGCGAACGCAGACGCAGCGTCAAACGGCTCTTGTAGCGCGCCGCCGTATTCTGCTTGATAATGCCCCACTTTGCGGCGCGGTCGACCAGCGAAAACGTCGCCGGAATCATTTTGCCCGCAGCCTGCGCATCCTTGGCTTCCAAAAGACGGCGCATCGCGCGGATCTGGTGCCGGAGCCTCGATCTACGCATGCGGTTCGTCGCGGTCCGCCTTTCGGTAATGCGAACGCGCTTCAAAGACGATACTGTATTTGCCATTAACCTACTAACCTGATATTCGTAAACGTACTGTTTTAGGATACCTGACCGGTCCAGCCTAGCGCAAATATGCGGTTTTCCCCGGCTAAGCGTCGCGACGTCGATGCATTTCGTACAAAATAGAAGGTAAAGTCTCGAAACACTACTATGATGAAACGTTTTGTTCTCCCCGTCGCTATCGGGACGGCTTTGATTACCGCCTGCGCAGCTGTGTGGGCAGCAAACGAGCCGATTGCCGATTGGAAGATCGCCGGGCCGTTCGGCGGCACTGCCCGCAGCATTGCGCTCGACGCTGAAAAGCCCAATGTGCTGCTGGCCGGCGCCATGAACTCGTTGTTGTACCGCACGCAGGATTCCGGTGCTACCTGGAACCTTCTGGATTTCCCGAAACGCAATTTGAGCGAAGTGACCTCGGTCCTGGTCGACCCGCGCGATTCCAAGCACTATTTGGCCGGAATCATTTCGGCTGATGGCGGCGGATTGTTTGAAAGCCATGACGAAGGGGTCAAGTGGTCGAGTGTGAGCGGCGTGCGGGATTTCGGCGTGCGCGCCCTGGCCGTTGCGCCTAGTCAACCAACGCGCTTCGTGGCCGGAACGGCTCACGGCGTCCTGCAGAGCGACGATTCCGGCGCTTCCTGGACGCGCATCTCCGATCCGCAGAACTTCGAGATGCAAAGCATCACAGCCATCGCCATCGATCCGAAAGACCCGGGAATTATCTACGCCGGCACGTCGCATCTTCCGTGGAAAACGCTGGATGGCGGCAAAACCTGGCAATCCATCCACACCGGCATGATCGACGATTCCGATGTTTTCTCTATCTATATTGATCCGGCCAATCCGACCGACGTCTTCGCCAGCGCATGCAGCGGCATTTACGCCACCGGCGATCGCGGCGAGCAGTGGCGCAAGCTCCTGGGCCTTTCGCTGGCGCAGCGCCGGACGCATGTCATCCGCAAAGATCCCGCCACGGCTGGAACTCTCTATGCCGGGACCACCATGGGGCTTTTCAAATCTCCGAATTCCGGCTCCACTTGGCGCCCCGTCACAAACACGCAAGTCAATTCGATGGTCTTTGATCCGTCCCGCGCGGGGAGCATGTACCTGGCCATGGAGTACGAAGGCGTGGGGATGAGCAGCGATGGCGCCGATAGCGTCAAAATGATCAATCAAGGTTTTGTCAATCGTTCCATCAGTTCGGTGACGCGTTCCGGCGACAGGCTGATGGCTTTGGAGCCGCAACTCGGAGACTCCAGCGGTATTTTCTTCAGCCGTGACCGCGGCGAAAGCTGGGCTCAGTTGAAGGACGTGAAAGGATTGACCGGTGTCCACCTCACTACGATGGCCGGCTTGCCCGCCAATGAGGGTGTACTGTTTGCTGCCAGCCCGCGTCAGTTGTACAAGTCGATAGACGGCGGCATTACCTGGAAACCAAACCGCCTGCGCGTCATCGTGCCTGAGCCCGTTGCGGCGCCAGCCCCGGCAAAGACTCCCATGAAAACAACGGTGGCAAAAGGAGCCTCAACCGCCCGCAAGCAACCCGCCAAGCGAGCCATAGTCCGTAAGCCGGTCGAGAAACTGCGCGACGCATCTCCTTCTCAGTTCGTCGCTCTCTATTCGTTTAAGGATGGGGCTACTGAATTACTCTTTGCAGCAACCGATATCGGTCTGTTCAAAAGTGCCGATGCGGGGGAAAAATGGGTTCAGGCGGAAATGCCCGGCGCGGTCGGCGTCAATGCCGTTTTTGCCGCGCCTAATTCGGACGGCCGGTTAATCGCCAAGGCTTCCGCTGGCCTGTTTGAGTCCAAAGATTTCGGCGCTCACTGGACCCCGTTCGCTTTTCCATTGCCTCCCTCCGACGTCAACGCCATTGCCATTCCGAGTGACACAGCTTTCCCGATGCTGGTTGCTACCAGGCTAGGACTTTACTCTTCTCCCGACGGCGGCGCTGAGTGGTTCGCTAATTTAGGTGGTATTCCCGCTTCGACCGTTAGTTCGGTTGTTTATGGAAACGACAAGGTCGCCTATGCGATTGAATACGGCCGCTTGTATCAAGCCAGTAATATCACCAGTAATTCAGATGTGGCCTGGAGCGCTGTTCCGAGTGCGCTTCCGACCACTAGAATTCGCCAACTTTGGACCCCCGATTCGTCCAGCCGACTGTACGGAATCACCAGCGATTTGGGAATACTCTTTCGCAACTGATAGTATTTCGGCTAAGATCAAGTAATGGTGATGGTTAGATCCGTGCCGCGAGCAACCATGCAACACCGCCAGCGCCACTTTGACTCTTCGCTTCCGCTGGCTCCCGGACTTAGTCTGTCAGGTTCGCTAGCCGGTTCCGGCAAAAACGAAACGGTCGCGTTTCGAGGCGGAAACTGTCGCGCTCGCGCGTTGAACGCTACAGCGATTCTGACCGGCGACCATTCTATTTGCACTTCTGCCGATCTTTCACGGGTCAAAATCGCCCTGGAAGGCGCCGGCCAAATCTCAACTCCGGATCCTGGGCTTTGTCGAACCTCTAACCTGGCTGCCACTAATGAGTGCTGGGCCTCCGAGGCCGGCGATGCCTGAAAAGAACGCTGCGTGGAAGTCTATTTGGTCCCTGAAAAATAACCAGGTGCTGCCGCCGGCTGCAAAAAATGCGAAACCAATCCCTGAGGCTGAGGTCAAAGCCCTAGGGCGTCCGAGGTAAGAAGTCGAAGTTAGTAAGATATGTGCGGGTTCTGCGGGGTAACGCCTGCCGCGCCTCACAGAATATGTTATGGGTAAGGGGCAAATGAGGTTTTATTGGCGGTCTGCTGTAAAAAGACGCTAATAAATGATCTATCTACATGCATAATAGAGACATGTCACGTTTTGGAGGAGAAGAATGATTACTCGGCTAAGTCTTAGGCCGATCTCGGCGCTCCTGTGTGCATCGCTGTGTATTTGTACGGCAGCTTTCGCGCAGGACGCAAATAACGCGACCAAAAAAGTCGCATCGTCAAGTGGTGAAGATCAATATCCGGATCTCGTGGAAATCGATCCCTTTGGCGGCATCAGTATGTATGGGCAAGTAAACCGGGGTCTGACAACTCATCTCGTAGATGGTGGTGTAGTCGGTTTGCGTATCGCCGTGAATCCAACTAAGTACGTCGGCCTCGAGCTATGGGCTGATTATGCCCAGGCGAACGTCCAATTCAAATCCTCGGCGGGTCCGTATCCCGCTGGACTTCCCGGCGCTGTAGCGGGCCAGCCGATTCCGCCCTATAGCTTCGGTAGCCGTAACTACATGTTCGGTCTTAACCCGGTTTTCAATCTTCGGCCGCGCGGTTCCAAAGTGATTCCGTATCTCACGGTTGGCGTAATGGGTGTGCAATACACTCCGACCGATAAGTCGCAATCTCTGGCTGCCCAGCCGGTTTTCTCGCAACTCTATGGCGCGCGCAACCTGAATGACAATCTGCAAGTCGGTTTGAACTACGGCGGCGGTGTCAAGGCGCATCTCACCGATCACTTCGGATTGCGGCTGGACGTGCGCGGACTTTGGACACGTAATCCAACCTATGGTCTTCCCAACTTCCCAAATGGGACCAACGTTTACATCCCCAGCCGAGATAAGTTGCAGGGACTGCAAGCCACTTTGGGTCTGGTCTTCTATCTAGGTCAGAGCAAGTGCCCGCCGATGCCTCCAGCGCCTCCGCCGCCTGCTCCTCTGCCGACTCCCACGCTTTCGGGCGCGGATGGCGTCATCTGCCCGGGTAAGCCCGTTACCATTCGTGCCACCATGGGCGGCGGACCCGCGGACAAGCTCACTTACGCATGGACCGTGAACGGCCAAGCGCAAAGTGCAACCGGTCCCGAACTGACTTACACACCGTCCGCCGGCGGTACGTTCAACGTCCAGTTGACGGTCACCGACACTACCCCGCCGCCTCCGCCGATGGAGCGCCCCAAGAACATTTCGGTCCGTTGCTGGGTACAGCCGCCCGCACCGCAGCCGGTTGCTCCCGTCACCGCGAGCACCAGCTTCACGGTTACTGAAGGGCAGCCGACTATCAGCAGCGTTTCCGCTTCGCCCACGGCACTGGCTTGCGCCGCAAACACCACTGGCGCTCATACCGCCACCCTGTCATCGTCTGCTCAAGGCTCAGCCTGCGGCGGCAACTTGTCCTACAAGTGGACCGTTAGCGAAGGCACTGTCAGCAATGACAGCAGCGCCAATGCGACGTTCGATTCCTCCAGCCTGAACTTCGAGGGTGGTGCGCAAGGTCAGAGCAAGACTGTGACCGCAACGCTGACCGTCACAGATCAAGCCGGCAAGACGGCCACGCAGAACACCAGCATCACGGTGACTTGCCAACCGACCTTCGTCAGACTTGACGACATTATCTTTGCCAAGAACAACAGCCGCGTTAACAATTGCGGCAAGCGTGTTCTAATCGACGACGCGGCGTCCCGCCTCCAAAGCGGTGATTACGATCTCGTTCTGGTCGGCCATCGCGACACGGACGAAGCAGCCAATGCGCCCGCCGTTCGGGGTAGAGGACGCAGAGCAGCACCTGGACGTCCTCTGGATCAAGACCGTGTTCTAAACGCCGCGGCTGTACTAAGCGGCGGTACCGGAACCTGCGGCCAAGTCGATCCAACGCGGATCAAGGTCGATTACGTCGGCACTGATCAAACTTCGGAAACGAGGCCCGGACAGTGCGGAACCTCGAACACCAAGGAGCGCAAGGGCTCTGAGACCAGCGACGCCGATAAGAACCGGCGCGTGGAAGTCTACCTTGTGCCTCACGGCAGCACCACTTCTTTACCGCCTGCGATAAAGAACCTGCAGCCGCTGCCGGACACCGAAGTCAAAGCTCTCGGTTGCCCGAAATAAACGGCCTGCCAAGCAAGTAACAAGTCAAAAGGGTCAAGCGGTTCGCCGCTTGACCCTTTTTTCATTTGCCCCGAGGCCGCGCCCCGGGCCTTACTTCTTAGTTCCTTATGCTTTCCTTATTCTTTCTTTAGATCCGGAACTCTATTCTCAAAATGAATAGAAGTGACTGAGACATCCGGCACGATCCTCATAGTCGATGACGACGCCGCCATTCGCCAGGCATTACGCTCTACGCTCCAGGCTTCCCGGTTTAACACGGAGGAAGCGACGGATGGCGAACAGGCAATTTCTCTCATGCGCGCCAAGCGCTTCGACGTGATCTTACTCGACCTCAGTATGCCCGGCATGGGAGGCCTCGCCACCTGCGTGGAAGCACGCCGCCTGGCGCCCGCCGTTTCCATCCTCATGTTGACTGTGAGGGACAGTCAGGAAGAAATTATTGGCGCGCTAGACGCCGGCGCCGACGATTATATTACTAAGCCGTTTCACGTCCGCGAGTTGACCGCCCGCTTGAGAGCCTGTGTCCGGCGCGTGCGCGCGGGATATGAAAAAGCCATTCCGCCCATCACCATCGGGGACATCGAACTCGACCCTGCCCGGCGAACGCTGAAGAAGCAGGGGCAGCCGGTACACCTCACGCCGAAAGAGTTCGATCTGCTGCACTATCTGATGAGCCACGCGGGGAGTCCGGTAGCGCATAGCCGGCTGCTGCGCGCCGTATGGGGGCCGGAATATGGAGATGAGCTGGAGTATCTTCGCACCTTTATCCGTCAGTTGCGCCGCAAGATCGAAGACCAACCCGCAGCGCCAACTTATCTGTTGACGGATCCATACGTCGGTTATCGCTTCGGCGAACCGTCTAACGCCGCGCAGCCTCAATCCGCATCGTGAGTCTTAGCGGGCGGTCCGTCCACGTCGCCGGGCGTTTCGCTTGGACCCCGAAACCGGTATCCCACCTGCGCGTCCGTCAACAGATAATGCGGGTTGGACGCGCTATCGCCCAGCTTGCTGCGTAACTGCCGCACGAACGTGCGCAGATACTCCACCTGTTTCCCGTACTCAGGTCCCCACACGGCTCCGAGCAGTCTTGCATGGGCGACGGGAAAGCCCGCGTTGGACATCAGGTAGTACAGAAGTTCGAACTCTTTCGGTGTGAGGTGTACCGCCTGCCCGGCCCGGCGGACGGTGCGCCTCGCCGGATCGAGTTCGATTTCTCCGATTTTAATGGCAGATCCCGTTCTGCTTTCAAACGATCGCGATCGCCGGATCAACGCACGCAGGCGCGCCGCCAGTTCCCCCATATGGCAAGGTTTGGTGACGTAGTCATCCGCGCCGGCGTCCAGCGCTTGTACCTTTGTTTCGTAGTCATCATGGACCGTTAACATCAGAATGCCGAGCCGCGGCCGTAGGCGCCGGACTTCGGTACAAGCCTCCAATCCACCGCCGCCGGGCATTGAGACATCCAGGACCATGGCATCGTAGCGGATCGCCTTGACCAGTTGGATCGCCTCCTCCGCAGTACCCGCGCCCAGAACCTCAAAGCCCAGGCCGCGCAGAGCGCCTTGCAACGCTCTGCGGACGGGTGCTTCATCGTCCACGATGAGGACCTTGCCTTGCGGCTCTCGCATTTTGGTTTTCACGTAAGCCGGTTCGTCTCCCGGCACATAAGCAGCCCACATAATTTAGAAGAAGAAAATGGCGTCTCGGGTGGCTCGCAATGTCATTTCAAAATTCGTTTCGAATCGACATGTAGTCGTGTTTGGAAAACTCGGCGCGCAGCAAGTGTCGGCGGCCGTGTTGTGGCCTTGCGCTCCGCTACCGCCCGTTTCCAGAAGTGAGCTCCCTACCGAATTTAATACATTCGGCATGTGTTTTTCATATTGATATGGATTGCCTTGGCATCTTTCGTCCGGGGAGCCGCGTTGCAAGCGGAAGGAAGGCCCGTTTAAAGCGAAAAATTGGTTGCTCAACTTCGTCATGGTATTTATTCCTTACTGTGTGTAAGAGTCGAATGTGTAGGTCAGGGAATGGCTGTAAGTGTAGTTGTTTGATGTTAGCTGTGCTTCGAGATTGAAACGTTCCGCCCTATCCTGATCGGCTTTTGCCGGTTGCGCTTGAGCTGGTTGTCTTTGACCTACTTGTCGATCTGGCTTCTCGCCGAGGTGCGTCGTATCCCTCCTTTGTGGTATTAGTTTTTCAATCTCAAGTGCCAGTACTTCAGACGTTAGCGTCTTATCGCCGGGCGCGATAGTATCAAGATTAGACTTGGCGTTGTGCATCAGAACACTTGTCCTGTCCTTAGCTGCATCGTTTGAATCAATCGTAACGCCCCTCAGCGATCCTTGCACCGCGTGTCCGTGCAGAGCCGAGCCCGCTCAATTGCAAATGAATCATCAAAGCCGCGCTGGCCGGAAGGCATGGAGGTCGTAAGTAACTCGTCTCATAGCTAGCCGTGTATTTAGCAATTGTGCCCCCGTCTGTGTAAGGAAGTCATGAGGAAATATTGGAAAAAACGATTAATTCTCGCCGTGACTTCGTTAACCGAAAAGTCTTAGTGTTCTTTATGCCTTTTTCATGCCGTCCGATTTACACTGCTTTCAGCTGACTAGAAAACGCAGGGCGTACCACGCCGCATTCCCCTCCCAGGAGCGGTAATTTGGCCCTGCGTTTTCCCTCAACCGTATGAAAAATCAAAACCAGTTTTCATCGCGCCTGTGCGTACCGCTGACGTTCGCGCTTCTGGCGTTTAACGCAGCCGCTCAGGATGGCTCGCACAGCGAATTCATGTTCAAGTCGAATTCGGAGCTGGTGATTGTTCCGGTTACGGTAACCAACCGTCAAGGAGCCATGGTCAACGGACTCACGCAGAAACAATTTCAAGTCAAAGAAAACAAAGTCGACCAGCGCATAGCAGCGCTGACTGAGCGGGATGTTCCGGCTTCCATGGGGATTGTTTTGGATGTGAGCGGGAGTATGGATAGTGCGCTGCCCTCGGCGAAAACCGCGTTGAGCGACTTTCTGGACGAAGCGAATCCGGAAGACGAGGCGTTTCTCTATACCGTGTCGTCGAACCCTCACCGCGAGTCGTTCTTCACTACCGAATTTGACTCTATGCTGAGCCGTGTATCCTTTCGCGCGGCATATGGCAGCACCGCGCTAACAGATACAATCTACGCCAGCCTGGATGGGCTTCGCGCGGCAAAGCAGGGCAGAAGGGCATTGGTCGTGGTCTCAGACGGAATGGATAATCACAGCCGCTATTCCAAGAGTGAATTGCTGTCGCGCGCGCTCGAATCAGACGCCCAGATTTACACGATTTCTCTTTATAACCCGCCGGCCAGTAAGAAAGCGGTGCAACTGACCGAGCAGCGTGCCGGTCTCGACTTTCTCGAGGAACTGGCAGGCAAAACCGGCGGCATTTCCTTTGTCGTCCATGACGCTGCCGGCCTTCACGCGGCCACTGCCGCGATCGGCCACGCTCTGCGGAATGAATATGTGCTCAGCTATATTCCTCAATCGCACGAGCGAAACGGCAAGTGGCGCTCTATCAAAGTAACGGTCGCCGTACCGCACGCGACCGTGTATACCCGGTCAGGCTATCGCGCGGATTAGCACAGGCTTTTTGCCCGGACCCGAACGAGCCTGGTTCTTTATGCCTTCTTTATTTCAGGCGGGCTATGGTGGCCTTAGCGTGAAGTATTTACGGATTTTGCAAGGAGCCCTCGCCGGTATTGTTGCAATTCTGTTACTTACCTACTGCGGCTATCATCTGCAACTCAATCTGGCTTCAGAAAATAGTCTGTACTTACTGGTTGTTGTTCTGGTCTCTGTAGCCGGCGGTTTCTGGGAAGCGACGCTTACTTCCATAGCGGCCGCGATTTGCCTGACTTACTTTTTTGTCCCGCCCGCCTCCACCTTTGGCATCATAGATGGCAGAAACGTTGTGTCGGTTGTTGCGTTTGAAGCAACGGCAATTGTAGTTGGACGCCTATCCGCCAAAATCAAACAGCAGGCGCAAGATGCACGTCACAAAGAAAGTAATACACAAAAGCTATGCGATCTGAGCCGCCGCATACTGCTTCTGGATTGCAAGCAACCGGATCGCCGGCAAAACATCGGAATTCAGATTGCCACCGTTGTAGCGGATACGTTCGGCGTAGACGGAGTCGCGATTTTTGACGCGGCTTCGGCCAGTGAAGAGGCCGCTGGCCTTTCATCTCAGCACGTCGAGACCCTGGCTCGCGCCACCTATCTCATAAATTCCAGCGAAAGCAATTTGCCCGCTGGGCTTTGGCGCAGGCCTCTTCGGCTGGGTTCCAATTCGCTGGGCGCAATCGTTTTGCTTGGTCCCGGATTGGACCCGGTGCTTGTGGACGCAGTGGCTTCACTCGCCGCCATCGCTATAGAGCGAGCGCGTTCGCTCGACAAAGAAACGCGCTCGGAGGCGGCGCGCAAAGCCGAGGAACTTCGCACGGCCGTGCTGGACGCCCTCGCGCACGCTTTCAAAACTCCGCTGACCGCCATTCGAACCGCCAGCTCCGGCTTGCTCGAGATCGGCTCGCTGCCGGATCCCACCTGGGAACTGGTTTCGCTGATTGACGATCAAGCGGATCGCCTTACTCTATTGGCGAGCCGTCTTCTGCAGATGGCCAAGCTCGATTCAGCGCAGATCCGGCTGCAGCCTGCCGCCATGCCCATAGCACCCATGCTCCGCCAGATATTGGCCGAGCACGCCTCCGCTCTGGCGAATTATTCCGTTACCGTTGCCGTTCCAGACCCCGCCTTGGCTGTGGACGCGGACTGCGAACTTCTGAAAATGGCCATGCGGCAATTCGTGGATAACGCCGCGAAGTACTCAAAGGCGGGATCGGCCATCCAGATCTCCGCCCGGGAAATTGGAGGAGAGATGGTCTTCTCTGTCCACAACTTTGGCCCAGTCATTCGCGCCACCGAACGTGACCGGGTCTTCGAGCGCTTCTACAGATCTCCCGAATTGCGGCGCGGCGTCGCCGGCACCGGGCTGGGATTGTCGGTAGCGAAGAAGATCGTGGAGGCGCATCGCGGGCGAATCTGGGTCGCCAGTGACGAAATAGGCGGAACCACTTTCTCTTTGGCGCTACCCCGGGCTGCCCGGCAGAGTTCCGATGGCAACGCCCGCGTCGCGTGACGTTGCCGCTGTGCTAAGATCTGCTTTCTTGAGTATTTTCTTCTCAGCCTCGGTAGCGTAGCCGTTCGTTTTCTCTAAGCGGTTTACTCTTTTGCTGGGCCGCCTTGTCGCGCGAAAGAATAGCCAATTCGCATGCCAGCTCCAGCTAGATCATTCTTCCTCTTACTTTGCTCGTTCGCCGCCATCTCTAGTCTTTTCGGCGCGCCGGACCGTCCTTTCAGCATTGCTCAGGTAATGAGCGCACCCTTTGCCAGCAGTCCAGTTCCCGCTCCAAACGGAGCGAAGGCGGCCTGGGTGGAAAATGTCGAGGGCAAGCGGAACGTCTGGATCGCACAAGGTCCCGAGTGGACCGGGCACCCGGTCACCAGCTTTAATACTGACGACGGAGAGGATATCGACGATCTGGCATGGGCTCCCAACGGCAGCTACCTGCTGTTTGTGCGAGGCGGCGACTTCGAGCACGTTGGTACCGCGAATCCTAATCCCAACTGGAACCCGACAAGGCCGCAACAGCAAATTTGGCATGTGGCAACGGATAGCCATGGCCCCAAGACAAGCGATCCCAAAATGCTGACCGAGGGCCATGCTCCCTCTGTTTCTTCCAAGGGAACCATAGCTTTCTTACGCGGCGGTCAAATTTTCATCTTGAAGTTGCCCGCTGACAATCAGAAAAGCGAGGCGAAGAACGTAATCGCGCAACTGGGCCAGCAGAACAGTTTGCAGTGGTCGCCCGATGGCTCTGAATTGGCCTTTGTTAGCGCCCGCGGCACGCACAGCTTCATAGGTGTCTACACGCCTTCCAACGATCAATTGCGTTATATGGACGCGAGCGTCGACAGAGATTCCTACCCGGCCTGGTCTCCGGACGGCGCGCATCTCGCTTATGTCCGGGTCCCCGCCTCTAGACGAGGTCTTGGTTCCGGCGCCGAGCGGCAAGGTGAACCTTGGTCCATTCGCATCGCCGACGTGAAAACGGGCGTCGCCCGGCAGATCTTTAAAGCGGCGGAGGGACCGGGCAGCGTATTTCACGCTCTCACGACGGAAACACAATTATTCTGGACGGCCGGTGGGCGGCTGGTCTTTCCGTGGGAGCGCAGCGGTTGGTCTCACTTGTACAGCCTGCCGCTCAACGGCGAGACACCGGTCGAGCTCACGCCTGGTGAAGGCGAAGTGGAGCAAGCGGTGCTTTGCCCCGACGCCGGAACAATTTACTTCTCGTCGAATCTGACCGATATTGACCGGCGCCACTTGTGGAGCGTCAGCCCAGCCGGCGGCTCCTCGCCCAAGGCCGTGACCAGCGGCGAGGAGATCGAGATGTCTCCGTCACCGGTAGCGGATAATTCCGCCGTCATATTTCTTTCCTCTAGCTTTAACCAGCGTTCGAGCGCCATGGTCCGGCTCCCGGATGGAAAAACCAAGCCCTTGGCGGAGGGGATTGTGCCTTCCGAATTTCCGGCGGCTTCGCTCGTCAAACCGCAAGCGGTCATGATTACGGCTGCCGATGGCACGCAGATTCACGGCCAGCTCTTTCTTCCGCCCCATGGCGGCGGTGGACGCCATCCTGCAATCGTGTTCTTCCATGGTGGTTCCCGCCGCGAGATGCTGCTAGGTTTCCACTACCGTCCTTATTATTCGAATGCTTATGCGCTCAATGAGTATCTGGCCAGCCAAGGTTATGTAGTCCTTTCCGTCAACTACCGCAGCGGTATCGGGTACGGGCTCAATTTCCGTGAAGCAATCCATTACGGGGCAGCCGGTGGAAGCGAGATGAACGACGTAATCGGAGCAGGTTTGTATTTGAAAAACCGTCCCGATGTGGAACCGAACCATATCGGAGTCTGGGGCGGTTCCTACGGCGGCTATCTGACAGCCATGGCGCTTTCCCGCGCCTCCGATCTGTTTTCCGCGGGCGTTGATTTTCACGGCGTCCACGATTGGAGTAACTTGCGCGAGTCTGCCGCGCAGCCCGCAGGCGGCGATCCCAAGCAGCAGCGTGAGTACCAGGAAGCCCTGCGCGTGGCTTTTGAATCGTCTCCCATGGCATCGGTCGATACCTGGAAATCGCCCGTTCTACTCATCCACGGCGACGATGATCGCAATGTCTCGTTTTCTCAGTCGGTTGTTCTGGTGGAAGCCCTGCGCCAGCGGCACGTCGAGTTCGAGCAATTGATTCTGCCCAATGAAATCCACGAGTTCCTCCTGCACCGCAGCTGGGTAACCGCCTATCAGGCTGCTGCTGATTTTTTCGCGCGCAAACTCCGCTAGCAACCGCGCGCGTTTACAGCCGGAGCGCGGAAAAATCGTGTCCGGTTTCCAGGCACAGCGCCTCTACTACCAATTGGTGATCGTCGCGCTGCGGCAGCCCCGAAACAGTAACCGACCCGATGACACCGGCCTCCGCGACAGCCAGCGGAAAGCCGCCGCCGTGCGCCGCAAATTCGACCAGCGTTAAGCCGAACTTGTCAAAGAGCGTAGTGTTTTTCAATTGCATCTCGAGGCCCATGGCGTAGGAGCTGCGGTGAAAGCGCGCTACCGCATTTCCTTTGCGGCGGGCCCATTCCGCGTTGTCCGGCGATGTCCCCGCCAGTGCGCTATAAAACAACGGCTGGCCGAAGCGACGCACGTCTATCACAATCGGCAGCTCGCGTGAAACGGCCATTTCTCGCAGGCGGGAACCGAGCTGCCAGGCAGTCTCTTCATCAAAACGCGGAAAACGCAAAATTGCTTCCTGGCGAGCTATCAAAGCGATGTCTTCAGCTAAAGGCATGGATACACTAATCGGAGTGTAAACCCAATCCGAAATCATCCGGCTGATGACGAATCTATCTTGTGACCCTATCTGATGCCTCAGCCCATAGCGAATGCTAATTCCTCCAACGTTTTGAGAAATATACCCGTAGGAGCGGAGTTTTCCGTCGAAGCCGGCGGAACGCATTTCCGCGTCTGGGCCCCGGAGCGACAATCGGTCTCCGTCACTTTCGAGGATGCACACGAGCCGGCTGCGCTCACGCGCGAAGACAACGGCTATTTTTCAGGATTCGCTGCCGGCATTTTGGCCGGAACCAAATACAAATATCAACTGGATGGCGGGGAATCGTACCCCGACCCGGCGTCGCGCTATCAGCCCACCGGCCCGCACGGATTTTCAGCGGTAGTGGACCCGCAAACATTTCCCTGGTCCGACGAAAATTGGCTTGGCGCAAAATTGCCCGGGCAGGTAATTTATGAACTGCACCTGGGTACGTTTACTCCCGAAGGAACATGGAAAGCTGCTGCGGGAAAATTGGAGTTTTTGCAAGAGACCGGCATCACTCTGATCGAAATTATGCCGGTGGCGGATTTTCCCGGAAAATTCGGTTGGGGTTACGACGGTGTGCAGCCTTTTGCGCCGGCGTCTATTTATGGAAGGCCCGGCAACATGCGCGCGTTTGTCGATAAGGCCCACGCCCTGAGAATCGGCGTCATATTGGATGTTGTTTACAACCACCTGGGCCCGGAGGGAAATTACCTCACCAAGTTTTCGCCGTTTTATCTCAGCCGCAAGCACAAGACCGATTGGGGTCAAGGGCTGAATTTCGATGGTGAACACAGCCGCCCGGTGCGCGAGTTTTTTCGTGAAAATGCCGCCTACTGGATCAGAGAGTTTCATCTTGATGGTCTGCGTTTCGACGCCACGCAAAATATATACGACGAATCGGGACCGCATGTCTTAATGGAGATCGGGGAAGCGGCGCGACTGGCGGCCGGCCAGCGCAGTATTGTACTCGTCGGCGAAAACGAGCCCCAGGAAACGCGTCTCATTACTTCTATCAAAGATGGCGGATTCGGTCTGGATGCGCTCTGGAACGACGATTTTCATCACTCCGCGATGGTGGCGCTAACAGGTCAATCGGACGCGTACTATTCCGATTACCGGGGCACTCCGCAAGAGCTGCTCTCTGGGATCAAGTACGGCTATTTGTTCCAAGGCCAGTGGTACCGCTGGCAGAAAAAGCGTAGAGGACATTCCACGCTGGGCCTGCCGCGCGCCTCCATGATTAACTTCATTCAGAATCATGACCAGGTGGCAAATTCGGCGCGAGGACAGCGTCTGCACCAACTCACCGCGCCTGGTACGTACAAAGCCATCACGGCCTTAACGCTGCTCGCTCCGGGTACGCCCATGCTGTTTCAAGGTCAGGAATTCGGCGCGTCCGGTCCCTTTCTTTTTTTCGCCGACCATAATCGCGAACTGTCGAAAACGATCAAGCAAGGCCGCGAAAAATTTCTCTCGCAATGGCGTGCGCTGGGGACGCCGGAGATGCGGCGAAGCTTCGCGGACCCGGCTGCGCTCAGCACGTTCGAACGTTCGCGCTTGGACCATAGCGAGTCATGGAAGCATTTGCAACTCTATCATCTTCATCGTGATCTGCTGCGGCTGCGAAGAGAAGACGCGGTCATCTCTCGCCAAGGGGCGGAGGGTATCGATGGCGCGGTGCTCTCCGCCAGTTGCTTCGTGCTGCGCTACTTTTCGCCAGGCTATAAAAATGACCGGTTGTTGTTGGTGAATTTAGGAGTCGAATTGGAATTGAATCCCTCACCGGAGCCGTTATTGGGCCCGCCCGAACGGAAGGCGTGGAAAACCTTGTGGTCCACCGAAGATCCGCAATACGGAGGTTGCGGAGTAATCGAGTCGGATAGCGATGAAAATTGGCGCATACCGGCGCATGCCGCGGTAGTGCTGCATCCGGTGATGGCGCATGAATAAAATATTCAGCCGGAACACAGCGCTGCCGTTTGGCGAGGAAGAACTTCGCCTGGCGGTTGAGACAGAATGGCTGGTGACCAACGGATTGGGCGGGTACGCTTCCTGCTCGATTGCCGGAACGCTGACGCGCGTTTTTCATGGCTACCTGATAGCGGCGTTGGCGGCTCCTTTGGGCCGCACCATGATGTTGAACGAGATTCTGGAAGAAGTCGTTTTTCCGGACGGCAGGCGCGTGGCGCTTAATGGCTTGTTGCGGCAGGAGGAAGACGCGCGCGACAGTGCCCGCCACTTGGCGAGCTTTCATACCGAAGGTGGGTTGCCGGTCTGGACCTACGAATTCGAAGGCATCACGCTCGAAAAGAAATTGGTGCTGCCGCATCACCAGAACACGGTCTACGTAAATTACCGGCTGACCTATGGCGCCGAACCGGTGAAACTGCAATTGCGGCCTGCCGTGAACATGCGCGAACACGAAGCTGCGGTCAACTCGCCCATCGAAGGGTATACGGTGACCATACGCGATCACCGCTATGAGCTCAAGGCCGACAATGACTTACCGCCCTTGCGGCTGAGTGTATTGGGAGAAGCCGCATCCTTTTCGATGGATATACTCCGCATTCCGGATGTCGTTTATGAGATCGAACGTAGCCGGGGCTATATTTGGCATGGCGATTTGTGGAGCCCTGGGTATTTTTCGATCGACATCGACGTCGCAAAAGAGGCTACCTTAGTCGCTTCCACCGAGCCCTGGAATGTCATGTTGACGCTCGACCCGAAGCAGGCCTGGGACGCGGAACAAGACCGCAAGCGGCGCCTGCTGCTCGAAGCGAGTTCGAAAGCGGGCGGCGACATGTGTCATCAATTGGTTTGGGCGGCCGATCAATTTCTGTTCACGCCGGTGGGCAGGCCCGTGGACACCACGCGGGCAAGCGCGGCGGGGGACGAAATTCGCAGCGTGATTGCGGGTTACCACTGGTTCACGGATTGGGGCCGCGACACCATGATCAGTCTGGAGGGCTTGACGCTGGCCACCGGACGCCGCGTGGAAGCTAGTTATATCCTCCGGACCTTTGCTCACTATATTCGCGATGGCTTGGTTCCGAACATGTTTCCCGAAGGACGGTCCGAGGGGCTTTATCACACCGCCGATGCCACGCTTTGGTTCTTTCACGCGTGCCGCAGTTACTTGCAGCAAGCGGACGATCCTCATTTACTGGCCTATCTGTTGCCTCAGTTGATTGATATTGTCGCGCACCATTTGCGTGGTACGAAGTTCAATATCCATGTCGACCACGAAGATGGTTTGCTGGTGCAGGGACAGGAAGGCTATCAGTTGACCTGGATGGACGCTAAGGTCGATGGCTGGGTTGTCACTCCTCGCCGGGGCAAGGCAGTTGAGATCAACGCTCTCTGGTACAACGCGCTGCGGTTGCTCGAAGGATGGCTGCGCGAAGCAGACCGCCAGGGCGAAGCGGACGGCATTGCCACTCACGCCGAGCGCGCCCGTGAATCGTTTAACAAACGTTTTTGGAATGAAGAACGCGGCTACCTATATGACCTGATAGACGGCGAGAACAGCCCGGCTGATCCCTGTTGCCGTCCAAACCAAATTTTCGCCATTTCGTTGGAGCATCCCATTCTGCATCGATCCAAGTGGGAACCGGTGGTGCAAACGGTCAAGGAAAGGCTCTTGACGCCCGTGGGCTTACGTTCCCTTGCGCCCGGCGAGCCGGATTATAAAACCCAGTACGATGGCGACCTGCGGTCGCGCGATGCGGCGTATCACCAGGGCACCGTATGGGCGTGGCTGATGGGACCGTTCATCGATGCCTGGCTAAGGGTCTATCCGGGGGATCAAAAAACAGCGCGTGGCTTCTTGAGCGGCTTTGAGACACACCTGCAGTCTGCGTGCGTGGGTTCCATTAGTGAGATCTTCGATGCCGAAGCGCCGTTCTTGCCGCGCGGCTGCTGCGCCCAGGCATGGAGCGTTGCGGAAGTGCTGCGCTGCTTCGTAAAAACCAACGCAGCGGATGGCAAGTAACGCGAGCGTTCAGCAGCCGTTCACATAGCGCATGGCTTGCTCTCGCAAGGTGTTCAGGCTTACTGTCAGGCGGTCGGTCTCAATCAGAATGTATTCGTCGCTCGCGGAGAAACTGGCGCGCGATTCAATCAGGCGGCGGTGATCCTCGCGGAGTTGGGGAAGGCTCTGGCTGGCCGCGCGTGATCCGCGCAGCGCGGCGCACAGAAAGTAAAGCGTGAAATCCACATCTCTGGCGAAAATGCTTAGCGCGGCGGGAGAGGTGTGAACCGTAGTTTTCATGGTGCCCGCCTCCAGGCCCATGATGGCCTGAACCAAAGCGTGAGAACTGGCCAGCATGGAGGCGAGGCAATCGCGCTTAGCCGGAGTTGTTCCCGGTTCCGCAAGCACGCGGTCGACGGAAGCTTCGGCGGCAGTACGAGCGCGCCGCCAGGCTCGGCGGGCATTGTCCAAAGCGGCACGCAAAGAGTCGTCGCCGCTAGTCAGCCGCTGCATCAACACCTGGAAATAGAGGCGGCTGGCGTCGAACATCGCGGCCATCGCTTCGGAAACTTGTGTCCGCTCCCAAGTCGGCCAGAGGGCGTATGCCAGCAGCGCCAGCAGCCCTCCGGCTGTGGTGTTCAGGGCGCGTGCCACCACCACTTCCTGCGGTGAGGTGGGCGTGGTGGCGGCAATCAGGAACACAATTAATCCACTGATCGCCACGGTAAATACGCCGTAGTTTGCCGGTCCCAGGTAGCGCAGGAAGAACGTGAATATCCCAACCAGCAGCACTTGCGTGAGTGCCGACTGCGGAAGCTGCAGGTAAAGGACCGTGGCCAGCATCAAACCGCAGAGAGTGCCTAAGAGCCGTAGGACACCGCGGCTGAAGGTCGACGTGAAGTCCGGCTTCAGCACCACGGCCACCGTCATAGGCAGCCAGTAGGCGCGTTGCCAGCCTACCGCTCGTTCAATTGCATCTGCCACGGCGACGCAAAGACTGAGGCGGATGGCATGCCGGCAGATTGCGGAACGAAAGTCGAAGTTCGCTCGAAGCGTGGCTAGCCCGCTGGCGATTTGCAGTTTCAAAGGCGGCGCCTGACCGCTCGCCGTGAGTCCGTTTTCATCGTCCAAAGTGGATTTTTCGGCGAGCTGTACCACCAGCCGGAGCTGTCCGGCTACAACGTCAATCGCCGAAGCTATGTTAGGGCCCAGCCGCAGTTCCGGCGACGTCTTTTGCGCCTCGGCGACCTCGGCCAGCGAGCGCAGTTCTTTCCGGATGCTCTCCAGATCTTCCGAAGCACGCCCCTCGATCAGGCAGTTCCCGACAGCTGCAAGCAGCTTTGCGACCAATAGAAGCATTTTGTCGAGCTGCGCGGCGGCGTCGCTTTCCGCTTCGGATTTTTGATCGTCCCCCTCGCCCAGCGAATCGCGCGAGCGATTGAGCAGGTAGATGGAGAGCCGCAACCGGTCGGCCTGGTCAAAGAGCAGCAGGTAGCGCTCGCTTTCGACGCTGTGGTCACGGCCTAGTGCGGCTAGCGTGTCCTGAACCGTGGCGCTGGGCGCGCTCAGAGGAGTGGACGCCGGGCTATCCGAAAGCGGGTCCAACTCCTGTGCCAGATCCAAGTAAACCTGTCCCACAGCCCGGCGTTCGGGCCGGTCGCGGCGCACTGGCCATAACAGCAGTGCGAAGGCCGTTTGCAGCAGACCGCCGGCCAGCACCAGTAACCCGGCGTCAACCGCGCTGCTTACTGAAATCGCGCCATGCGCGGCAAAAACGATCAGGACGACTAATGTATTTAACCCGAGGTCACCCGCGCGCTGGCCTAGACAAACCAGCATACCGGCGGCAAACGCCCATAGCGCCGCCACCAGGATTGCGGACACGTGCCACAGCCCGGTGATCGAACCTACAAACACGGCTATGGCTCCAAGAACGCTCCAGCCGATCATGCGGCGGGCGCGCTGCTTATACGGGTCCGTGCCGTCTGAATAGGAAACGTTCAATGCGCCGGTGGCCACCGCCACTGCGGCCAGCGGGTTGCCAAGAACCAGTCCCACGCCAAGCGGCAGCGCCACTGCCAGAGCATTCCTTAGCGCCAGCCCGCTGCCGTTAACTTTATCGTGCTCGATCTTCTTTATCGCCAGCCAGAGCGAAGCAAGAGGGCTGATCTCAGCGGGCGCTTCGCTCATCATCCTCTTAGGATTGTGGCGCATCGCCCCGCGAACAGCGTCCAGCGCTGCTTTAGCGGAAAAGATTGGTCTTGGCGAGATCGATGACTTCATCCCCGCGCCCGCTCAGCACGGCGCGAATCATGTAGAGACCAAACCCCAAAGCCTGCTCCGCGCTGATCGTCGGCGGCATAGACAGCTCTTGCCTGTTTACGATCACTTCAACCAGCGCCGGGCCGTCATGAGCCAGTGCGTCAGTCAAAGCGGGCCGCAGCTCTTCCGGCTTCTCAACGCGAACGCCGAAGATGCTCGCTGACTCGGCAAGTTTTGCAAAATTTGGATTGATCAGGTTCGTTCCGTAGTCGACCAGCCCG
>DATHIZ010000052.1:0-3029 GCA_035316385.1 Bryobacteraceae bacterium | reverse complement strand
AGCTGGAAGTGAGTGACGGTTTAGGGGAGAAACTTAGGTAGAGTAGAGAACAGGCGCATCGTTCGTTAGGTAGATTCTTGGCTGTATCTGTCGTTTCCAACTTCGTGCCCGTTTAGAATCGTCCGTAAAACAATGTCCTGCTCCCCCTCATCAAACCGTACGTGCAGTTCTCCCGCATACAGCTTTCCGATCATCTTCACTTCAAGACATGCGATCTCGCCGGGTTAACGTTTTGAACGGAGCGGAGCGGTTGAACGTCTGGAACGGCCATCAGTCTTCGTTAGCGGTGGAGGGATTGGCGGGTCCGACCCGAAGCTTCGGTTGTAAAGATTGTCACAGATAAGTACTTTCACCGTGCGCCGCAATATCATACAGTACGGCAATCGTAGGAGGTCTGTCATGACATTACCGGAGTCCTACTGGCCCAAAAAGAAGTTAGGCTCGCTGTCTCCGACCAACACGGTCACTGAATATGAGTGGTATTACTTCTCGATCCCGCGCGGCGTGTCGACCGTGGCGCTCCCCGTGGGCATGGAAGAGTTTACACCCAAAGAGATCCAGCGGGTCTTCGCGCCCGCAGCGGAATACGCCAGGACCCTGGCGAAGTACGATGTCGATCTTATCGTGCAAAGCGGCGTGCCGCTGCCTTGCGTCATGGGCCCGGACTTCTTGGATGAACTCCTCGGCCGGATGCAGGAGGCGTCGGGGATTCCAGCCACCGCCAACGTACTGAGCATGGTGGCCGGCGCGAAACGACTCGGACTGAAGAACATCGCCCTGGCCAACAAGTGGACCGATCCGATGAACCAGAACCTGGCAAAGTTTTTCGCCCGTGAAGGGATCAAAGTCGCCGGCTGGTCGACGCATGTAATGACACCCAAAGAATTCGAAGGCATGGGCTTGCAACAAGGTTTGGACTTGTCCTACCAGCTTGGTGCTGCGGCATTTACGAAATTCCCCGAAGCCGACGGCCTATACATCGGTGGCGGCTCATGGCTGGGCCTGCCCGGCGCGGTACGCCTGGAAGAAGAATTTGGCAAACCGGTTTTCAGCAACTCGCCCGCTTACGTTCGACACCGCCTCGAGTTGTTGGGGTTGTGGGAACCCATCCCCGGCTACGTGCGGCTGCTGGCTTTGGAATAGGCGGAAAATTCAAGTGGGCTAATTTTCTTCCCTCTCCGCGGCCACGAGGACGAAATGTGCTGCTTGATTTGCGTAAGTGCGCCGCCCCACCCCACCACTCTTTCCCTCGACGTTTCAAGAATTTCGAAACACGCAAGTTTTGCCTCTTTGGTTTTAATTCCTCGAACGTTTGAAACGATTGGAACCCTGGAACGTTTGGAACCGACTTTGGTGTTTAATGACTTGAACGGAGCGAAGCCGTTGAACGACTTGAACGATTGGAACAAGTTTTTCGTCTTTGGAAAGCGCTTCTAAATAACACACGACCGCTCGACGTTACAACGTAAAAGTAGCCTGTCCCTTTTTCTTCCTCTTTTTCTTCCTCCGAAGTTGGACTACAACCAATAAGACCCAAAGGGCGCCCGAGAAAGAAGATCAAATGTGTCTTTGCAAGACCTGGCCCCCGATGGTACGTAAAGTTTCCGGGGTGACGTTGCGCTTCGCGTCTAAGGTTTTTCTCTCTTGACGGAAACGAGCAATCCGCCGATGCCGCGGCTCCGGAGCACGGGAACGATGACTGAGACCAAATTGGGATGCGCAGCCACTGCCTGGTTATAGCGGGTGATGCCGTTGTCGGTCTGTGGATCAAGCACCGCCGGTGACAATGCGTTGTCGGCGAGAATCAGGCCGCCGTCCCGGGTCAACGGCAGCGACAATTGCAAGTATTGCGGATAACCGTCCTTGTCAGCGTCAATGAAAACCAAATCAAACGGCGACTCATCCGAATCATTCAAGCGTTTCAGTGTTTCCACCGCCGGGCCGACGACGACCTCGACTTTCGCCGACAAAGCGGCTCGCTCCAGATTGCGGCGCGCAACGGCTGCGTGATGCGTATTGATCTCAAGTGAGATCAGCTTGCCGTCGCTGGGCAACGCGCGTGCCAGCCAGATCGCGCTGTAGCCTCCCAGCGTCCCGATTTCCAGTATGCGCTTGGCTTTCGCCTGTAGCGCCAGGAGATGCAGCGTCTTCCCTTCGCTCGGCGAAACATGTATCTGCGGCATGTTTTCTCGCTTTATCTCTTCCCGTGCCGCCCGCAGAACATCGTCTTCCTGGGCGAACAGCCGGTTGATGTAGTCATCGAAACTCTGCGTCGTTGGTTGTTGGTCTGTCATTTTTTTTCTCCTCGCAATTGCGTTGTTTTTCTGGCGTTGGGTTGAGTAATGATCTCGCGAATTTCGTTCTGGCAGCGCTCCACGGCCTGGCGCACCCGGCGGATCACCTGCTGATCGGCGCGCTCGATGGCCTCACGAAGGCCGCCCCAGGCCGTGCGGGCGAGATCGTCGAGCTGATCCTGAAGAAAACCAACCTCGTGCCGGCTCGTATGAACAGTGCTTCTGGACGCAAACCGTGCCCAGAAGGCATCGACGTCCTCGGCGTGGGCATCCAGATCAGTCCGCCCTGCTCGGTGAGACTGTATACACGCCGCTCCGCTTGTTGCTCAGAACGCACCTGTCCCAGTTCCTCGAGATATTGCATCGTCGGATAAACCGTACCCGGGCTGGACACGTAACGACCCGCAGAGCGTTCTTCGAGGGTCTTAATTATTTCGTAGCCATGCTTGGGTCCGTCGCGCAGCGCATCTAACAACACATAGCGTGCCTCGCCACGCTTGGCCCGCCCATGCGGGCCGCCATAATGTCGTCTCCCGCGATGACCTCTGCCGCGATGGCCGCTTTGATATGCGGAGTTGTCATCGGGTAATTTGCTCTCAATCGCTGTCTGCAGATGGCGTCGGCTTCTACCGCCGTGATCACGACTGCTTAAATTGGTGTTGTCGCCTCTAGCTCGTTGTTTCATCGAGTCCTCCTATATCGCGATGCATCACGATATATCGATAACTAAATCAT
>DATHIZ010000051.1:0-9817 GCA_035316385.1 Bryobacteraceae bacterium | reverse complement strand
CGACAACTGCGGCTTGCTGCTGCGCGGCATTGAAAAGAACGACGTGGAGCGCGGGCAGGTGATTGCGAAGCCTGGAAGCATCAAGCCGTTCAAGCGCTTCAAGGGTGAAGTGTACGTGTTGTCGAAAGAAGAGGGCGGGCGTCACACGCCGTTCTTTAACGGCTACCGTCCGCAGTTCTACTTCCGGACGACGGACGTGACGGGCGTGGCGAAGCTGCCGGAAGGCATGGAAATGGTGATGCCGGGCGACAACGTGGCGATGGAAATCGAGTTGATCACGCCGGTGGCCATGGACAAGGGCTTGCGTTTTGCTATCCGCGAAGGCGGACGCACTGTCGGAGCCGGCACCGTGACCGAAATTCTGCCGTCGTAAGAGAGAGAAGCCAGTTGGTTATTGGAGTGCCGCGGCCATCTTGAGTTTTCGCGCTTTTGCGCGGTGAGCGGCGCTCCGATTGTGAAGAGAGAAGAATAAGGCAAATGAAAGAACGTATCCGCATCCGGCTTAAGGCATACGACCACCGCATTTTGGATCAATCGACTGGCGATATCGTCGATACGGCGAAGCGCACGGGGGCGTCGGTGGCCGGGCCCATTCCGCTGCCCACGATCAGAAACAGCTACACGGTGTTGCGGTCGCCGCACGTGGACAAGAAGTCGCGCGAGCAGTTCGAGATTCGAACGCACAAGCGGCTGCTCGATATTCTCGAGCCAACCCAGGATACGGTGGATGCGTTGATGAAGCTGGATCTTCCGGCCGGCGTGGACGTCGAGATCAAAGCGTTCGGCAAGAAGTAAGTAGCAGGTAAGTAAGTAGGATTTGGTTCAGGAAAAGAAACATGAGTCCAGGAATTCTCGGCAAAAAGATCGGCATGACGCAGGTGTTCAACGCGGACGGGCAAGTGGTGCCGGTCACGCTCGTTAAGGCGGGCCCCTGCATAGTCACGCAGCGCAAAACTCCGGCTACCGATGGCTATGATGCCGTGCAGCTTGGTTTGGTTGAATACGCTCGCAAGCTCAATAAGCCGCTCACCGCGCATCTGGCAAAGTCGGGCGCGGAGGGCGTGAAGTTTCTGCGCGAGTTTCATTTAGGGCAGGGGACCGGCGACCTGAAACAAGGCGACCGTGTGCTGGCCGAAGAGTTTAAGGCCAAGGACGTTGTGGACGTGATTGGGACGAGCAAGGGCCGCGGCTTCCAGGGTGTCATGAAGCGCCACGGTTTCCATGGCAGCGACGCCACCCACGGTTCGATGTTCCACCGCGCGCCTGGCTCCATCGGCGCTTCGAGTTTTCCGTCGCGCGTCTTTCCGGGTATGCGGATGGGCGGCCATATGGGTTCGGATCAGGTGACGGTGCGGAACCTCGAAATCGTCAGCGTGGATACGGAAGATAACGTGATTGCGGTTAAGGGAGCGATTCCCGGACCGAACGGCGGTTATGTGATGGTTCGCCGGGCCAAGCGGTAGGCTGGCCGGAATTAGGCTGACCCGATCTGGTTCGTGAGTATTGCTTAGGAAAATTTCAAGATGCCGAGTGTAAATATAGTCGACCTGAACAACGCGCCCGTAGGCTCCATCGAGCTTTCCGATGCCGTGTTCGGGGCGGAAGTCAACGAAGCGCTGCTCTACGAAGCAGTGCGGCAGTATACGGCTGCCAAGCGCGGCGGCAACGCGGCGACAAAGACGCGTCATGAAGTGTCGGGCTCCGGTAAAAAGCTGTGGAAGCAAAAAGGCACAGGACGCGCGCGCATGGGCTCCATTCGGTCGCCGCTGTGGCGGCATGGCGGCACTACGCATGGCCCGCAACCACGCAGCTATGAATATCACTTGCCGCGCAAGATGATGCTCGGAGCGCTGCGGTCGGCTTTGTCCGCCAAACTGCGCGACGGCGAATTGCGTATTGTGAACGCCTTCAATCTGGCCGACCACAAGACCAAGCACATGACGCACGTGCTGGGCGCGCTCGAAGCGAAGAAAACCGTGTTGCTGGTTGAGACCGGCGAAAACCATAACTTGACGCGCGCCTCGCGTAATCTGCCGGGCGTGAAACTGGTGCCGACCAAAGATGTCACCGTCTATGACTTGCTGAAGTATCAGGAAGTGCTGTTGAGCGAGTCGGCCGCCCGGAAGTTGTCGGAGGCATTAGCGTAATGAACGTTTACGACGTGATCAAGCGCCCGCTCATTACCGAGAAGGGCCACATGAAGCGGGAGACCGAAAGCACGCTGTGTTTTGAGGTTCATCCCGATGCGAATAAGATTGAGATCCGGCAGGCGGTAGAAACGGTGTTCCGGGTCAAGGTTTCCGAAGTGCGCACCAGCAACTATGCCGGCAAACTGCGCCGCAAGGGCCGTTTCACGGGCTATGCGTCGGATTGGAAGAAGGCGTATGTGCGCCTCGAGCCAGGGCAGAAGATGCCCGAGTACAGCGAGATCTAACGAGGAACGAAGCACGCCATGCCTATAAAGAGTTTTAGTCCGACAACGCCCACGCGGCGCTTCCAAACATACGTCACCCGGGAGAACATCACCAAGGACCGGCCGGAAAAGTCGCTGGTCGAAGGTAAAAAGCGCACCGGCGGCCGTGATTCGCGTGGCCGGATTTCCAGCCGCTTCATCGGCGGCGGCGCCAAACAGGCTTACCGCCTGATTGATTTCAAGCGCGACAAGACCGGCGTCGTTGCCAAGGTTGCGGCGATTGAATACGACCCCAACCGTTCGGCGCGCATCGCGCTGCTGCATTACACGGATGGCGAGAAGCGCTATATCATTGCTCCCGTTGGTCTTGAAGTCGGGCGCATGGTGACCTCCGGACCGGAAGCCGATATTCTGCTGGGAAATGCCCTGCCGTTGAAGAACATCCCGTCCGGTACCGTGGTGCACAACATTGAACTGCGGCCCGGAAAGGGCGCGCAGATGGCCCGTTCGGCTGGTGCGCAGGCGCAGTTGGTCTCGAAAGAAGGCGGCATTGCGCTGCTGAAGTTGCCCTCCGGTGAAATCCGGCGTGTGCCGGTGGAATGCATGGCGACCATCGGGCAAGTCGGCAATGTGGAGCATGAAAATGTGTCGCTGGGTAAGGCTGGCCGTTCGCGCTGGCTCGGACGCATGCCGCATAACCGCGGCGTCACGATGAACCCGGTGGATCACCCGCACGGTGGCGGCGAGGGTAAAACCTCGGGCGGACGCCATCCGGTGACGCCATGGGGCCAGCCGACGCGTGGATTTAAAACCCGTAACAACAAACGCACCGACCGCTGGATTGTCACCCGCAAGTCGAAAAAACGGTAGAGCGGGAAGCATTAGTGAAGGAAGCGTTAGGTAAGGTAGGAATTTTCAAATGAGTCGATCGCTCAAAAAAGGCCCGTTCACCGACGACCACCTGCTGAAAAAGGTGGAGGTCCTGAACACCAAAAGTCAGAAGTCGGTTGTGAAGACCTGGTCGCGCCGCTCTACCATCGTCCCGAACTTTATCGGACACACGCTGGCGGTGCATAACGGCAAGAAGTTCATTCCGGTGTACGTCACGGAAAATATGGTGGGGCACAAGCTGGGTGAGTTCTCGCCCACGCGTACCTTTAAAGGCCACCAGGCCAAGTCCACCGAAAAGGCGGCGAGGTAAGTCATGGCGTTAGCACCTATTGAAACGGCTTCGATCGCGAAAGCGGAAGCGCGGTATATGCGTGTCTCGCCGCAGAAAGCGCGGCTGGTGATCGATATGATTCGCGGCCAGCAGGCGGGCGACGCCATCAATATTTTGAGCGCGACCAAGAAGCGCGTCGCGTATTCGATCGAGAAGATTCTGCGTTCGGCCATTGCCAACGCTGAGAGTACTTCAGAGAACGTGGACGTGGATAAGTTGATCGTTTCTGAAGCCTACGTGAATGAAGGGCCGCGCCAGAAGCGTATCCGGCCCGCTCCCATGGGCCGTGCGTACCGCTATCAGCGCCGCACGTCGCACATTGTGGTCAAAGTCGGCGAGAGCGCCGCAGCGGAAGAGGAATAAGGGTAATGGGTCAGAAAGTACATCCGTACGGATTCCGCCTGGGCGTCACCAAGACCTGGCGGTCGCGCTGGTTCGCCAAGCAGGATTACGCGAAACTGCTGCACGAAGATCTCCAGTTGAAGGAGTCTTTGCTCGAACGGCTCAAGGCCGCGGGCGTCAGCTCCATCGAGGTGGATCGTCCCGGCAACAAGCTGCGCATCACCATTCGCACGTCGCGTCCGGGTATCATCATCGGACGCAAAGGCGCGGAGATCGAAAAGCTGAAGGGCGACCTGGCAAAGAAGACCAATCGCGAAGTCTTCATCGACATTCAGGAAGTGCACCGTCCGGAGCTGGACGCGCAGTTGGTTTCAGAGTCGATCGCGCTGCAGCTTGAAAAGCGCGTGGCTTTCCGGCGCGCGATGCGCAAAGCCGTGGATTCGGCGCTGCGCTTCGGTTGCAAGGGCATCAAAGTTCGGGTCTCTGGACGCTTGAACGGCGCTGAAATCGCCCGCAGTGAATGGTATCTGCAAGGTCAGTTGCCGCTGCATACGTTACGCGCTGACATCGACTATGGCTTCAGCCAGTCCTACACCACCTACGGTGTGATCGGCGTTAAGGTTTGGATTTACAAGGGCGAAGTGCTGGAAGGCGGAAACCGCCGCAGCAATACGTTGCGCAACGATGGCGAAGCGCCGCGCCGCCGCCGGAGCCCGCGCGACGAACGCGGCGGCGATCGTGGCGACCGTGGAGCTGACAGAGGGGATCGCCGGCCTTCGGGCGGGGGCGCACAAAGCGCCGCTGGAGCGGGTCACTCGGGGGCTCCGTATTCCGCGCCTCCGTATTCGGCGCCGCCGGTTGCCGATGTTAGCGGACCTGCGACCCAGCAGGCTCCCGCGGATTTGCCGAAGCCGGCGACCGCACCGATTATTCCACCCATGTCGGTGCCGGTAACACCGGCGTGGAAGCAGGAACAGCCGAAGTCGGCTGAGCCGGTTGAAGGCGGAACAGATACACCAAAGGAGTCGAGCGAGTAAGCGCAGTTTGCGCTTGCCTGCAAGGAGAACACAGCTATGTTGATGCCGAAGAGAGTGAAATTTCGCAAGCAGCAACGTGGCCGCATGACCGGCAAAGCCTGGCGCGGCTCCACGTTGTCGTTCGGCGAATTCGGTTTGAAGGCCATGGAGTGCGGCTGGGTGACCAACCGCCAGCTCGAAGCGGCCCGTATTGCCATGACGCGCTTCATCAAGCGCGGCGGCAAAGTGTGGATTCGTGTATTCCCGGATAAGCCCATCACAAAAAAACCGCCAGAAACCCGTATGGGTAAAGGCAAAGGCGCTCCGGAAGCATGGGTAGTTGTGGTGAAGCCGGGCCGTATTTTGTTCGAGATGGAAGGCGTTTCGGTGGCCACCGCGACGGAAGCGATGCGGCTGGCGGCCCAGAAGATCTCGGTGCCGACCAAGTTTATCGCCCGCAACGTGCCGGAAGCGATTAAGGCGAGCTAGGAAGAGCATGAAGGGTAAAAAAGTAGGCGGCCTCGATACGGTCGAATTGCAACGCCAGGCGCAGGACTCGCAGGAGCAGTTGTTCCGGCTGCGTTTTCAAATGGGCATGGGCCAGAGCGAAGGGCTCAAGAAATACCGGGTGCTGCGCAAGGACCGGGCGCGCTTGTTGACTGCGTTGCGCGCCAAAGAACTGGCCGGTGAAACCATTGTGCCGCTGGCCGTGGCGAAGCCCGCGCCGCTGGTGAAGAAAGCGGCGTCCAAGGGCGGCCGTTTCGCCGGTTTGTTTAAGCGCAACAAGAAGAAGTAGGAAGTAGAAGGATCTTTCGAGAAAATCATGGTGGCAACAAACCAGTCGGCAACAAACCAGGCGGCCAAGCCTGCCGCAACCGGCGAGACTCCGGCAATCGGGCATAAGAACGAGAAGGTGGGCGAAGTCGTCTCGACCAAGATGGCCAAGACGATTGTCGTCGAAGTGACGCGGCGCACCGCGCACCCGGTCTACAAGCGGATCGTCACCAACCGGAAGAAGTTCTACGCGCACGATGAAGAGGAATCGGCCAAGGTCGGCGATATGGTCCGCATCGTGGAGTGCCGTCCGCTGAGCCGTTTGAAGCGCTGGCGGCTGGGTACGGTCATCCGGCGCGCGGTGCAGGTAGTGGTCGATCACCCGGCGCTGGCGAATGCCGCCGATACGCGCGTGAAGCAGACCCACAAGAAGAAAAACAATAAGAAGAAGTAGCTCCCTGACGGGGCTTGGGTATTCAGGAGAACAGTCATGATTGGAATGCGAACGATGCTCGAGGTGGCCGACAACAGCGGCGCGCGCAAGGTGCAATGTATCTTGCCGCGCGGCGGCGACCTCGGTCTACGTGCGGGGTTGGGCGATATCATTACGGCCGCCGTGAAGGAAGCCGCCCCCGATTCCAGCGTCAAAAAAGGCAAGGTAGTGCGCTGCGTGATCGTGCGGATGCGTAAAGAAACGCGGCGCAAGGACGGCACCTATATTCGTTTCGATACGAATGCCGCGGTGCTGATTAACGAAGTGGGCGAACCGGTGGGTACGCGCGTTTTCGGACCGGTGGCGCGCGAACTGCGTGACAAGCGTTTCATGAAAATTGTTTCCCTGGCGCCGGAGGTGATCTAAACATGCCGAAAGTAGCTTACAAACGCCGCCAGGAAAAAGGCGAGCAAAAACCGGCGCGGGTCAAGATCAAGAAGGACGATCTGGTTCGCGTGATTGCCGGACGCGATAAAGGCAAGACCGGTAAGGTCCTGGAAGTAAACCGCTTGACGCGCAAGGTGACAGTCGAAGGCGTGATGGTTGTCAAGCGACATACCCGGCCGAATCCGTCCAAGCAAATTAAAGGCGGCATCGCCGAAAAGCCCATGGGTATCGACGTCTCAAATGTGATGATGTTGACGGCGGGCGGCGTGCCGACGCGCATAGGCTATAAGCTTGAAACCGTCGGCGACAAGGTACGGCGCACGCGTGTTGCTCGCAAGGGCGGCGAAGCGCTGGACAAGAAGTAAGTCTGGACAGGTAAAGCTAGAGAACGACGATGGCGAAAAAGACAGATAGCAAGCCGGCCAAAGAGAACAAGCCGGTAAAAGACCCGAAGGCCGCCGAAAAAGCGGAGAAGAAGCAGCGCGCCAAGAATGTGGACGCTGGCCCCGTTCTGGAGAAGGCAGCGGCTCCGAAATCGTCGAGCGGCGGCAAGGCCCGTCTGCGTGATCTTTACACAAAGACCGTCATTCCAGCTCTGACCAAGGACTTTGGCTACACCAACCCCATGGCAGTGCCGAGGGTGCAGAAGGTTTCGATCAACATCGGTCTGGGTGAGGCGACGGGCAACAGCAAGCTGATGGACGGCGCCGTGAACGAGTTGTCGGCAATTGCCGGGCAAAAGCCGGTGGTCACCAAGGCGAGGAAGTCGATCGCTGCTTTTAAACTGCGCGAAGGCGTGGCCATCGGTTGCATGGTGACGCTGCGCGGCGACCGCATGTTTGAGTTTTTGGACCGGCTGATGAATGTGGCTCTGCCGCGCGTCCGCGATTTCCGCGGCGTGTCGCCGAAGTCGTTCGATGGCCGCGGCAATTATACGCTCGGTTTGAAAGATCAACTGATCTTCCCTGAGATTGATTACAACCGGGTGGAAAAGACGAAGGGCATGAACGTCTCTATCACCACAACCGCAAACACGGACGCAGAGGGTTTGGCGCTTTTGCGCCATCTGGGCATGCCGTTCCGCCAGTAAGGATTTAAATGGCAACTACCGCAAAAATAGCCAAAGAAGTGAAGAAGCTGGCCGAGATCGCCAAGGCCAGGGAAGCAAAAGTTCCGGTCAAGTTTCCGACCCGGTTGCGCAACCGCTGCAAAAAGTGCGGACGACCGCGCGGATACCTGAGCAAGTTTGCTCTGTGCCGGATCTGTTTCCGTAAGTTCGCGCTGGCGGGTGAGATTCCGGGCGTGACCAAGGCCAGTTGGTAGCCGGCGCTGCCGGCGGCCAGTTAGTGATTTTTTAGGAATGAAAGGTGCTGAGAATTAAATGACAGCAGACCCCATTGCCGACATGCTGACGCGAGTGCGGAATGCACTCGTGGCTCGTCACCCCAAAGTGGACGTGCCGGCGTCGCGGCTAAAGAACGAGTTGGCCCGTATCTTCAAAGAAGAGGGCTACATACTCAATTACAAGTTGACCGAAGAAGGCGCGAAGAAGTTCATCCGCCTGTATCTGAAATACACACCCGCCAACTTGCCCGTGATTTCGCGTATTGAACGCGTATCGCGTCCGGGTTGCCGCGTGTATGTCGGCAGCAAAGAGATTCCGCGCATCCTGGGCGGTCTAGGCATCAACATTCTCACCACTCCAAAAGGCGTGATGACAGGGTCCTCCGCGCGCAAAGAAGGCGTTGGCGGCGAAGTCCTCTGTCAGATCTGGTAAGGAACGAAGCATGTCAAGAGTTGGAAAAAAGCCCATCCCCCTGCCTAAAGGGGTCAAAATCAATATCGGCGATCATCTGCAGGTCGAGGGTCCGAAGGGCAAACTGTCCGTACCGATTCCCGCTGGCATCCATTTCGAACAGAAGGATGGTTTCCTCGAGTTGGTGCGCGATAACGACAAACTGGCGGCGCTGCACGGCCTGACGCGCGCGCTGGCCTCGAATGCCATCGTGGGCGTATCCGCCGGTTTCACGCGCGAGCTTGACATTGTCGGCACCGGTTACCGCGCTGACGTCAAGGGCAAGGTTGCCACGTTCAGCCTGGGTTATTCGCATCCTATCGAGTTGCTGCTGCCTAGCGGCGTGGACCTGAAAATCGACAAGCAAACCCACCTGGTGTTGACCGGCTACGACCGTCAGGAAGTGGGACACATCGCGGCGCAGATCCGCTCTTTGCGGCCGCCCGACCCATACAAGAACAAGGGCGTCCGGTATACCGGAGAAGTACTGCGCAAGAAGGCCGGTAAGACCGGCGCGGGGAGTAAGTAAATGGCGCGAACTGGTAGAAATGAAATTCGGCTTCGCATTCATAAGCGAATTCGCAGCCGCGTCGAGGGCTCGCAGGAGCGCCCGCGGTTGGCGGTCTTCCGCAGCCTGAATCACATCTATGCGCAGGTGATCGACGACCAGCAGGGGCACACGCTGGTGGCGGCCGCATCCACGGAGAAAGACTTGCGCGGCAAGGGCGGTAACGTGGAAGGCGCCAAGTTGATCGGCAAGGCCGTGGCGGAGCGGGCCAAGGAAAAGGGCATCAAAAAAGTGGTTTTCGATCGCGGCGGTTACCTTTATCATGGGCGCATCAAAGCGCTTGCGGATGCGGCGCGTGAAGCAGGACTGGAGTTCTAATGACATCTACTGGAACGGGCAAGCGGGTTGACGCGCAGAATCTCAACCTGAAGGAACAGGTTGTCAGCATCAACCGCGTGACCAAGGTGGTCAAGGGCGGTAAGAATATGAGCTTTTCGGCACTCGTCGTAGTGGGCGATCCGGGAGCGAAGGTCGTGGGCTTCGGCACCGGGAAAGCCAAGGAAGTTCCTTCGGCAATCAAGAAGGGCATCGAAGCGGCGAAGAAGAATCTGCGCAAGATTCACGTGCTTGAGACCACCATCCGCCATCCTGTATTAGGCCGCTTCGGTAGCGGGCTGGTATTGTTGAAACCGGCTCCGGCCGGTACGGGTGTCATCGCCGGCGGCCCGGTGCGCGCGGTGATTCAAGCGGTAGGTATTCCGAACGTGCTCACCAAGTCCATCGGTTCGCATAATGCGCACAATGTGGTGAAGGCCACGATTGACGCGCTGGAACAGTTGCGCGATAAAGCCGCCATTGCCGACATGC
>DATHIZ010000050.1:0-2324 GCA_035316385.1 Bryobacteraceae bacterium | reverse complement strand
GGTCCGCATGCAGGCAAGGGTCACGATAATCCGAATAAAGATCCGCTAGTGGGAGGTTTTACGCTTTCAGCTCGCGACCGGGATGATCTTGTTGCATTTTTGGAGTCGCTAACGGATGCTACTGTGCTGCATGACGCACGGTTTGGTAATCCCTGGGTGGCTGAGTCCCAGCGCCGCTAAATGCTATTGTTTGTGAATCACGATTTTGCCGCCTTTCATGACGGCTTGCACTTTATCTAACGCGTCGTTGATATTTTGCAGCGGATCGCCGTCCACGGCAATGAGGTCCGCGAAGTGTCCGGGCGTTGCCGAGCCGATGTCGGCGGAATCTCCCATCAAATCCGCGGCGTTTACCGTGGCTGTTTTTAATGCTGCTTCGGGAGTCATGCCCAATTTGACAAACCAGGTCAGTTCACGTGTATTCTGGCCGAACATGGTGTAGACAGCGTCAGACCCCATGGCGAATTTCACGCCGGCTTTATAGGCACGCTGCGCAGTTTCGTAGTTGCGCTTGATGTATGCGGATAAGCCTTCTTTTGACCCGGGCCGGAATTGATACTCTTCCGCGGCATCGATGTAATAGCGGTTGTGGTCGATGGTGGGCACGTAGTAAGTGCCGCGCTTCACCATTTCCCGCAAAGTGGCGTCATCCAGGTCCACGGCATGTTCCAGGGAATCCGCGCCCGCGCGCACGGCGTCCCGTCCTCCCTCGGGACCATAGGAATGGATGGCGATCTTCTTTCCCATGGCGTGCGCCACATCTACCGCCGCCTTCATCTCTTCATAGGTGAACGTCTGCTGCGTGCCAACATTCTCAAAACCGCCGACTGAGCCGTACATTTTGATCACGTCGGCGCCGGCGGAAATCTGGCGGCGAACCGCTTTCATGACCTCGTCCGGATTGTCGGCTGAGCCTGGCGTTTCGACGGGCGGCTGGCCAGGTCGCTGGCGTGAAAGACTCAGCCCGTAGCCACATACAAACATGCGCGGGCCAAGCATGGCTCCCATGTTGATCAAGTTGCGCATGGCGATATCGGTGTAGTCAGAGGAGCCAAGGTCACGTACGGTGGTGACGCCGGCTTCCAGAGTTTTGCGTGCGTTCTCTTGAGCCAGAAACACAGTTTCGGCCGGCAGGCGAGCCGCGCCTCTTGGAAGCGTGCCCGGCTTGCGGTCCCAGTAGTAGGTCATGTGGGTATGGACGTCGATTAACCCGGGAAGGCCGTAGTAGCGCGACCAATCAACGACGGTAGCGCCCGGAGGTGGCGCGGGATTGCCTCCGGTAACGCTGCGAATACGGTCTCCCTGCACCACCACGAGAGCGCCGTCAACAACCTGAGTGCCATCCCAGAGCTTGCCGATGCGAATCGCGACTGTGTTTGGGTCTGCCGCTCTGAGCAACAGCGCAGTTAACGTCAGACCGAAAAAAAGTTTGAAGTTTTGCACGAACATCCTTCTATTTATAAGCGGAATCGATTCTCTTAGAATTCCAGCCGACCGAGACCACGGTTACGTCATCCTGGGCAGAGCTAGACCATACGGAGACGCGGTCCAGCAGCGTTGCGAGCATTTCGTGAGCGGGTTGCGAACATAGTTCTTTCAGGACGAGCCTTGCGCGCTCTTCGCCAAAAAACTCTCCTACTTCGTTCGCTGCTTCCACCAGTCCGTCGGTGTAAAGCAAAAAGCGGTCGCCCCGCTGAAGACCGGCTTCCCTTTCGGTGTAAAGCGCGCCGGGAAACAAGCCCAGCATTAACCCATTTTCAAGCACGTCTTCCACGCCTCCGTCAGCGTGATACCAGAACAGCGCCGGATGCGCCGCGGCCGCGTAGCGCATTCTTTGCACGGCGAGATCCAGGTACAAGTATGCCGCCGTCACATATTGTCCTTGCAGGTTGCCGCATAACGTGCGGTTTATTCCAGCAAGCACGCTCGCTGGGCTCGCCGCGTGGGGCAGTTGCGCGGCGAAAGCAACCTTAACCATGGATGCGATCAGAGCCGCTGGAACGCCGTGCCCTGATACGTCCGCCACGAGAATGCCCACCCGTTGCTCGTCCACCGTCAGAAAGTCGTAGAAATCGCCCGCCACCGCCGTCATCGGAAGATACTGCGCGGCGATGTCCCAATGCGGGCCACGCGGCATCTGCCGGGGCAGGATAGATGTCTGTATATGCCGGGCAATCTCCAGTTCCTTATCCAGTTCGACCAACCGCTCCGCGTCCCGGAAGGCGCGTCTTGCCAAGACGGAGCCCAGCGAAACCAGCAACGCCAGCAGACCGAGAGGCTCGAGGTCGAATGACCGCGGCCAATTGAGGAGGAGGGTAAGATTG
>DATHIZ010000049.1:0-11175 GCA_035316385.1 Bryobacteraceae bacterium | reverse complement strand
GCCAAGACACCCGTGTGATGGGGCTAAAACGGGCCGCCAGTGATGGAGCTCAATGGCACTAACATCGAGCGCCGGATCAATCCTGTTATAGACGCATTGCGCCTGAAACCCACTTGGACGTATTGTCGTCTCGTAGAAGTGACCCCGTACGGCGCCCAACTGCACCCAAAAAGGGGCTTATTATCCGAAGAGGGCCGGGAATCAACGGCGGCGCCAAAGTCGTAAGTTAGCGCTTATGGGGCGGTCCCCCGGACCGCCGCCGACGCCCACGTCGGCCCTCATTTCGCTCACTGCACCAGCGAAACGGCCAGCAATAGCGCGCGCTGGGTGCCTTTCCAGGAATCGGTCGAATCGTAAGTCTCGTTCAGCGAGTGCGCGCCTGATCCCGATCCGCCTCCGCCGATGGTGACCGCGGGTATGTTCAGGTTCATCGGCACGTTCGAATCGGTCGATCCCTCGCCAAGCCGTATGTTCAAGCCCAATGCCTTTGAAACGCCCAGCGCGGTTTGCACAATCGGAGCGCTCTCCTCGGTGTGTCCGGCCGGACGCAGCCCAACCATCTCGGGCGAAACCGAAACTGCGCCCTTATTATTCCAGCGCTTGTTTTCTTCCGCCACCGCCTCGTTCAGCGCGTTCTTGAACTTCTCGTTCAATGCCTTCAGCGATTCCACATCGGCTGATCGCATATCCACTTCCATCCAGGCGTCGAAGGGGATTGCATTCACTGAAGTGCCGCCGCCTACGCGCCCTACATTGAACGTCGTTTTGGGCTTGGCCGGGACTTCGAGCTGATCGATTTTGGCCATCGCGCGGCCCATGGCCTGAATCGGATTCGCCATGCCGAAAGCGCCGTAGCTGTGTCCGCCCGGCCCTTTGAACGTCACCCGGTAGCGGTAGCTCCCCACACCTACGTTCGTAATGCCGGTGCCCAGGCCGTCTACCGAAATAAACGCGTCTATTTGACCTTTCAAGCTGTTGCCGAACAATTCTTTCGCGCCGCGCAGATCGCCCAGTCCCTCTTCGCCCACGTTCGCCACGAACGTAATCGTACCTGGCGTTTTGACCTTGCCCTCATTGAGCGCTTTGATCGTGCCCAGTACCACCACTAGGCCGCGGCAATCGTCGCCGATGCCGGGTCCTTTCATCACGCTCCCCGTGCGCGTGACTTTAACATCCGTGCCTTCGGGAAAAACCGTGTCCAGATGCGCCGCAAGCACCAGGTTGGGCCGTGGCTTTTCGCCCGCGCGCGTCCCGATCACGTTGCCCACCGCATCAATATGGACGTTCGTCAGCCCCAGCTGCTCGAACAGCCGTTTGAGCTCCAGGCCGCGCTTTTCTTCGTGGAAAGGTGGCGCCGGAATCTCGCAAATCCGTGCTTCCTCATTTAGCATTTCGGGCTCATTCCGAACGATGGCCGCGAACGCCGCTTTGATGGTCGGGTCGTCGCGCAGCGCCGCCGGATCTGGAATGGCCCTGGCTTGCGCGAAAGCCAGAGGCAAAGTCAAAAAAAGAAGAATTGCCCGGTTACCAAAAGTCATGGAATATTGTAACCGGGACGGGAAACCCGTATGCGGCTAATATTTCGGAACGGACGGATCTACTTTATCGCTCCAGGCCGTAATACCACCGGTCATGTTGCGCACATTGGTGAAGCCGTTCTGCTTCATCAAATCCACCGCCTGCTGGCTGCGGCCGCCCATTTTGCAATGCGCCACAATCTCGGCATTCTTATTTAGTTCACTCAAGCGTTTCGGCAATTCACCCAGGGGAATCAACTTCGCCCCGGGAATGCGTGCGATCTGGTATTCGTGCGGCTCCCGCACGTCGATCAACTCGAACTTCTCGCCCCGGTCTTGCTTCTGTTTCACTTCCACCGGATCGATCACTCCGCTGCCGGCTGCTGCTGGTTGGGTACTCATGGGCCGTATTCCGCAAAACTCCTGATAGTCAATCAATTTCGTAATCGTGGGATGGTCGCCGCACACCGGGCAGTCCGGATCGCGCCGCAATTTCAGCTCCCGGAAGCGCATGCCCAAGGCATCGTACAGCAGCAGCCGCCCCTTCAACGTTTCACCAATGCCGAGGATGATCTTCGCCGCCTCGGTGGCTTGAATCAAGCCGATGATGCCGGGTAGAATTCCCAACACGCCGCCTTCGGCGCAACTCGGCACCAATCCGGGAGGCGGCGGTTCCGAATACAAGCACCGGTAGCACGGGCCGTCCTCGTAGGCAAAAACAGTGGCTTGCCCCTCGAAGCGGAAAATGGATCCGTAGACATTTGGCTTTTTCAGCAGGACACAGGCATCGTTCACCAGGTAGCGGGTCGGGAAGTTATCCGTGCCATCCACCACCACGTCGTAATCGCGCAGAATCTCCATCGCGTTCTCGCTCGTGAGGCCCGCGTCGAATTTGTCGATACGTACATTGGGATTGATATCGTGCATGCGGTCCGCCGCGGAATCCAGCTTCTTACGCCCGATGTCGGCGGTTCCGTGAATCACCTGGCGCTGCAGGTTGGAGGCATCCACAACGTCGAAATCGACGATTCCAATTCGCCCCACGCCGGCCGCCGCCAGATACAGTCCTAGCGGCGCGCCCAAGCCTCCCGCGCCGATCATGGCGACCTTGGCCTTCTTCAGCTTGGCCTGACCGTCCATTCCGACTTCCGGCAGAATGAGATGCCGGCTGTAGCGCGCGATTTCGTCATTCGATAAAACTGCGGTGGTATCCTCCACCGCCAAGCCCGTCGCCCCGCCCGCAATGCTGGGGACAATCGAAACCTTCTCATTGCCTTCAAGCTTGGTTTCGATCTTGTCCAGATAGCGAATGTCTTCGTCGTTGACATATACATTCACGAAGCTGCGCAGCTTGCCTTGGTCATTGAACAGGTTCTTCTTGATATTCGGATACCGCAGGGTCAACTCGTTCAGCGCATCGGCAACCGTCGCGCCTGTCACTTCTACTGAATCGCTCTGCTCGGTAAACTGCCGTAAGGCCGTAGGGATTAGGATTCTTGCCATTTCAGTTCCTCTCTTGCCGCCGCGCTTTGTTCCAGGTCGGGCAGAAAGCTGTTCGCATGGTCGAATTTCCCACTCTGAATGGAGAGCACCACGAAGGAATACCAGGGGCAGGAGTTCTTGAGATCCGTCTCGGAAAAGTAAGCTTCACAATCCGGATGGGAATGGAATATTCCAATTAGATCGAGACCTTGCGCGCGAGCTGCCTTGTCGGCCTCCAGCAGATCTTCCGGGCGCACTTCATAGCGGTCGCCCTGCGCGCCCGCGAAGGCGTTTTCGAGCGGCACCGCTTCCGTCACGAACTTTGTCTCTCCCTGCACGTGTCCCAGCATGGCGCCGCAACACTCGCTTGGATACGTGCGCTCGGCATGCACTACCATTATCTGCCAGGGCTTGGCAGCAATTTCGATCATGTTGGGATTATTTCCTCAAGCAGAGCATTGCAACTAGGCGGGCAGGTAGCGTTTCAGCGGCTCAAAAAAGCTTTGCACGAAGCTCTCCGCCGTCGCGACTGCCTTCTCCGTATTACCGTCGTTGGCTCCCACCACAACGCGCACTAAAGCCGTGTCACTGCGGTTGAAACGAATGGCGTCCGCGATTGTAAAGAACTTGGCCTTGTACTCGCTCGCTATTACACGGGTGCGCGCTTGGTACCAATAGAGCACCGCGCTCTGGTTCTGTCCGCGGGAAACGATATAACGATTTACTTGAATGGGTTCCTGCTCCTCAGCGATGGAGATATCCGCGACTCCCGATTGCGATGGGACAAAGCCCGCGCCCGGCAAGCAGTTCTTAGGAGAGTGCGGCGCCTTACCGGTGCGCTGTGTCTCAAAATAAGCGATGAACAGCGTAGCGACCTGACCGTTTGTCCTGTTTTGGTACACGCGCGAGAGAATGTCATCGGCTTTCAAAACGTCCAGCGTTTCCTGGTCGATTTGCATTTCCTGCACATTCTTCCAGGCGGTCTGGTCGAGTGAAAGGCCAGCCAGCGGCTGACGCATGGGAACTACTTCTCGCCGCTGAAAGCCATAAAACACCCCGGCTTGCGCCAGCAGCACCAAACTCAATATCCGCACGCTCTTGGAGTGCAATACGTTCATTCCGGGCAACGCCATAAGACGCCTAAGCCTTTCCTGGTTTCCTCGCCGTCATTTTCTTCGCAATCAGGTTGATGATCCAATGCGTCGCAACAAGCGCGAATAGGGCTACAACAAAAACGACATAGCCCTCGCTTTCATGATAGATCCCGGTAGCCAGTTTTGTGTCGATTTCCGAAAGCAACCCGGTCAGTCCAACCCGGATGCCGTTTGCACCGATGGCGATGGGAATCGTTGCTAGCAAAAGAGCCCAGCGCATCCAGACCTTCTTGTCGAAGAAATATGCGTAAACCGCCGACATAAACAGCAAGGACAAGAGCGAGCGAATCCCGCTGCAGGCTTCCGCGATGTCCAAGGTTTGGCTCGGCAACTCCAGCGTATTACCCGCGCGCAGCACTGGTATTCCCATCATGGTAATTAGCGCCTCCCCCAACTGGCTCGCCAGCAATTGGAGCCGCAGAGTAAGTTGCGAGTAGATGATCGCCGGAATCGGGATCATGAAAAGCAGCAGCGCGAAGGGGAACAGCAGGATTTTGGCCCACCGGGTTCCTCCTAGATACAAGACTGTTCCGAATAACCCAATCAAGAAAGAGAAACGGGCCGTGAACAGTTCGGCGCCTAAGGTGGCCGCGACAGAGAGCAGGGCGGCCAAAACGACCAGGAACAGGCCCCACAGGTTGGGCACGCGAGGAGCGGCGACCAGTTCCGCGCGCCTTTGCCATGCCACGAAACCCGCTACCAAGGGGACGATAAAGCCGTGCCCCATATTCTCGTCGGTAGCCCACTGCCAGCCCATTCTGTAGAGGATGGGAGCGTAACAAAGGATCAGCAGACAGCCGAACCAGGCAATATGCTGCCAGGAAATCTTACTGGACACAGCGCTAGGCGCTTGGGCTACTGGAACACTGGCCATGCAGGGGCGTTCCTTTAGTTAAACACACAATTGCACAGACAGAGCGAGCTTGAAATCGCCAGGATTTTTCCGTACCCTAGCCAAATGCCTGAGTGAAATACGTGTCTACGCGATGACCGAAGTACAAAAAGCGCATCGCCGCGCTGCCAGAGGTATTTCGCTGAGGCACTCCACGCACTTTTTAGTAGTGGGATCGGCGGGCGCTTCTGCACGCTTGGCGTGCGCAATGAGCGCATTAACAGGCAGAACCACCAAGAAATAAATAGTCGCGCTGATCAGCAGAAAGGAGATCACGGTGTTGATGAAGTCCCCGATCGGAAACTTAGTGGCGCCGATTTGAAAACCGATTGCGGAAAAATCAGGCTGCCCGCCGATAGCGGCGATGAGCGGCGTAATGAGATCTTTTACCAGCGCTGTAACGACCGAACCGAACGCAACGCCCATCACCACGCCCACAGCCAGATCGACCACATTGCCGCGCAGGATAAATGCTCGAAACCCTTTCATAAGCCTCCTCGTGAGTGTCTGACGCGATTCACCTACAAGTTGTAGCCTAATTGAAAAAGCTTAGGCAATTGTTCTGGCTAGTGAAGAGTACTAACACTAAGTTGGCTATTGGGGGACCTCGTAGGTTTTCGGTCTAAGTGGGTTTGAAAGCATTTGAATGAAGATTCCACCCACCACGGAGCGCGCTTGGAAGCCCACTTGTTTCCCCGTCTTGGTGTCGTACCAATCAGTCAGCGGCACGCGGCTCGGCGATTCGGAGGCGAACCGGTAGGCAGGCTCGAAGAGCGCTTGGAATCCGGCCGGCGACCCGGTCAAAGAAGCGGTCCAGGCCAGCCAATCGAGCTTGGTGTAGTCGGCACGATTATCGAGCGGAAGTCCGTACTTGTTCTGGCGCGGCGCGTAGGAAGCTACCTCCTGAGCGATAGCGGCCTGCGGAAAGACATTCAGCCCGAGCAATTTGTCCCAGACCAGATTGTATTTTTGGCTCCACGAGTTGACGCTGTCGAAAGCCAGCCGGAAATGATCGCCGGTTTTAGCTAGCCGCACCCAGCGTTCGGCGAACTCGCGGGCGGTTTGCCCATATTGCTGGGCCACGTCACTGTGTCCCAGCGCTCCGGCGAGTTTGCCGTAAGCCCCTAGCGCCAGAATGGCTTTGATGGAGAGATTCGCATTGTGCGCGAGATGCCCGGCGAAATCATCGGTGCAGAGCTGGTTTTCCGGATCGAGACCCTTCTCTTTCAGGTACTCCGCCCACTTGGTCAGCAAGGGCCAATACTGCCGGGCAAAACGCGGGTCGCCTTCCGCCTGCGCCACACCGGCCACCATCAGCAGCATGTTGCCGCTTTCTTCCACGGGCATTTGGTTTTCCTCCGATTTCTCGCCCGCGCCGTACTGTTGTCCGTTCGCCAACGGATAGCGGCCCAAATCATGCGGCGCGAACGGGAAGCGCCAGCGCGGCAGGCTCGCGTAATCGAGAATCGGCTTCAACTGCGCCTCCAGTAGGCGCGGACTGAAAAGCAGGAAGAACGGCGAACTCGGGTAAGTGACGTCGACGGTACCGATGGACCCGTTGCTGAAGTTCTCTTTCGAAAAGTAATAGGGCGTTCCGTCAACGTCCACCACAAGTTTGTGAGCCGCCAAGGTCTGGCGATAGGCCAGGGCGCAGAGACGCGCATAATCTTCGCCTCCGGCTAGACGAAGATCCGCCATCAACGCTTGATCGAAGCGCGTGGAACGTTCTTCGAGAGAAGCATAATCGCGGAGCGCCCAAACAATCAATGCGGCCGCGCCGTCTCCGTTGCGGCGCCAATAGGGGCGCAGCTGGCGTTGGAAGTACTCGACTGAGAATTCGTCGTCATACGCCAAAACCAGGCGCCGCTCTACCGGAGCCGCGCCCACTGCACCTAGGTCGAATGCATAAGCCAGTGCCGGATTCGGTTGCGCATAAGGCTCAACGCCACGCAGCTCATCACCGTCCGGAAGATGTCCCGAAGCAACGAACGATTGCATGGCCTGCGGCCGCGTCGTGGCCACTTCGGAGGTTCCGGCTTCGCTGGGAGCGAAGACATACAGGTAACCCCAATCAATGCGCAGATCGTCCCCGGACTTTTGCAGAATGGGTTGCTGCTGGCTGCCCATGCGCAAGACCTGAACGCCGCCAAGCTGGTAGCGCGACCACGTTACGGGTTCATCGCGCGTATTGACGGAAATCTCCGAACCGGCGTCGAAGTAGATGGAGACCTGATGGGCCTTTCCATCCATCGTCTGTGCGCGCCACGTCAGGTAAGTAGCGGGTCTCGAGAGAATGTCCAGGTTGTCCGGCAGCGCGGGCGTCAGAAAAGTGAGGGTAAGGCGCAGGCCGCCGCCGGTGAACTCGTAAATGGTGTGGGTGGGAAGCACTTCAACGCGCGTCTGCGGGAGCGCCGGAGTTGCGCGCGGTTCAGCGCCCATAATGCGGTAAGTTACACCGTCCAACCGCACCAGGCTCGATAGCGAGTGAACCGCGCCCGTCCAATGCTTCGTGGGAGCATCGGTCAGATGATCGGCCATGGACCAAATACTGAAGTAGGGATCGTGCGTGACCAGGGGGACGGCAGGCGGCCGGAAGTCAGCGCCGGAAGACGTCGAAAGCAGACTGGCGGCTATTCCGAAAAGTTTGTAAAAGGACGGCATGGTTCCTCTTTCTAAGGTTAGTAGGTCACATTGTTCTGGCTTTGGGCCCACTCGACGAATGGTCCCAAGCCTTCGACGGCAAGCAGCCGGTAGCCCGGTATGCTGCGCACCTGAGGGGCAAGGCCGAGTTCGTCATAGATCAGTGCATCGTCAAAGGACGCCCGCGCCGCGTCATCACGATTGGAGGCGAAATAGAAGCGCGACGCCCGCGACCAGTAGATGGCGCCGAGGCACATCGGGCACGGCTCGCAGCTGGTGTAAATTTCGCAGCCTTCCAGCTGGAAGGACTGCAAAGCCTGACAGGCGGCGCGGATTGCGACTACTTCGGCGTGGGCGGTGGGGTCGTTTGTCGTCGTTACACTATTGACGCCAGTCGAAATCACTCGACCGTTTTTCACCACCAGCGCGCCAAACGGACCGCCGCCGCGCTGCCGGACGTTGTTCACCGCGAGTTGGATGGCCTGCCTTAAAAAGTATTCGGGATCTTGACCCATATGCCAATGCGACAATGATTCTATTCATAACACTACAGTCCATTTTCGCCGCAGTGCTCTTCTCCTTCTCTCGCTCCATGCCGCCCTGGCCGGAGCGCAAGCCCGCATTGAACAGCGCTTTACTGAATTGAGAAATAGTCCGCCGGAGTTGTATGCCTTTCTGCTCCGGATGCCGAAAGGCGCGGACCTTCACAACCATGTCGCGGGCGCGTTCTATGCCGAGAGCATGATCGAGTCCGCCACCCAAGATTCTCTGTGCGTCGATGAGCACGCCCGGACCATTGTGAAACCCGCGACGGGTAGCGCTCCAGGACAAGGCGCCTGCGCGGTAGGTCAAGTGCCTGCCGGCCGCGCGGAGGCGGATAACCAGTTGTTCAATTCGCTGGTCGATAGCTTGTCGATGCGCAACTTTGAGCCTGGGCGCGAATCGGCTCACGATCATTTTTTCGCCACGTTCGCCAAATTCGACGCGGTGGGCACGAATGGAAAACTGATAGCGGAACTAGTGCGGCGCGCGGCCGATCAAAACGAATCCTACCTGGAACTGATGGCGCTCGCGGGCGCACCCGCAGCCGGCTTGGGTAAACGCGTGGGCTTGGATCAGAATTTTGAGGCCACTGCGGCAAAATTGCGCGAAGCCGGGATAGACGGCGTGGTTTCCGGGTTCCGCACCAAGTTGGACGAGATTGAGCAGGAGCGTCAGTCAGCGCTCGGATGCAAAGAAGCTCCGGACTCGCCGGCATGTAAAGTGGTGGTCCGTTACATCTACCAGGGGTTGCGCGAATTTCCGAAGGAACAGATATTTGCCCAGATACTGGCGGGATTTATGTTGGCGTCCGCCGATCCCCGCGTGGTCGCCGTCAACTTGGTGCAGCCCGAAGATGGGCTAACCTCCATGCGTGACTATTCGCTCCAGATGCACATGATTGAATACGCCAAACAGAAATATCCGAAGGTTCACGTGACCTTGCATGCCGGTGAACTGGCGCTTGGCCTGGTTCCGCCCGAATGGCTGCGGTTCCATATCCGCGAGGCTATTGAAATCGGGCACGCGGAACGCATCGGGCATGGCGTGAGCGTCATGTACGAGCGCGACGCCACCGGCTTACTGGCGCTAATGAAACGGCAGCATGTGGCCGTGGAAGTGAATCTCACCAGCAACGACGTTATCTTGGGCGTGGCCGGGAACGATCATCCTTTTCCGGTGTACCGCAAGTATGGTGTTCCGGTAACGCTCTCTACCGACGACGAAGGCGTTTCGCGAACACACTTAACGAGGGAATATCAGCGCGCTGTTTTGACCTATCACTTGAGTTATGCGGACGTAAAGGAGATTGTTCGCAACGGCATTGAGTATTCCTTCCTGAATGGAGCGAGCTATTGGAAAGACGGCAGTTTTCGCGTTCCGGTGAGTGCGTGCGTTGCCGGAATGCAAACGCAGATCTGCCGGGGGTTTTTGGCCGAGAGCGAAAAGGCGCGGGCGCAAGTTGATTTGGAAAAGCGTTTTCGCGAGTTTGAAAAGTCGTTCTGAAACTAGATCTAAACCGGTGCGCTCAGGTGACTGCGCCGGGCCTGCCAATCGGCGGTTGTCAGTAGTTGTGGCCCCATCTCAATCATGCGAGGCAGAAGATCAAACACTGCCGGCGCAGTCCAGCGAGTTCCGCGCCTGGTTCGATAACCGCGTTGGTTCAGCTCTTCCGCAATGAGCGGAACACCGTTATCTGAGACAACCATTTCGAGAATGGTCATCAAGACGGCGATCTCGCGCGGATTCTGTTTCAGCTGGAGCGATTCGGATACAACCTCGAGACCATAAGGAGCGGCTTCTTCTCCCGTTCCAGAGACCCCGGCAGGGCCGCCTTCAACCGCTACGGCGCCGTCATCCTGACTCCACTCGACAGCCTCGATTTTCCAGCCCGCGGATGATCTTTCCTGAAAATAGTCTAGCGAAACTGGATGTTGAACGTGATCCCGGACGTACTTCATCATGGCAAGCTCCCCGCCAGATTTCTGCAATTTTCTCGCCAATTCAAGGCTGTGGAAGATCGAGTTGAATGATGCCCGCGCCGCGCTTGGCTGCATTTGGCCGGCCGATTCTGGGATTCGCTTCTTCGCAATTGGGATGGCTTTCCGCCTTACCCGGCGAGTTTCAGCGAAATGGCGCTTCGTCGCCTGGCGTTACGGTCAGGAGCAAAAACGAAGGCTCGTCGGGGGAATCTGTGAGGCGCGGTGTGGGCACCCTGGCGCGCCGAATATGGAAACTTCTCGCGAGCGCCGAAGACCTTAATGTCCTTTGTCTTTGATTGTCAGATACTCGGTTACTTTCTGGCCGGTTGAGTGATTGACGAAAAGATCGAGAGCTACGGTCTCGCCAAAACGAACCTTCGAGGGAGGCCGGCGCCCCAGCAGGTAGAACCAGCACGGTCCAGTTCTGGACCTGTTCGAAGAGGTCGGTCATCTGGCGAGGCGTTATGGTCAATGGTGCAACCGACGCCTGACTTTGCCGTTTTCCACGGCGCCAGCCCACCACATTCTCTGCTTCCTCTGCGCTCGCCTTCGATAGTTTCTCTACGCCTCAGCGCCGGCGTTTACCCGTCACGGGCGGTGAAAACTAATCCGCCGCGACCTTCAGAGCCTCTTCCCGGCTCGTCTGAATCAACGACACGATCTCCTCGTCCATCAGACCCTTCTTCCGATGGTCCGCGACATCCATGAACTGCTTATACAAGTCGTTCAATTCCTCGCGCGTGAGGTTAAACCCGAGTTCCTTCGCCCGCTGTCCCAGCGCGTGCCGTCCGCTGTGCTTCCCGAGCACCAACTTGCCCTCCGGCACTCCCACCGACCGCGGATCGATGATCTCGTACGTCGTCTTTTCCTTGAGGTAGCCGTCCTGGTGAATCCCCGCCTCGTGCGCGAACGCGTTGCGCCCCACGATCGCCTTATTCGGTTGCGGCCCGAACGTGATGATCGAGCTC
>DATHIZ010000048.1:0-5629 GCA_035316385.1 Bryobacteraceae bacterium | reverse complement strand
ATCGATCAGGCAGCGCCGGAAGAAACTGGACAACTTAGTGCCTCTGAAATCGCAGTCCTCGGCCAACTGGCTCAGGAACTCCTGGCCGGCTTCAAGACCGCCCTCGAACTTCAAATTTGGTTCGCGCCGGAACAGCGTGGAGGCATACCAATCGACGATGGAACCCACGTAGTTTTCGTAAAACACCCGGTACAGCCGCTCGCTGTATACGTCCAGTGGTTCCTTCTGACGGCGCAGCAGGTAGTCGGAGGCGTGCAGTTTGAATTGATGGCCGCCGACGTATAGATCTCGATACATCCGCCACATCCAGACCTGCCGTTTGAATTCGGGATGTTCTATATCAATTTGAATCATCTAGGTTCCTTAAAAAAGCCGCTGCGCCATTTCGCCCGCTTTTGTCTTTTCTCCGAAAAGCTGCCAAACTACGTACCCCAGCGCGTCGGAAGCGTGGGTCCGGCGCGGATCACGGAGCTTGTCAACCACTCCCGTGTCCGGCTTAAACAGTGTTTCTTCAAAGTCCTTAATCAGTTCCCTGCAGCGCGGATCCACTTCCAGCCGCACTTCGCCCAGCGCGTTCGTTAGCAGTGCGTTTACCTTGCGCACCCGGCTCAGCACACCCGGATTACTCGGTGGAACCTGCATTCTCACGTTTCGGAAACCCGCACGGTAGAGAAAGCTCCGTATTGTCAGGTAATCGCTCGTCCCGGTCGTGTGCATCGAGTTTCCGCTGGCGTCGCCGTAAATTTCGAGCCCGCCGGCGAACCCCTTATATCTGTTTTCAAACTCCATGCAAGCTTCCTCCGTAGTGGCCCGCTCCAGCACGATCTCGTCTATCACCAGGAGTCTTTCTCCGTCGCGCTGCAACAGCACCGAACTCATGGGCGCCACGTTGAAATCTAGTCCCCACAGCAGCGGTTTGCGCGGGTCATACACGTGCCTCGAAACATGAATCGCGGCATTAAAGCAGTGATAAACGCGATCGGCGCGGCTGTTGACGTATTCGCCCAGCGCCTCTTGCCGGTAGAATTTTGGATCGTAGCTGCTCTCCAGCCGCTCGTAATAATCAGGCGTCTTATCCAACAGAAACCGGTTCTCAAACGATTTTGCCCGGACACATCCATAACCCGTTACAGGCTGTTGGATGAAACGCTTATAAATCCAGTCATGTCCCTGCGGTGTCCATACCGCGAAGCCGCACAACCGCGATGCCTTCGGATCCCGCAGGCGCGCCTCCAGCCGGAGCCACGCGTCTTCCGTTGCATACGAAAGTTCGTCGATTCCGAACCAGGCAAGATTCGTTCCGCGCAATCTCTCCGGCTCATCCAGAGAGCGGAGCAAAATCACGCTGCCGGGCGGCTGCAGAATAAGCTCGCCATCAGCCTTCTTCAACTCGAATTCAACATCCTGTCTGTCGAGCATCCGCACCAGCGTGACCTGCGAAGCGTCACGCAGCATTGCGAATGTGGGAGCAGCCAGAACACCGTGGCGGCCGGCATTGATATAGCTCAGGCGCAGCGCTTCAAAACATAAAGCCGCGCTCTTCCCTGAACCAACCGGCCCCGAAAAGCCCTTGAAGCGCTGCTCCAGCAATTGAAACTCAATCTGAGAAGGCAGCGGCTCATTTGTCCAGCAGGGCTCGTCATCCTCGCTCCGTAACACTGCTGAATTCAAGCTCATCCGCTGACGATCTTGCTACGCTGGCGAGCGGCGAGCGGCCGAAAAAGCCGCTAAGTTACTTATTACAATGAATAAACTTTTCTTTGCAGATGCGTTATGGTGCTCGCGCGGCGGGGAACGGGACAGGCGAAGAGAGTCGCGAGTTCTTTAAGAGAGATGTTCGTCGATCAGTTTAGAAGCGACGTCTTGTGCGCTTGGCTGATACTCGCCGCTTCGATAAAGACGGCGTAGTTCGGCTATACGCTCTTCGGAGTGCTTGTTACTGCCCGGTTGATCAATCGGCCGATTGACTGCATTTCCAGCAGTGCGCAGGGTCTCGGCGAACTCGTCGGCGTTGGGATCTTCCATGTTCGCTAAGCTAGCCCTCTCCACCTAGTGTAACGGGCCTAAGCGGTGCAATGCAGCGAGTAAGATTTTTTCTGCCGAGGAAGCGTACACAACATTAACACTCAAGTTTGCACGGGAAACTGACGAAGGAACTTTTAGGAGCAGGCTGGAAAGCCGGCATTGCCCAAAAGATCCCAGTCATGACTGCTCAAGACCTAGCGAACCGCGAAACCGTTCCAATCAGTCCGCAACTGCGTGAACAGTTAATTTTGGAGCATTTACCGCAAGTCAAACTGATCGCAAGGCGCATCCACGAGCGGCTGCCCGTCTCGGTGAGCTTGGATGACCTTATATCGACCGGTGTAATTGGGCTGATCGCCGCAATAGACCGGTATGACGCCAGCCACGACGTCAAACTCAAAACCTATGCGGAGTATAAAATTCGGGGCGCAATTTTGGACAGCCTGCGTGGCTTGGATTGGGCTCCGAGGCAGCAGCGCAAACGCTCGAAGCAGATCGAAGCCGCCATTGCGGCGCTCGAACAGGAGCATCAGCGAACACCCACGGAGGAAGAGATTGCCGCTCACCTGGGCTTGGCTATCTCCACCTATCAGGATTGGCTCACCGAAATCAGAGGATTGACGCTAGGCAGTTTGGAAAATGCTGGAACGGAAGAAGACGGTTGCGACCTTCTACGTTATCTGGCGGATACGGACGAACAGTGGCCTTCGCAAATTGTCGAGCGAGCCGCCCTGGAGCATTTGTTGGCTGAGGCAATCGAGAAAATGCCGCAATTGGAGCGCACCGTCTTGAGCCTCTATTACTACGAGGAAATGACTTTACGCGAGATCGCGAAAATCGCGGATCTGCACGAATCACGCATTTCGCAGCTCAAGTCTCAAGCGATTCTACGTCTGCGCTCTTACATGCAGAAGCGCTGGCCTCAACAACGAAGCTAGATTGTGGGCTTACCCCAAGCCATCGGGGAGAGGAATTTTCAGCGTCATGCTTTTGTGCTCCCGTGTCAGTTCTATTGAAACGGACTTGAGTGTCCGGTGGCGCTCCATTCGTAGATAGGAACTAACGTCGCGTGGATTCGTAACCGCCCGATCGCCAATCGCGGTGATGACGTCGCCAGCCCTGATGCCTGACTTTCCAGCTGGAGAATTTTCATCCACGGAACGAACCAGCACACCTTGCTTGACTCCGAAATACTGCGCAAGCTGAGAGTCCAGCGACTCACACACGATTCCCAACGCAGCGTTTTTCCAGATCAGTAGCGGATCTGGGATATCGACCATACTAAAACCGCGCAGGTCCGGAAGATCCTGATCCGCACGGCCCATTCCGCCGCCGGCGGCGCCAAAGCCCGCAAAATGCGCACTACCGGTAGTCACAAACGCGGCTTGCGTCTTGCCGGTACGCCAATATTGCAATTTGATTTTCCGGCCGACCGGCGTCTCAGCCACCAGACGCCCGAGTTGCTGCGTGCCCACGATCGCCTCGCCATTATAGGAGAGCAGGACATCGCCCGTTCTGATACCCGCATCCTCCGCTGGGCTGCCTTCCTCGACGCGCATCACCTCTATCCCCGCCGCATCGCCGAGATGGATTGCCTTCGCCCGGTTGCTGTCCATATCGGACACCCGCACGCCCAGATAGCTGACGGCAGCGCGGGGCTGCATGACAACCAGGAGTTGATTAGGTGAGGGGTATTGCGCCGCCAGGCCGCCCGCCAGGAAGCAGGTCGCGGCAGCCAGTATCACGCACGAAAGAGAAAGTCGCATGGGAGATTTCCCAACAGGTAATGCACGTCAGTCAATCCTGAATCAATACACATCCGTCAATACACATCGAACGCCGCATTCGTCGTGCGCAAAACTTGCTGGCAGCGCGCGCGAACATAGTCGTCGTCCGGCAGCGAGCGCATCAGATCCTGCAAAGTGCCCGCTAGATCGGGAGTCATTTGAAGCTTCCCATCCACCGGAGCAAGGATGTCAATCGCCTCCGAGCGCACGCCCGCATTTTCGTCCTTCTCGAGCGCGAATTTCAACGTCTCGCGCACCCCCGAATCGCCTGCAAACCGTCTCAATCCCTCGAGGGCCTTCAGGCGCACCGCCGCATTCGGATCGTGCCGTACGGTGTTCAGCAGAACGTCACGAATGTCATTCCCGTCCTGCCCGCTCAATGCTTGTTGATCCAACGTTTGGCGGTTCAACATTTCGACAGAATCCACGCGAATGCCTGGATCCGCGGAATCCCTCGTCGCGGCCAGAAGCAATTGAAGCACATCCTGATCCGTCACGCTTCCTGTAACCTCGCCGTCGCGCACCTGTTCGACAATGATCCGCACGCGGTCCTGCGCTGCCGGCTGAATTTCGCGAACGCGGGTTGTGGAAGGACCCAACAACGAACTGGCGGAAAACGGACCGCTACTCTGCAGCGCTTCCGGTACACCGTTTCGGTCCGTCCAACGGGCCATGCCGAATCCAATGAAGAAAATGAACGACGCCATCGCCAATTTCATCGATCCGCGCGGCAGCGAAAACCCGGACGAAATTCGTCCCCACCAATCACTTCCCCAACTTGCTGCTGCTAAACGCCTGCTCGCGCCTGGCAAGGATGCATGCAGATCCCGGCGGCAACGGGACAGCAGGTCCAACGAGACGTCGTCACTGCCCGATTTCAGGGCGCTATGCCAGGTCTTCTCGCGATCCAACATGCGCTGGCAAAAGGCGCATTCTTCCACGTGGCGCTCTAGTTCTTCCTCCGGGGCAAAATCCAACTCGCCATACAGATACAGGGAAGTGTTCAACTGGACTTCGTGGCAGGTCATACGAAGTCTCCCAGCGCCGAGCGCATCTTCTGCGTGGCGCGGAACAGGCAATTCTTGGCGGCTTCCTCCGTCACACTTAGCGATTCCCCGATGGCGCGCAGCCGCATCCCCTGGAAGTGGCGCATCTCAAACACCAGGCGCTCCCGCGCCGTCAGTTGGCTTAAAACTTCCTGCACTCGGGTATTCACTTCGACGCTCAGCATCTGCCGTTGCGGGTCGACATCGGCGCGCTGTTCGGGAACGAACTGAAAACGGTCTATCTCACCGCCGTCGGTGTCGAACGATGAGGATTCCTCTTTACGGACTTTTCGCTTGCGCAACTGATCCAGGCACAAGTTTGAGACAATCCGGTACAGCCACGTCTTGAAACTGCACTCGAAGCGAAACTTGGGCAAATTTCGATAGACGCGCAGGAATACTTCCTGATAGACATCACGGGCATCTTCCTCGGAGTGGAGGAGATTGAACGCCATGCGCAGCACGGCGTGATCGTGCGTCCGCACCAACTGCTCGAAAGCATCCGAGTCTCCGCGCTGTGCCGCGCGAATCAATTCGGCCTCGGAGGAACGCTCGTTCGCGCCGCACACGCCTATATTCTGGCCTATTTTCCCAATGACTTCTGCTTGGCTTGCCACTACACAATAGACGTGCGAGATGCGTTTTGGTCACGAGCACCCGCACGCCGCTGGCCGTAAGCTGCCCTAACTAGCTAACTCTATCTCAATCAGCCTCTTAGAGGCATCCAGGTTGGCAATCCGGAAACTTCTAACCTCCCCGGCATACATTGCG
>DATHIZ010000047.1:0-3723 GCA_035316385.1 Bryobacteraceae bacterium | reverse complement strand
CCCTGGGGCTGGCATGATTTTGGACAGGCTACCGTCGATGAAAATAAGTGACCTCAATCTGAAATCTCCGTCACAGCGCTCTCAATACCCTTACTTTCAACAAACCCCGGCATCTACTCGCCGTGTTTTGGACAGCAATGTTGTGGAAGCAGTTCTGGCACAAGAGCCGCCGACACATCTGCTGCTCGGGACCAACGCCTATGAACGCGCCATGCAAAAGATTGCGGACATACGCGGCGAGTTCGAAAGCTGGCACACGCTGACGGTTTCTACTGATTTCAAGTAACCCTATGGATTTAATCGGCAGCAAGGGAGCGCATTGAATGGAGTATGTGAAGCTTGGTTCAACCGGCTTAGAGGTTTCGAGAATTTGTCTGGGGTGTATGACCTATGGAGTGCCGGAACGAGGCAACCACTTATGGACGCTGAACGAAGACGCGAGCCGTCCGCTGATCCGCAAGGCGTTTGAACTGGGCATCAACTTTCTCGATACGGCCAATGTCTATTCCGATGGAACTTCCGAAGAGATAGTCGGGCGCGCCATCAAAGAGTTCTCGCGGCGCGATGAGGTTGTGATCGCCACCAAGGTGCACGGCCGCATGCGTCCGGGGCCGAACGGCGCGGGACTCTCGCGCAAGGCCATCTTCCACGAAATAGAGCAAAGCCTGCGGCGTCTCGGCACTGATTTCGTGGATCTTTATCAGATCCACCGCTGGGATGCCTCAACGCCAATCGCTGAGACATTGGAGGCCCTGCATGACGTTGTCAAAGCGGGCAAAGCGCGCTACATCGGCGCTTCTTCCATGTACGCATGGCAACTCGCCAAGGCGCTTTATACCTCCCGGCTGCACGGTTGGACGGAGTTTGTCAGCATGCAGAACTATCTGAATTTGCTGAACCGCGAGGAAGAGCGGGAAATGCTGCCCCTATGCGCGGATCAGGGAATTGCGGTACTGCCCTGGAGCCCGCTGGCGCGCGGCCGCTTGACTCGCGGCTGGAGCGAGACGAGCGAACGCCAGGAGAGCGATGCATTCGGGAAGAGCTTGTACGCAGCCACGCAAGACGCCGACCGCAAGGTGGCGGAGCGCGTTGCGGAGGTGGCCGCGGCGCGCGGCGTGCCCCGGGCACAGGTCGCGCTAGCCTGGGTGGCGCAGAAGAGCGCCGTGACCGCACCCATCGTCGGAGCCTCTAAACCCCATCACCTTGACGACGCCGTGGCGGCGTTGTCCCTTCATCTCACGCCTGAAGAGATTGCATCGCTTGAAGCCGCTTACATACCCCACCCCATCGTTGGATTTCAATGAGCCGCCATTTAATAAAAAACTGTGATAGATCAGTACCCGGAGGATTCTAACTAGCTATGAAGTCTGAAGACATGGCTCCTGATGAAGAAACCGGTGGCGTCAACCGCCGTTTGTTTCTGTCAAGTCTTGGCGTGGCTGGTGTGGCTGCGCCTCTCTTTTCGGAAACTTCCGCAGTTGCCTCACCCGAAGCTCCCGCGATATCTAGTGACAAAATCGAGGTTTCCTTTCGCATTAACGGACAGCCTCAGAAGTTACAACTGGATCCCCGTACCACCTTGCTCGATGCCGTTCGCGAGCATCTCCGGCTGACCGGCACGAAGAAGGGCTGCGACCACGGTCAATGCGGCGCTTGCACGGTACACGTGAATGGCCGGCGCGTAAATTCCTGCTTGAGCCTTGCGGTCATGCACGAAGGGGAAGAGATCACCACGATTGAAGGGCTTGGCGCGGCGGGCGATCTGCACCCGATGCAGGCTGCATTTGTCGAGCATGACGGCTATCAATGCGGTTATTGCACCTCCGGCCAGATCATGTCAGCCGTAGCGCTCTTAAAGGAGCCATGCGGAAAGAGTGACGCCGATGTGCGGGAGGCGATGAGCGGGAATCTTTGCCGCTGTGGCGCTTACCGTAATATTCTTTCCGCTATTCAACAGGTTCGTAAACTCACCACAGCTTGAACGGAGTTGCCATGGAACAGTTTCAATTTAACCGCACGAAAGACGTCGCCGGTGCGATTCAGTTTGCAAAGGCAGCCAGCACGGCTCAACAGGGCGCCGAAGTTCGATTTGTGGCCGGCGGCACCACGCTTCTCGACTTGATGAAGCTGAATGTAGAACATCCCCGGCAAGTGGTTGACATTAACGGCTTGCCGCTGAACCAAGTCGAAGCTCAGCCCGATGGCGGGTTGCGAGTGGGCGCCCTGGTGCGCAACTCCGATCTGGCGGTCCATCCCAGCGTGCAGCGCGATTACGCCGTTCTTTCGCAGGCGCTGCTTTCCGGTGCTTCCGCGCAACTGCGCAATATGGCTACCACGGGCGGCAATCTGCTGCAGCGTACGCGGTGCGTCTATTTTCGCGACACTGCTATGGCCTGCAACAAGCGCGATCCCGGCAGCGGATGCTCCGCAATCGACGGTTACAACCGTACGCTTGCCATCCTGGGCGGCAGCGAGCAGTGCATCGCGACGAATCCGTCCGACATGAACGTTGCGCTCACGGCGCTGGAGGCTACGGTTCACATTCAAGGCGCGGACGGTGAACGCGCCGTGCCCATCGCGAATTTCTTCAAGCTGCCGGGCGACACGCCCCATGTTGAGAATGTTCTGGAGCCGGGCGACCTGGTTACTTCGGTTACTTTGCCCGCGCCCGTGAAAGGCGCGCGCTCCCATTACCTGAAACTTCGCGACCGCGCGTCTTATGAGTTCGCGTTGGCCTCAGCCGCGATTGTGATTAATGTGCAAAGCGGCAAAGTGCACCATGTCCGCATCGCCATGGGCGGCATAGGAACAAAGCCGTGGCGGTGCCTCGAAGCCGAGAAATCGCTGGAAGGAAAGACCGCAACCGCGAGCAATTTCCGGGCTGCGGCGGAAGCGGAACTACGGCATGCCAAACCGCAATCGGAAAACGCTTTCAAAGTGGAGTTGGCCAAGCGCTGCATGCTGCACGCTCTGCAGACAAGCGGCGAAGCAAATGCAAACGTGGAGCCAGCATAACCAGTATAAAAGGAGCCGCCATGGACATGATCCCCACTCAAAATACTTCCGTCATTGGGGCTTCGCTCCCCCGCATTGATGGCCCATTGAAGGTATCGGGCGCGGCTAAATACGCATCCGACCATTTCCTGCCGCGCATGGTCTACGCGGTTCCGGTGTGCAGCACCATCGCGAACGGCAGTGTCGTGAATCTTGATTTGGCGGCTGCGGATTCGATGCCCGGCGTGATTGCGATTTATCACAAAGGGAATATCGGTTCGCTCTACCGCACCGAGCCCGCTACCGGTATCGACGGCCATATTGACGAGAAACGTCCGCCTTTTGAAGACGATGCGATTCACTACTACGGCCAATACGTCGCAGCTGTTGTGGCGGAGACGTTTGAGCAGGCCGAAGCTGCCGCTCACGCGGTTAAGGTCACTTACAAAACGGAAAAGCCCGATGTTACTACCGATCTAAGTTCCGCCCACGATGAACTGAAGGCGGAGAGCGAGCGCGGCAACGTGGCGCAGGCCTGGGCAAGCGCCGCACACAAAGTGGACGCAACCTATTCGACGCCGGCAGAGACTCACAATCCCATCGAACTCCACGCCACAGTAGCGTCCTGGGACGGTCAAAAACTACTGGTGCATGAGAGTACCCAAGCTGTGGTCAATCACCGGATCGTAGTTGCGCAGATGTTCGGGATTCCGGTTGAGAACGTTCAGG
>DATHIZ010000046.1:0-6370 GCA_035316385.1 Bryobacteraceae bacterium | reverse complement strand
CGCATCGGCTGCATCCGCCAGGCCATCTTCGTGCAAGCCTCCGGTCACCAGCGGCAAAACCGCGATGGCGAGCAGCGCCGCGATGGACTCCCCAAACGGAGCCTTGGCGGCGTACAGCACCGCCGCCGCAAGCGCGCCCAGCAAGGCGCCCACGACCGGAAAAAACAAGGCTGATTCCGCGGGCGAAGCGGTGATACGGCGTATGGGCAGCACGGTTAAAAATTGCAGCGCTCCCAGAAAGCGAAGGATCATTTCAGGCGCAGTCCTATGCCGAACATCATCCAGTGCACTTCGCGGGCGCGCTCGGCGGCTTGCTGGTTGAGACGGCCGGCAGCGTCGCGAAACCGGCGGGCCAGCGCATTGTCGGGAACGATGCCGCAGCCCACTTCGTTAGTTACTAAAATCACTTCGGTGCGGGCGTTAACGGCGACGTCGAGCAGATTGCCGTATTCTGCTTCCAGATCGGCGCATTCCGACAACATGCGGTTGCTCAACCACAGCGTCAGACAGTCCACTACCAGCGCGTCGAAGCGCCCGGCTTCCCGCGCGATGCATTCGGCCAGCGCGTGCGGTTCTTCGATGGTAACGATGTCCGCGCCGCGCTCCTGCTGGTGGCTTGCAATGCGCTCCCGCATTTCGTCGTCCCAAGCTTGGGCAGTGGCGATGAAACCCCGTCGCGGACCGGCGGCGCGCAACATCTTCAAGGCTGCGGCGCTTTTGCCGCTGCGGCTTCCACCGCCGATCAGAATCATCTAAATTGCCTCCAGGCTTCGAGGAGCCGTAGATTTTCGTCGCGCCGGCGGACTGCCACGCGCACGGCCTCGCCTGCTAATCCGGGCCAACCTGTGCAGTTGCGAATGAGGATCTTGTGCTCCAGCATATGGGCGCACAGGTTTTGGGCGGGATAGGACAGAGGTACGTAGAGAAAATTGCCATCGTTGGCCGCGCAATTCAATTGTGCGGCCAACGATGCGCGTTCAGAACGCATGAATTCCAGCGAGCGCAAGGCGTGCTCTTTATCCGCCAGAGCCGCAAGAGCCGCGGCTTCAGCCAGCACGTTTACCTGCCAGGGTTCGCGTTGCTGCCTCCAGGCTTGCACCACCTCCGGCGAACCGATGAGCGCTCCGACGCGAAGCCCGGGAAGCGCGTAGAATTTCGTCAACGAACGCATTACTATCAGACGCCGCGGATATCCGGCAATCAACTCCGCCGCCGAGGGCCGTTCTGAAAATTCCAGGAATGACTCGTCAATCAAGAGATGCGTGTCGGTGCTCTCCAGCCAGGCGCGAATCGCTTCAAGGCTGAGCGTCCAACCGGTCGGGTTGGCGGGTCGAGTCAAAACTAAGAGACCGCTCAACGGCCAGCTGGCGCAATTGGTGAGGGAGGCGTGCGCAGCATTCGGAAACGCCCGATTGAATTCTGAAAACACCGGCAAGCCCAAAGTCACCGGCAAATGGGCCAGGATGCGCGCGGCGAAAAAGATGAGATCGGTCGCACCGTTGCCAAGCAGAATTTGTTCTTCGTCGAGCTGCCATTCCTGCGCAAGAGCACGGCGCAGCGGGGCCGGCTCGCGTTCGGGATAGTGAACGATGCGTTCCATTGCCTGACAAATGGCGGCCTGTACTCCCGGCGCGGGACCGAGCGGATTAATGCTGGCGCTGCAATCGAGCACTTCCCGCCAATCCCAGCCGCGCTCGCGCGCCAGGGCGAAGATGTCGCCGCCGTGCACTATCGCCATGCCAGGCACCCTAAGATAAGAACGACGCACAAGCCTTCCGACGCATAAAGCAACGTGCGCACTTTATCAAACGCGTCCCGATCGAGCGGAACCACGGGATCACCCAGAGAGGCCTTTCTACTGGGCACGCCCTGATAGAAATTGAGCCCGCCCAACTGGACACCCAACGCGCCGGCTACGGCTGCTTCCGGGTATCCGGCATTCGGGCTGGGCTGGCTATTTCCATCGCGCAGAGTTATGCGAAGAGACCGGCGTGCATCGAAACCGGGCAGCAGAGCGCTTGCCCAGATCAACACCGCAGTCAGCCGGGCAGGCACGTAATTCACCACGTCGTCGATGCGGGCGGACGCCCAGCCAAATTCCGCGTAACGCTGATTGCGGTAGCCCACCATGCTATCGAGCGTATTGATCGCCTTGTAAGCGGCCATGCCGAGGGGACCGGCCAATGCGAGATAGAACAGCGGCGCAATGACGGCGTCGCTTAAATTTTCCGCAATGGTTTCCACCGTGGCGCGCAAGATTTCCGGTTCCGCCAGACCGGCGGTATCGCGGCCGACAATCCAGGAAAGCTGATGACGCGAATCTTCCAGATCATCGCGCTTCAGGGCGGCGACCACGCGGCCGGCTTCGACGTCCAAGTCGCGGCAAGCAAGCAGCGCAAAGATCCAGTAGACCGTTGCCCAGGGCAGCGTCAGGCGCACAATCGCAACCGCCAGGCCAACCACAGAGAACCAGAACAAAATGCCGCTCAGGCGCAAGGGCAGACCAGTGCCGCGCCAAGCACGTTCCGCAACATTGACCAGGCGGCCAAAGCCGCGCACCGGATGCGGGAGCCAGCGCGGGTCGCCCAGCACGAGATCGAGCCCAACGCCCGCCAGCAGCTCCCAGGGCTTTACGAACACATTTACCAACACCAGGCAAACTCCCGGCAAGTGGCTGCTGCTATCCTGACAGCTTCGTTCCCATGCCGGCGCTGCTGCCCTTTCGAGCATTGTTCTATTCCGACAGAGACGTCAACCCGTTCCTCTATCTTCCGGGCGAACAAGCCGCACCGGTCATCAAGCCCGGTCAAATCGACGAACTGGTGGCGCAGGGAGCATTGCAGCAAGATTGGGACCCGGCGCTGTTCCTTTATCGTCAATCCTTTCGTTTTCCCGATTTGCAAAAAGAATGGACGCGTACCGGTGTGATGGGCGTTCCCGGAGACCGGTCGAATATCTACGCGCACGAACAAGTGTTCGAAACGGGGATTGAAGCTTGCCGCAAAGAATTGCGCAATAGCGGTGCTTGCGTGAGCAGCCTGTTTTTGTGGTGCAACGACCGGGACGGCAGGCTTGCCCAACTGCTCAAGACCGATGCCGCACCATCGCTCGAATACGTGGATTCGTATGGCTGCAGGCATGAGTTCTGGCGTATCGCCGATCCCGCCTGGATAGCGGATGTGCAGGCGGCGCTTGCCGGACAGCCGCTGTTTCTCGCGGACGGGCATCACCGCTTCGCGGCCAACTGGCCACTGGCCACCATTCAAGTCCGCAGCGCGGCGCTGCAAACGTTTGCGGCGCACCGGCTCGTTTTGGAAGCTCGCGATATCGAACTGCCGGAGACTCAGGCTGTGGATGACTTCTGCTCTTACTGGAAAGAAACTCCGCCCGGTAAAGTTCGTTTTGGCGTGTTGCTTCCGGAATTGCGCGGTTTCGAATTGCCGAGCAAAGCGGCGGAGCGAAACATCAGCGTTTTGCACCGGCTGGTTCTGCGTGATGCCGTGGTCAAGCCAGTGCGCGACTTGACAAAGGCAGCGGATGCGGTCCGGAACGGGCACGCGCGTATGGCGCTGCTGCTTGCGCCGCTGCTCCTCGACGACATTGAAGCCGACGCTCTTCGCGGTATTTTGCTGCCGCCGAAAAGTACAGATTTCTTCCCAAAGCTGGTCGCGGGTATGGTGATGTGCCGGCATTAAACGTAGAAGCGAGTGTTCCCTACACGCGCACTTGTTTCCACTCCGGCGGGCCAGCGAACGAACTGATAGCTCTCGCGAGAATAACACGAGTGCATGGAACCTATTCCGGCTTCAAAGGTTTTGGGGGGTGAATTGGGGCGGTCGGTGGGGCTTGCGCACGATTTATCACCTTATTGCTTCCGGTGGTTGTCATTCGCGCAATTCGTTGGCTTCAAGCCCGTATTTCACAAAACGCTTTTCCCACCAACCACATCCGAAATTCCCTGCCCTTGAAAGTTGATTGTGGCGTTTGCAGCCCCATCGATTTATTTACCGCACTGCTTCCGAATTGAGGCAAAGGCATCTTCTTTGGATTTGAACGAACCCTCATACGGACTCCAGACTCCCTCCCGATTCCATCGAACCTTATATTCGTCGGATGGGGGGTAAGTAAACCGTCGTACCTGAGCGTCCGGATTGTTGTTTGGACCCATGACTTCCCATAGTATGTACGGATCAACTTCAACGAGTTGAAGATCGAGTGCCATGTCGTCTTGAAGACGCTCCTTCTGTGACACATTCAGCAAGACGTGACGTTCATTCGGAGTTCCACTACCCGTATTGAGAACGGCACTGAGGTGCGCATTTGGACGCCCGATCACGGCTGTTTTATCTTCGTTGAAAACACCGGTTGTCAGGAATAGCTCCTCTAGCAACCAACTAGGGACATCAGAACAATGAGACATAGCGTAGCAGTGAATGGCTGAGGGACAATCTCTCTCTAAGAATTGCCCGGAGGCCGCTCAACCATCATCGGTTTGGCATTGTGCATACGACTTGGGCCGCTCTTACCGATAGGTTGAGGTCCGGCCAGATGGCGGAAATAGCGGACTTTGCACGACGGGATTTGCCTCACTCCGCAATTGGGGCAGTCGAGCATCAACGTGCCGTCCTCTGCCCAGTAGAAATCGGTGCCGTCTGCGTGATAGGGATATGTGTCCATATTCAATTTCGTCTATTTAAAAAACTTCCTCTCTCGTGGAGTCGAAGCTTGAACGACGTTGTTCAGCGGGGCGATCTCATATAGGCAAAGGCCCTGCACTGGGGTGTCTCAGTCAATGCGTGAGAAAGACAGTCCTTGCCGCCTTTCAGCTTCAATTCAATGACCGAAGAAGCAGCGAAATGCGATGTATCCGGCTTCGCGAAATTTGATCGTGAAATGGAAAGACGACTGACGTGGAAGGCGACGGTGAGCCGGTTCACGGCGTTATGAAGATAGCATTCAATCTGCGACAGGAGCGGGAATCTCATTTCCATTCGCCATGACGATTAGATACGGACGCCGGTGGCACACGGTCAGCCTTCTCCGTACGGGGAGTCTACCCGCATCCCGTCAAAAATTGCCACGCCTGTATTGCAATGTATCTATTGATGATTTTAAATTGCTTGATGATTTAAATTGCTTACTTTTGGGGCGGTCGGTGGGGCTTGAACCCACGACATCCAGAACCACAATCTGGCGCTACTACCAACTGAGCTACGACCGCCGTATTCAGCACAAGTTTAACATCCTCGCTTACATCAAGGTGATGGGATCGACGTCGATGACCAGCGCGGTGGAACGCCATTTTTCTTTTTCGGCGAAAGCTCTGAGCGTCCGCAGAGTGTCGCGGAGGGTGGTGCGCTTGGCGGCCTTGAGCAGGATCTGGTAGCGGAACTCATCGCGGACGCGCAGCACGGGCGCTTCCGCCGGACCCAGGACGCGGACGCCATCGGGGGCGGGGTTGAGCAGATAACCGAGTTGAGTTGCCATGCGCAGGGCATCCTCCTGTTTCGCGGCGCGGACCAGGACGTTGGCAAAGGCCGCGAAGGGCGGGTAGCGGAGGGCTTTGCGGAACTCGATTTCTTTGCTGTAGAAACCATCGTAGTCTTGCTCGGCAGCAAAGCGGATGGCGTAGTGATCGGGATTCAAGGTCTGAATCACGACGTGGCCAGGGGTGGCGCCACGGCCAGCACGGCCGGCGGCTTGTGTCAAGAGCTGAAAACTGCGCTCGGCGGCCCGGAAGTCAGGGAGGCTCAGGCCGATGTCGGCGAGTACGACGCCCACCAGCGTGACGTTTGGAATATCGTGGCCTTTGGCGATCATCTGGGTGCCGACCAGAATATCGATTTCGCCGTCGCGAAAGGTACGCAGAATGTTTTCGAACGCGCCTTTGCCGCTCGCGCTATCGCGGTCGAGGCGAGCGATACGGGCGGTGGGCAGGAAACGGTGCAATTCGTCTTCCACACGCTCAGAACCGGTGCCCAGAAATTGGATTTTGTCGCTGCCGCACTTGGGACAAGCCGATGGGATTTTTTCCGCGAACCCGCAGAGGTGGCAGAGCATGCGGCGGTCGCGGCGATGGTGCGTGAGTACGATCGAGCAGTTCTGGCAGAGCAAGCGTTCGCCGCAGGCGCGGCACACCATGAAACTAGAAAATCCGCGGCGGTTCAGCAGCAGCATGGTTTGCTCGCCCTGAGCAAGACGCTGCTCCATGTCTTCGAGCAATTTTCTAGCAAAGGAGTCTTGCCGCTTGGTCTCTAGAAACTCCAGACGCATGTCCACCACCTGTACTTGCGGCATGGGGCGCCGGGCGATGCGTTCGGGCAGGCGCAACATCTGGTATTTGCCATGATCGGCGTTGAAGCGCGTTTCG
>DATHIZ010000045.1:0-5057 GCA_035316385.1 Bryobacteraceae bacterium | reverse complement strand
CCTGCTCGATGCTTCCGGATTCGCGCAGATCGCTCAGCATGGGACGGTGGTCGCCCGGACGCGTCTCGGGCGCGCGGCTCAACTGGGAGAGCACCAGGAACGGCACGCGCAACTCCTTCGACATGAGCTTGAATCCGCGCGATAGCGAGCTGATTTCCTGCACGCGATTTTCAAAGCGTCCGCGCCCTTGCATCAGCTGCAGGTAGTCCACAATCACCAGGCCCAGGTCCTGCTCCGCCTGCAGCCGCCGCAGCTTGGAGTGGACGTCCATCAGGTTGGTTCCCGCGCTGTCGTCTAAATACAGCGGCGACTCGACAATTTCGCCCAGCGCCCCCTGTAGTTTCCGGCGCTCTTCCTGATTCAGAAAGCCGGCGCGAAACTTCTGCTGGTCAACTCTCGCCGAAGCGCAAATCATACGGGTCAGCAGCGACTCCTTCGACATTTCGAGCGAGAACACTGCGACCGCTTTGGGGTTCTTGGTCGTAATGTGCTGCGCAATGTTCAATGCGAACGCGGTTTTTCCCATGGCCGGACGGGCCGCGAGAATAATCAACTCGCCTTCACGCAGGCCGCCGGTCATCTCATCGAATTTCAAGAAGCCGGTGCTGATGCCTTTGATGCGCTTGCTGGTATCGAGAAACGCATTGATGCCGCCCTCGTACTCGGTGATGATCTGGGCGGGACTGGACAGCGCGTTCTTCGACTGAACATCGCCCAGCTTCATGAAAGCGTCTTCTGCCGCTCCCAGGATTTGGACCGGATCCTCTTCCGCGGTCATGCAGCGGTTGATGGTGTCCTGCGAAACCGTAATGATGCGCCGCAGCAGCGACTTTTCCCTGACGATTTTGACGTAGCTCTCCAGGTTGTGAAGCTGGGGTAAGCCATCGTCAAGCGAAACCAGGTAGCTAAGGCCGTCCACCGATTGCAACTGGCCTTGCTTCATCAATTCGTTGGCCAGCGTGACGCGGTCGATCTTTTCGTCGCGCTCGTGCAGCTCGCTCATGCGCAAGAAAATGCGCCGGTGCTTTTCGAGGCTGAAGTCCTCCACCTGCAGCGTTCCGGCGACCTGTATGAAGGCCGTGTCGCTGCTCATAATGGCGCCGAGGACGAAGCGTTCCGCGTCCAGATTGTCCGGAAGCGGACGGTCGAGACTGAGGTCGCTAACTGGCATTACGTGACAACTCCGTTAAGTTAACTGAAATCACCTTTGCGTTCAAGCGGCAATAGCGTTGGAAAACCGCTCACCTGATCCAGACTCATAGCAGCCGTGCAGTTGGGCAAAAAAATAACAGAAAATCCACAGGTTGCCATAAACCATTTTCGCTCAAAATTGTTCAGGCTGTGACGCGGTCCGGACCGGCTCTACTGATATGCTGCACTGCGGTGAAGCACCCGGTTGATGCGGATAACGTCGCCAGGTTGTTCGGTGGATCGTATGCGATAGTCTCCGGACTCCCTCGCGCCCGCGCTCCTTGCTATACTGCGGCTTGATGCAGAAGCATTCCCACCTCATCCTCCGTCATCATTTTCAGATGGTTTAACAGGCGAGTCTGCGTTTCAATTTTCGAGTTAGGAACTGCAATCGGCCCGCCGCAAGGTGGGCTTTTTCGTGTTTTAAGGATCGTTTCATTCATGAGCAGTAGCGAAATTCTGGATTTCGGCAAGGAGAGCGGCCTGATTGCCGCGGTGGTGCAGGATGCCAAGACGCATCGCGTCCTGATGGTGGGCTATATGAATCGCGAGGCGTTCGATAAGACCGTTGCCACCGGGCACGTCACGTTCTTCAGCCGTTCGCGCAAGAAGCTTTGGACCAAGGGCGAAAGCTCCGGCCATTACCTGATGTTCAAATCCGTGGCGACTGACTGCGACGGCGACGCGCTGCTGGTGCAAGCCGAGCCGATTGGTCCGGGAGTTTGCCACAACGGCTACGAAAGCTGCTTCTACCGGACGCTCAACCCGGCCGCCGCCGGAGAGGGCCAATGGCTGGAAACGGAAGAAAAAGCTTACGATCCGGACGCGGTTTACGGAGCTAAACAGTGAAGCTCAAGCTAGGCATACCCAAGGGCAGCCTTGAAAACGCCACCATCGATCTGTTCCGCCGCGCTGGTTTCAACATCACCACCAGCAGCCGCAATTACTATCCGGCGATCGACGATCCGGAAATCGAATGCATGTTGATCCGCGCGCAGGAAATGGCTCGCTACGTGGAAGACGGCGTGCTCGACGCCGGACTCACCGGCCGCGACTGGGTGGAAGAGAACGAGGCCAAGGTGGAAACCGTGGCTGATCTCATTTATGCCAAACAGAGTTTCGGCAAGGTGCGCTGGGTTTTGGCCGCGCCCGAAGCGTCGCCCTTTAAGACCGTCGAAGATCTGCGCGGCAAGATCATCGCTACGGAACTGGTCTCAACTACCGAGCGGTATCTGGCCAGCAAGGGCGTGAAGGCGCGGGTGGAGTTCAGTTGGGGAGCTACCGAAGTAAAGCCGCCCGATTTAGCCGACGCCATTGTGGAAGTGACCGAGACGGGTTCTTCTTTGCGCGCCAACAAACTGCGCATTATCGAGACCGTGCTGGAATCGAACACGCAGCTGATTGCCAACGTCGATTCATGGCGCGACGAGTGGAAGCGGCGTAAGTTGGAAGACATCAAATTGCTGCTGGAAGGCGCGATGAACGCGCTGGGAAAAGTAGGTTTGCTGATGAACGTGAAGCGCGAAGACCTGGCCGCGGTGCTGGGCATTTTGCCCGCGTTGAAGAACCCGACGATTTCGCAGCTGAGCGACGATGCATGGGTGGCGGTGAACACGATTCTGGAAGAGTTGACGGTGCGCAATATCATTCCGCGTTTGAAGGATGCGGGCGCGCAAGGCATTGTGGAATATCCGCTGAACAAGATTGTGATGTAGGCGCTGCGTGATTCAGATTTTCCATTTCCCGGAACAAGCCGAGGCGCTCAGACAGAGCGTCTCGCTGAACCACGCCCGCACGGAATCTGAAGACGCCGTGCGACCGATCATCGAAGCGGTTCGCGCCGAGGGCGATGCAGCCCTGCTGCGCTATTCCCGCCAGTTCGACCAGTTAGGCGATATTCCTCTGCGCATTGGTGCGGACGAGCTTGCCGCTGCCTGTAAGGCGCTTCGTCCGGAGGTCCGCTCGGCCGCCGAAACCGCGATCCAAAACATCCGGCAGTTCGCTGAAGCGCAGTTGCCGCGCGAGCGTTTTGAAGAGTTTTCGCCGGGCCGCAAACTGGGCTGGATCGTGCGGCCGCTGGGCGCAGTGGGCTGCTATGTTCCTTCGGGCCGCTATCCGCTTCCCTCCACCTTGCTGATGACAGCGGTGCTGGCGCAAACCGCCGGCGTGCCACGCATTTGCGTCACATCGCCCAAGCCCTCGGTCGAAATCCTGGGCTGCGCGCACCTGTTGGGAATTACAGAGTTCTACCGCGCCGGTGGAGCGCAGGCTGTTGCCGCCATGGCGTTCGGCACCGAAAGCATCGCGCGCGTCGACCGGATTGTCGGCCCCGGCAACGCTTACGTCGCCGCCGCTAAGAAATTATTGGCGGGCGAAGTCGGAATTGATTTCCTCGCGGGTCCGACGGAGATTTTGATCCTCGCCGCTGATGGGGACGCGCGTGTGATTGCCGCCGACATGCTGGCGCAAGCCGAGCACGATCCAACGGCCAGCGCTATGCTCTACACCACTTCGGAAGCACTGGCGCAGGCGGTCTCGGCTGAGCTGGAGCGGCAATTGGCCACGCTGCCAACCGCCGACGTGGCGCGTCAGTCCATCGACAGCAGCAGCCGCATTGTCGTGTTCGCCGGTATGGACCAAGCCATTGCCATGGCAAACGCGCAAGCCCCGGAACATCTCAGCCTGCATCATCCGGAATTGCTGCCCCGGATCGTGAATGCGGGAACCGTTTTCCTGGGTCAGAATTCACCGGAATCAGCCGGCGATTACGCCGCTGGTCCGAGTCATGTGTTGCCCACGGGTGGAGCGGCGCGTTTGCGCGGCGGTCTCTCGGCGGCCGATTTTGTAAAGGTGATCGCTATTCAACAATTTTCATCCTCCGCGCTGGCGCAGCTCGCTCCGGCAATAACGACCCTGGCGCGGGCAGAAGGTCTTGAGGCGCATGCCCGCGCCGTGGAGGTTCGCTGTGCCTAATTCAACGGTAGAAACCGCGCCGAGAACGTTGACGCCGCGGAAAGCGGTGCTCGACATGGCGCCGTATCATCCGCCCACGGGCGCGCGGCGCAATAAGCTGCGGCTCGATTTCAACGAGAATACCGTCGGCGCGCCGGCGCATGTCCTCGATTTCATTCAGCGCTATCTTACTTCGGCCGATCTCAGCATGTATCCCGAATACACGAATGCGCTCGAAGATCTATCGAAGCACTTCGGGGTTGGCCTGGACGAATTGACGCTGACGAACGGCACCGATGAAGCGATTCATCTGCTTATCGGCACCTATATCGAAGAAGGCGCCGAAGTCATGATGCTGCGCCCTTCTTATGCGATGTACAAGTTCTACAGCCAGCTTGGCGGCGCGCGTATACGGGAACTCGACTACCGGCCTCAAACATTCGCCTTTCCGCTTGACGAATTGTTAGAAAGAATTACTCCTTCAACCAGCGCGGTTCTGGTCAGCAATCCGAACAATCCCACGGGTACGGGAATAGGCCTCTCCGGAATTGAAAAAATTCTGAAGAAGGCTCCGCACGCGGCGGTCTTGATTGACGAAGCCTATTACGAATTTAGCGGGGTGACGGCGCTGCCGCTGCTCCCCAGGTATTCGAATCTGTTTGTCAGCAGGACATTTTCGAAGGTGTACGGAATGGCGGCGATGCGCTGCGGGTGCCTGTTTTCGCAGGCGGAGAATATGGCGCATGTGCGTAAAGCGCAATCGCCGTATAGCGTGAACGCCGTGGCGGTGATGGCGGCGCGCATCGCCGTGCAGGACCAGAAGTTTGTAGAAGATTACGTGCTCGAAGTGCTTACGGCTCGTGAGTTGCTGTACGTCGGGCTGGAACGTTTGAAGATTCCTTACACCGAGAGCC
>DATHIZ010000044.1:0-5615 GCA_035316385.1 Bryobacteraceae bacterium | reverse complement strand
TCTTGACTACCCGGTCCGCGGCCATGAACATGCCCCATGGGGAAAGATTATGTGGCAGCGTTCCGTTCGACTGACCGGGTTGGCTCCTCTCCATGGGTGCAGCTTGCTGCATGATTGGCGGTTGCGTTGTCTCTGGTTGCTGCCGGGGCTGTGGTGCAGCCTCGCCGGCCTGAGATGCTGGAGCCGTACTGTCTTGGGCATAGGCCATTGGAGCAGTCGAACCGAAGACGATCAGCGCGCATACCAGGGCCCCTATTCTCAGTACCGCGGCAAAATTGCTGGCTGTTGCATGCTTTTTGGGGGTTGGTCGCATCGCTCCGCAATCCTTCACACGTTCGCCGCAACGGACCCGGCTCGTCGATCAACCGGGCTTCCGTCGAGCGGCGCAATCTTCGGTTGGAAGCGGCTTAGTATTTATGACTAAAATAATCAACTATTTTTTGAAAGAGGTGAAGGAGTGGCTTCAGACGATCCCCCAAGCGCGGTAACGTCCCCTCCCCGTCATTTCACGCACGCCAAGTTCGCCCACCAGATTGAGTGCCCCGCGCTGGGAAACTTTCAATTCCTTGGCAATCAGAGCTGTGGATACCATTGGCCGCGATAAGATGAGGTCGATCATGCCTGGAAGGCTTGACGTCGAGCGTCTATCCTTCAATTTTCGTTCCATCTGCATCCGCGCGAGACTCAGCCGCTCGACTTCCTTCAGGTTCGTCATGCTCGACAGCTGAACCGCTTCCAGGAACGCAATCAGCCGGGTCGTATGATCGCGTGCACGGCGTCGGTCGCGCGGAATGGAGCGCAATCCCGCGTTGAAGGCTGCGAGATGCGATCTTGTCTTGCCTCGTTCCCTCAGCATGGCGGACACGAGCATTGGACCTAGCCAGTGCTGGTGTTGAAGCGGTTCTATGTCCTCCCACGCGTCCCACACGACTGCAGCCGCAAGTAATGGCGGCAAATCACGGGTGCGGTCATGAACCGCCAGCCACCGCTCCACCCGCGCCTCCTCATCCCAATCCGGGTCATATACCAACGGATCACCATCCGGAGTGAGCTCGGCTGGTGAAGACTTGCTCCCTACCCGACCCCCACCAACCTCTGCTGCTGGTTGCGCAAGCAGCCGCGACGAACGGTCCAGCAACGCATCTAAGTTCGCCAATTCGTCTTCAAATATGTTTTCCGCATCGGATTTGAGTTCGATCTCATCGTCCACAACGGGTTCAACTGCTGGCACGCGTTCGGCAGACAGAACAACAAACTCGCTGCCTGCCCGCCCGCGCAGACTGGCGAGACCTTTTGAACTGAATGCCCAGGCAGGCGGGCTCGCAGCAATCTGGCGTCGCGTACGCAGAATGGCGTGAGCCCTTGTCAGCTCATGCGTCGGCGTGCGGATGTCCATGCGTGCATCATGAAGGACCAGGTCTTCGACATGAACCAGCTCCCCCGCCAGCCAGAGCGCGTTGCACGCCTCCATGAAATGCGAGCGTTCAATCCAGCCCTCGTTCTCGCGCAAAAGTCCGTCGCGCGACCGGCGTCCATTCGTTTCGCCAAGATCATTCTTGCGGCCGACCCTATCGTCAAGCCGCGCCAAGGCGTCCTCGGCCGCAATGACGGGTTGAAGCAAGTCCTTGAGTGATAACTCGCTAGAATCATAAACCATTGAAATTATGGTAAACGATTGATGAAACGGAAGCTACATCGAATTTCGCTTCTGCTGGGCGGGCAGGCAAGCACAGCCTGCAGATCGGAAATGAATCACTTGGGGAGTATGATTTGTATTATTAGCGCGTCCGGAGCGTCTAGCCAACCACGACAGTCGCTTTTCCGGACACACGGCTGTAAAGATCGATGATATCCTGATTGATGAGACGCACGCAACCGGATGACATCGACTGCCCGATAGACCACCATTCCGGCGATCCGTGAATTCGATACCCAGTATCAACACCATCCTTGAAGATGTAGAGAGCTCTCGCTCCCAAAGGATTTTGCGGTCCGGGTTCCATGCCATTCTGGTATTTGGCCAATTCCGGCTTACGCTGGATCATTTCACGTGGCGGCGTCCAGCGTGGCCATTCCTTCTTGTACTGGATATTGGCGCGCCCGCTCCAAAGGAATCCATCCTTGCCGATACCGACTCCGTAGCGAATGGCATCGCCGCCTGGTTGGACGAGATAAAGGAAGCGCTCCTGCAGGCGGACGACAATCGTACCCGGTTGCTCGCCAGTGGGATCGACAACAATCTGGCGCCGGAACTGGACTGGAACCTTCTGATAGGGAACGGCAGGGAGCGAGTAAGGCCCCTCCTGGACCGCGGCGTACATGACTTCCGGGACAGTCACGGATTTATCGATACTAATTTGTGGCCGTATACCGCTGGTCGGCATCGCGTCGATATTCATAGAGGGCAGTTCAAGCGTCGTTTGAGTGCAACCGGTTATTCCGAGCACGGCCATCGAACCAGCGCCGAAGAGAACGTGCCGTCGGGAAATCGCGGGCGTTTGCAGTTCGATCGTGGCTGCCTGTTTACGCTGGGACAAGTTGGTACTCGCTTACAAATATTGGCAATAGTTCAAACTGTATGGAAATGTGGTTTACAAACAATGAATAGAATAGGAGCATTTTTAACCATGCCAAGATGAAGTTGCCAGCTGTCAACGCGTCTTGAGTACCGAGCAGCGGCCTCGCCTCTTGGTAAGCCCCGTCGGCTGATTGTTGACAGCTGTCAACGCAGCTTGCTCGGAGACATAACACTAAGGTTCAATTTTCAAATCCCCGACTCTGAAGTATTTAGTTATGCAATCCTGCGTTTTAGGAGTACAATTGTTCTACGCCAGATTGTATTTCCAAACGGTTCCGATTTTCTTCATGCTCGATCAGGCATTCCACAATGGCAGATGACACGGCTTATAGTTTCAGGCACAAAGATCCCCGCCCCGACGCACCAAGTGCACGCGCGATCACTATCCCTGCACCGCCCACGTGCACATACAAACCAGGCTTCCCGCGGGACTCTCAGCAGCAGTTGGCTCTGGCTGAAGAATTCATCCGAAATAACATTTGCAATTCTGTCAGCATTTCAGACATCGCCAATGCCGTTGGCATCAATATCCGTGCCTTGCAACGGCTGTTTCGCAAATGCCGCGGTGCCACGCCAATCCAGGTCTTGCAGAATGGCCGCATTGCTGCAGCCCATGAGATCATTTCCAGTGGAAAAGCGACATCCGTGAGGGAGCTGGCGGCCAAGCTTCACTTCTCCAACCCGGGCCGGTTTTCCAAGCTCTACCGTAAAACTTATTCGGCTGTTCCATCTGAACAAATCCGCGCCTATCAAAGCGCCAAGGCGAACCAGCGCGATTGACCATCCCGGGCCGAGCGCTTCAGCGGTACGCAGCCGTTCGATCCAGAAAGTCGTGGAAGTGCGCGACCACGCTATCCTTATCGATAAAAATCACGGCATAGGCTGGTGGCTCGTGCGTAACGGCAATTCTGTCTGGATCAAAATCCAGCGCCGATTGGTGATTGGTACCGCGCAAAACGCTGATTGGGATTCCGCGCCAGCTGCCGGCGATCGGCCGGTGTGCATGGCCGGCAAAAATATGCCGGACATTGCCGTGTTCCTTCAGCAGTGCATAGAGTTCATCCGCTTCTATGATACCCATCCGGTCCAAGAGAGGCATGTAAATAGGAAAGGGTGGGTGATGCGAGAACAGAAATACCGGACGGTTCCTGACCTCCAGAAGACGCTGCTGCAGCCAGTACAAACGCGCCTCATCCAAACGTCCCTCAGGCCGGCCGGGAATCAGCGTATCGAGCATGATCAACCTGCCCTCGCGTGTGTCTTCCACACCCTGGACAAAGCCATCCTCCACCCGGACAGTGTCAAAGACGTTCAAAAACGCATTGCGATCATCATGGTTGCCGAGCATCAGACGAAAGGGCGGGAGCAGTTTCGTCAGTTCATGCGCCAGAACCCGGTACGTAACCTCGTCGCCCGTATCGCTCAGATCGCCGGTGAATATCACCAGCTCGGCATCGCCGTGATGTTCATTGATATCGGCAACGCACGCCTGCAGACGCGCCAAGGGATCAAGACCACACAAGGTTTCGCCCGGCTTCACCAGATGCAGATCAGTCACTTGGATGATTTTCATGCTGGAAGTTCCAGTAATCTTCTACGATCTATAGGCTGCAGGCACACGCGCGCTGCCACGCAGGATAAGGCGTGTATTCAAGCGTTCATGAGCGGGCGGGCGGTCAGGTTCAGCCTCGCGGCGGTCGAGGAGTGCCACCGCATGCGCTGCCATGGTACCAGCATCCTGCTGAAAGGTCGTAAGATTGTAGGCGTCCCACGAAGCTTCCGGAATATCATCGAATCCTACAACGGAAAGATCACCCGGAATCGAAAGTTGCGTGTGTTTGCGCACATAGTCAATCAAGCCGAATGCCACCAGATCATTGACACAGAACACAGCGTCCGGGCGGTCGCTCTCAACGGCGAAGAGCTGTTGAGCGGCTTCCTGTCCGCCCGCATAGTCCGAATTGCGACCGTTCCCAGTCAGGACAGTGGCATCATGCAGCTCGGCTTCCTGCCGGAAACCGTATTCGCGTTCAACTGTCGTTGGCGTGCCCGACAGAGCCCCGGCAAAACCCAGCTTCCTTACGCCATCGGCAAGAAAGAACCGCGCAGCCTCACGGCCGGCGCCCTCATTGTCGATATTGACGTCATCCGCTCCTGTTTCCGAACGGCCGAGAACGATCAGTGGCTGGCCATTGCGACGGGCAAGATCAACGAAGGAGGAGGGCGGCGAACCGGAGAGAATAATCGTCGCTTCGGCGCGATACCCGAAAAGCGTCTTCTGTGCCGCAACCAATTCCTCTTCGGTGCGACCGGTATTGATGACTATAGGTACGCTGCCGCGATGTATGAGCGCCTTGGTTAGCGCCGCAACCAGATGTGAGCGATAGCCGAGTTCGGGGTTGGTAACGACTAGGCCCACGAGCCGGCTTTTTCGAGCCAGAAGGCCACGCGCAAGATCGTTCACCTGATAGCCGAGCGCTTCGGCGGCTTCCATGATCCTCTCGCGCTTCTTGGCAGAAACACTTGCCCCGGGTGTGAAAGCCCTCGACACTGCCGAGCGAGATACGCCCGCGTGTTTCGCAACCTGCAGCGCACTGACATACTGCTTGTCGTCATTGGAAGCGTGCTTGTGTTTAGATTTCATGTTTTAATGTCCGACCTTGGAAAGCACATCTGCCCGCAAGAATCGCTCCACAACCAGCATGAAGCCTATCGACGGTACGAGTAACAGCAGAGCGGTGATTGACGCAATCTGATAATTTCCACCCGAACCCGCAGTATATAGCAATAGCGGCAGCGTATTCACGACAGGCGCGCCGACGAAATAGCTGCCGGTAAATTCGTCGAGCGATTCGAGGAATACGAAGATCGCGCTGGCCATGAGGCCGGGAGCGGCGAGAGGCAGTGTCACATCACGGAACGCGCGAAGAGGGCCGGCGCCGATCGAACGTGCCGCTTCTTCGAGATCGATATCGACCGCTGAAAATGCCGCCGTCGCAATCCATACCGCGTAGACCAAACCATGGGTGACGTGCAC
>DATHIZ010000043.1:0-8654 GCA_035316385.1 Bryobacteraceae bacterium | reverse complement strand
AAAGCGGCACGAACTCATTGCATGGAGACGTTTACGGCTTCTTTCGCAATCAGCGCCTCAACGCCGCGAATGCATTGACCAATACCACGCTTCCGCAGACGCAGACGCAGTATGGAGCAAGTCTCGGCGGCCCGGTTAAGCAAGACAGGACCTTTTATTTTGCGAACTTTGAGCAGCGGGCGTTGAACCAAAGCGGCCTCATTACCATCGCGCCCGCCGCCGTTGCCGCTATCAATGCCCGGCTTGTGGCAACAGGCTATCAAGGATCGCAAATCGCTACCGGACTGTTTCCGAATCCGGTCCACAATGCTAATTTTCTGGCGAAGCTTGACCATCAGTTCAGCGCCAAAGACCAGTTCAGCGCGCGTTACAGTTTATACGACGTAGACAGCGCCAATTCTCGCGGCGCCGGCGGGTTGAGTGCAGTGAGCGCGGCCGCCGGGCTGCACGATTTCGACCAGACTTTCGCCGCGAGCAATATTGTTGTTCTGTCGCCGCGAACAGTCAATGAAACCCGCGGTCAGTTTACTTACAGCAACTTACTCGCGCCGCCCAATGATCCGGCCGGACCGGCCGTCAGTATTTCCGGAGTTGCTTCCTTCGGCACCCTGTCCGCGTCTCCCGTTGGCAGGTTGGACAAATTGTACGAAGTTGCCGACAATCTCTCCCACCAGGCAGGAACGCACGCCTTCCGGACAGGAGTAGATTTTCTTTACAACGACCTGGATATTACTTTTCCGCGCTCCATTCGCGGCGCCTATACGTTTTCGTCACTGGCGAACTTCCAAAACGGGATTTATAACAACTCGGGTTTTACGCAAACCTTTGGGAGTCCCGCCGTTTCGCAAACCAATCCGAATGTGGGTTTTTACGGACAAGATGAGTGGAAAATCCGGCCTAACTTCACTTTGAATCTGGGGGTTCGCTACGATCTGCAATTCCTGAAAACCATCAATACCGACACGGATAATATTTCTCCGCGAGGCGGGTTTGCTTGGACTCCATTTGCGTCGCGCCGCACTGTCATTCGCGGCGGCTTCGGGCTGTTTTATGACCGCGTCCCGTTGCGTGCCCTCGCCAATGCGCTGCTATCCAGTGGGAATACAACCAATCTGACAAGTTCCACCCAGGTAAGCGTGAGTCTATCTCCCACGCAAACAGGCGCTCCCCAGTTTCCGAATATTCTAGGCGGCCTACCCGCCTCCGTATTGATGAACTACAGTACGATGAACCCAAACATCAAGAACGCCTACTCCGAACAAGGGAGCCTTGAAATTGAACAGCAAGTGGGCGCGCGCGCCACGTTGAGCGTCAGCTATCAGCACGTGCGCGGCCGGCATCTCATCCTATCCATTAACCAAAATGTGCCCAGCTGCGTTCCTTCTGGGAATAACAATGGCTGCCGCCCCAATCCGGCGTATGGAAACAACAGCCAGTACAACTCACTCGCGGATTCCCAATACGACGGCCTCTCCGTCTCCTATTTGCAGCGGCCGCTGAAATGGGCAAACTACCGTCTCTCCTACACCTACTCAAAAGCTCTTGACGACGTAGGTGAATTTTTCTTCAGTTCGCCCATCAACAACTTCAACGTCTGGCAGGACTGGGCTCGCTCGGACGATGACCAGCGGCATCGCCTGGTGTTCAACGGCACAATCCACTCACCCATGGGGTCCGCGCGAACGAATTGGGAGCGATTCAGCCACGGCTTTCAGTTGACCGGCATGCTGCAGTATTATTCGCCATTGCCCTTTAATGTCGTGACCGGCGCCACCACGATTCAAGGGACTACCGCTCGGCCCGCGGCCAACGGGGGCTATATCGGGCGCAACCTGGGAACCGGTTTCGATGTCTTCAGCATGAACGCCCGCGTGAGCCGTACGTTCACCATCAATGAGCGTTTCCATCTGCAAGCGATCGCCGAAGGGTTCAATACTCTGAATCATCGCAACAACCTAATACCGAATGGAACGTTTGGCTCCGGGTTATACCCCGTCGCTCCTCTGCCCACGTTCGGCCAGCCCACTGCGGTCAGTGATCCGCGAACCCTGCAGTTAGCGCTGCGAATCACTTTCTAACATGCGCTAATGATGAGCTAACTTTGTCATGACGCGGTTCAGCGCGTCCGTCGCGTCGCCCGCGCTGCAGGATGGCGGCCGCGCGGCCCAGAGTCGTTGCGCCAGGGTAGCGCCTTCTTCCGCCGCATCGCTAAAGGATTGCGATTTCTTCCGATGTCCAATCGCCTTCTTCGCCTGTTCCGCCTCTTCGCCCGTGGCGCCGTCTCCCGCGCATCGCAGGACCTCATCCAGAGCGCTCGAAAGCAGTGCCTGGCTGCGTTTATATCGCGTCCCTACATCCAAGCCCGGAATCGTGGGATCCATCGCCAGCACCCGGTCACACGTATCCAGACGCTTCTTTCCTGCGTCGTCGCCGGGCGCAATAGCCAGACTGCCGCGATAGGCTTCGGACGCTTTTGCATAGTCTTCCAGTGCAAATTCGGCATCGCCCAAGCCGTTGTATGCGTCAGCATCGTGCTGCCCCTGTTGCAGCAGATCGTCATAAACTTTGACCGCCTCCGCAGGTAAGCCGTAGTCGATCAACATGCGTCCAACCTGCTTCTTCATGGCGCTTTGGTCAGGCAGCGTGGCGGCGATGGATAGCAGTTCCGCCCGCGCTTGCTCATGCCGACCGGCCTTTTCCAGGACCTGTACCAGTTCGATATGAGTCTGAAAGCGGTTTTCCCCGGTCTTCTCGGGCCAACCTCCTAAAATCGCGCGTTGATAATGCAGTACGGCGTTGCTTACATCGCCAGTCTCCACGGACGTCCGCGCCAATCCCAGATTGGCGACGCTGCTCAGCGGCCTGTCGTGCAACACCTGGTTCAAATAAATACTGGCTTCCCTCGGATGGCCGCCCTTCACCAGCGCCAGCCCCAGAGCTAGCCGGTAATCCACGCTGTGCGAGACAGAGAGGGCCTCGCGATAACGTGCTATAGCCTCTTCATAGCGCTCCTTCTGCATCAGGTCCGTCGCTTCCTGGTAATACTGTTGCGCGCGGCCGGTACGCTGCTCCCGGTAAAAATAATTCAGAAAACCCATGAGAAGGGCCAGTCCCAGCAGCGCAGCCAAGACGCCGGTGAATAGTTTGACCGGTATTTTTTTGGTTTCCGCGCCGCTTGCCTTAGGGCGCTCTTGTCTGCCGCCCAGGGCGTAAGTGTCCAGCACGTCCTGCATGGAGATAGTGCCCTTCAAATCGCGCACGTTCGTGCGGCTCACCACTGGCAGCACCGTTAGCTTTGTCTCGGCCATACGCCGCATCGCTATATCCAGCGGGTGATCCGGGTGCACGTGCGGGAAATTTTCCTGCGTCAGCATTTCAACCGGTCCTGGCTCCGGCACAAGCTCGCTTAGGAGTTGCCCCCCACGCTCGTCCTTTATCGCCTGATCGAGTTGCGCCAGCGTAACCATGCCACGCAAGCCATTCTGATCGGAGACCGGCCATGTGCCCTGTCCGCGATCTACCGAGGCGGCGGCGTGGGAAATATTGATCGTCGCCAGCAGTACCGGCGTTTCGGCGCGGAATCCGTGCGCCACGGTGAGCAGATCTTCGCGCGCGCGAGCACCTGACGGTAGATGAATCCCATCCTGATGCTGGAGCGCCTCATAAATCGGCTCTTCCTGTAAGCGGCTCGAAACAAAGTAACTGATCAGGTTCGCGATCATCAGCGGCACAATGATTGTGTAGTCCCGCGTGATCTCAAAGATCATGATCACGGAAGTCAGCGGAACGCGTATGATTCCCGCAAAGGCCGCGCCCATCCCTACCAGCGCATATGCCCCCACGCTGCCCGTGTAATCCGGCAACAGCATGTGCGCCACTCCGCCTACTGCGCCGCCCATCATAGCGCCCATAAACAGGCTCGGCCCGAAGATACCGCCCGCATTCCCGGAAGCATAACAAGTTGATGTGGCCGCTATCTTCAGGAACACCAGCATCGCCATGGTGGCAATCAGCATCTTCCCGTTCAACGCCTGATCCACGAAGCCGTATCCAACCCCCAGCACTCCTGGCACATACCAACCAAGCACCCCTACTAACAAGCCGCCGGCTGCCGGTTGCAGCCACTTCGTGGAGTTTGGCAAGCCAAGGAACTGCTTGCGCTGCCACAAAAGCAGCTTCACAAAGAATGCCGAAACCAAGCCGCCCATGACACCCAACAAGGCGTATACCAGGAATTCCGCCGGATGCACCAGTTGATAGGAGGGTACGTGGAATAGGGGCTCGTCACCCAAAAGCAAGTGCAGCACGATCCACGACGTGGCTGAACTCAGAACAACTGATCCCAGCACCGGAGCGTGCATATCGCCCATCACTTCTTCCAAGGTGAAAAGCACCGCCGCGATGGGCGTATTGAAGGCAGCCGCCAGAGCCGCCGCTGCGCCAATGGGGATGAGCGCTTTCACGCCGCGCGGAGAAAGTCCTAGCCGCCTGCCCAGTACGGATGCAATGCCTGCGCTCACATGTACGGAGGGGCCTTCGCGTCCCAACGCTATGCCGCTTGCCAGCGTAATGGAACACATGCTGAATTTCCCGAGTACGGTGCGCAGGCTGATGAAGCCGTCCTTCAGAAACAGCGCCACCTTGGTTTGCGGAATCCCGCTGCCGCGTGCATCCGGGAAATTGCGCGCCAGAAAAAATCCGGTGACTAACGATCCGATCACTGGAATGACCAACCGGCGCCAAGCCGCTCCGCCCGCCGGATAGAGCCGCGATCCCAAATTTTCGGTTAGAAGGATGAACGCCACCACCACCAGCCCGACGATCGCGCCGATGATAAGCGTCAGTACTAATAAAACCTTGTCTTCGTATTGGCCATCTTGAAGGGAGCGGAACCAATGCGCCATTTGCTGCTTCCGCAAACCATTCACCCGACTGCTCGTTGCCAAAACACCCCCGCCAAAATAATGGTAGCGCTGGTTGGCGAATTGCTACGACCCTGGTGGCCTTCTCGCCCGATGCCAGATGTGAATGATTTCAACGGAGGCTGTCAAGGAGCCAATCCTGTAGTAGATGTAAAGCGGAGTATGTAAAAGTCGCCTAACATCCGGCTGGCCTTTCACAGGGGCGCCTATTAGCGGGAAACGTCCGAGGAGATCTATATGATTGAGAAGGGCTGTGAGAAACCGCTCGGTTGTTTCAGGATGCTCACGCCAAGACCAAGCCGCAACGTCTTCTAATTCGACACTTGCAACCTGCGTCCAACGTATGGGTATTACCGCAGCGCCGGACCGTATTTCTTCTGCCACTCTGGAAGACGCGCCCGCAACTCTTCATGAGAAAGGATTCGACCCTCGCGAATATCTTCGAGGCCACGTTCAATCGCGGCGGCTGTCTCGACGTCTATCTCGACTTCCGGTTCTGTCGAGATAAATAGATCCAACTCACCCATAGCTCCCAGTGTATCAGTGGTTTAAGCGCAAATCCAGGACACTCCCGGTATGACCAGAGTTATGCTTTAGGTGTGAAAACAGCGGTATCTGTTCCCGAGGATCTTTTCTTGTTGGGCGAAGCTACTGCCAAGCGACTTCGTATCTCGCGCAGCCACCTCTACGCGACGGCTCTTGCTGAATTTCTGGCGCGGGCTCAATCCCAAAACGTAACCGAGCAGTTGAATAAAATTTATTCAGAAGAGTCAGCGAAACTTGACGACGTTCTCAATTATGGCCAGCTCCAATCGATGAAACGGAACGTCGACGCCCGGTATTGGTGATTCAGGCAGATTCGTTAACCGCGCGCCGCGGGATTGGATCGCGATTGCGTGGTGAATCTCTCGCAACTGTACACTCTCGACCGCAGTTTTCTGACTGAGCTTGTGGGCACTCTTTCTTCTCGACTTCAGGCGTCCGTCGACGCGGGCTTGCGTCTCGTGCTGCAACTGTAGCCGCTTGGCTTCGTTTCGCAAAAACCGCCCTTTCGCCAGCCTTTGCTATCCTGTGCCTTTCAACCCATTTCACTCCGCCTTCACGGCCGAATTCTACCGAGCTCCGGCGTAAAGGCAACAAAGACAAATACTTGGAAGCGCCCACAATGAACGTTTTCGAACTCACCCGGACCCTGATCGACATTGAATCGATAACTCCGAACGAGCGCGAAGTCGGCCAATTCCTTTTTCAGCAACTCGATGCCCTCGCGCGCAAATTTGGCGGATCCGCCGAAATTATGCCCGTCGAACCGGGCCGCGATAATGTCTTCGTCCGCTTCGGCAATCCCGTGGTGGTGCTCTCCACTCATATGGATACCGTTCCGCCCTTTATCCCTTCGAGCGATGACGGAGACCAGATTTGGGGCCGAGGCGCTTGTGACACCAAAGGCATCATCGCTTCCATGCTGCTCGCCGCACAGAGTCTTCTTGCGGAGGGACATAGCAATTTCGGCCTGCTCTTCGTGGTCGGGGAAGAGCGCAACAGTGCCGGCGCCCTCGAAGCCGCAAAAAATCCGCGCGGCAGTAAATTCATCATCAACGGGGAGCCAACGGAAAATCAGCTGGCACTCGGTTCCAAAGGCGCTTTGCGGTTTGAGGTCGCCGCGCAGGGCCGCATGGCGCACTCTGCGTACCCGGAACTGGGTGAGTCCGCCATCGAAAAGCTTCTCGACGCGCTTCAGCGTATCCGTAAGCTGGCCATGCCCGTCCACTCCGTGCTCGGCCCCAGCACCTTGAATATAGGAACCATCAGCGGCGGCCGCGCGCCCAACGTTATTCCGGACCAGGCTCGCGCCGAAATTTTCATCCGCGCCGTGGACGATGTCACGGAGCTACGCGAACAAGTCAAGGCCGCCGCGCAGCCCGACGCCCGCGCGGAAGAAGTCCTCTTTATCCCGGCCGTACACCTGGGCTCTCTTGATGGCTTCAGAACCACCGTCGTCGCCTATACGACCGATATTCCGGCGTTCGGCGGCGCTTGGGGGCAACCCTTCTTAATCGGTCCCGGCACTATTCACGTTGCGCATACCACGCAGGAGCGCATCGCGAAATCGCAGCTTACGGAAGCGGTCCTCCTTTACAAGCAACTCGTCGAAAGGCTTTCGCGCTAAGTTCGCGCGCACAGTATGAAACAAATCGAAGTAGGTATTCTTGGCGGCACCGGCATGGTCGGCCAGCACTTTATCCGCTTTTTGCAAGGCCATCCCTGGTTCAAGCTGACTTGGCTTGGCGCGAGCGACCGGTCCGCGGGTAAGAAGCTGAAAGACGCCACTGCCTGGAGGCTCGACGGCGGCATGCCCGGCACCTCGGCGGAGATTACTGTTTCCGAGTCAAAGCCCGGCAGTGCTCCACGCCTGGTGTTCTCCGCCATGGACGCCTCCATCGCTACAGAAATTGAGCGTGACTTCGCGCAAGCAGGCCACATCGTCGTCTCCAATTCGCGCAACCATCGCATGGAACTCGATGTTCCCCTGGTTGTCGCCGAAGTGAATCCCGGTCACCTCGAGTTGGTGCGCGCGCAGCAGCGCAATCGCGGTTGGAAGGGCATGATCGTGACTAATCCGAACTGCTCCACCATCGTCCTCACCATGGCCCTCGCGCCGCTGGCGAAGTTCGGCATTCAGCGTATCGTCGCCGCCACCATGCAGGCGGTTTCGGGCGCTGGTTATCCCGGTGTTGCATCCATGGACATCCTGGCCAACGTGATTCCCTTCATCGGCTCCGAAGAAGAGAAGATGCAGCAGGAGACGCAGAAAATTCTAGGGGGCATCGCCGGCGGCCAGTCGCAACCTCTTGATGCCCGCGTGAGCGCGCATTGCAACCGTGTCGCCGTGGTTGACGGCCACGTGGTTACTACGTCGGTTGAGTTCTCCTCCAAGCCAACCGTGGCCGAAGCGCAAGCCGCGCTGGAACAGTTTCAAAGTATCCCGCAGGAGCGCAAGCTTCCCAGCGCACCCGCTCGCCCGGTCATATATATGCCGGAGCCGGACCGTCCGCAGCCCCGCCGGGATGCCGCTCGTGAAAACGGCATGAGCGTCTTCGTCGGCCGCTTGCGCGCCTGTCCAGTGCTTGACCTGAAATTTGTTGCCTGCGGCCACAACACCATTCGCGGCGCCGCCGGAGCCGCTGTCCTCAATGCCGAACTGCTGGCTTCGGAAGGCTACTTGGACTAGGTTGTCAGCATGATCGTAATGAAATTCGGCGGGTCTTCCGTCGAATCGCACAATGCCGTCGCCGGCGTCGCAAACATTGTCCGGAGCTACCAGCATCGCCGCCCCATTGTGGTCGTTTCGGCCATGGGCAAAACCACGAATAAGCTGATCAGCGCGGCTACCGAAGCCGCCGCGGGCAGACGCGACCAGGCTCTTACGCTAGTGGACGAATTGCGTGCGTATCATCTGACACATGGTCTGCCGCTTGCCGGCTCCGCGTCTGCCGAGCTTGACCGTTACATCCGCACTCACTTCGACTGGCTGGAAGAATTAGTCAAAGGGTTGTCTGTCGTCGGTGAACTTTCTCCCCGCTCCATGGATGCTATCGCCAGCGTGGGCGAACGGCTTTCGAGTTTGGTCGTGAGCTTTGCCTTTCGCGCCGCCGGTATGCTCACTCAGCATGTCGATTCGCGCCGCGTCATCCTGACCGACGATCGTTTTACCCAGGCTCAGCCGCTACT
>DATHIZ010000042.1:0-2461 GCA_035316385.1 Bryobacteraceae bacterium | reverse complement strand
GCACCGGCTGGCGCTTCGATTCCTCGATGACGTCCTTCACGAAGGTCTGGGTGGTGGTTTCCTTGATCAGATCGGCTGGCGCCTGTGGCGCCGGTCCGTTGCCCTGCTCTATGATCGTCACGAGTTCCTCGCCTGATATCTGAAGGATCGGGCCCTTGTAGCATGGCCCGGCCTTAGGTTCAGAAGTTCCTTGGGTTGAGAAGTCTTTGGGTCCAGAAGTTGTCTCGCTTAAGTGGCGGGTTGCGCGGAAATTTCAATCGGCTTCTGAGGGCCGGCCGGCCCGATCGGTTCGAATCACCCACGGCGGGCGTTCAATGCGTCGTCCCTGCGCACGCAGGGACCCATACGGCGCGGACCTTCGTTTCGGCGCTGTGGCAGAGGCCGTTTGTCACTTTTGAAGTCGGGATTGGGTCCCTGCGTTCGCAAGGACGACTTGTTGCAGGGGTGTGTGACATAAGTTAACGGCCATTGGCGTCATTTCGGGCCGATTCGGGGGATTTGAGGGCCAAATCGCCCGAACCGCCCGAATTGATCGGCAGACGGGCTGTTGCATTCGGAGGCCGCATTTGGCATAGCTCTGCCCGTCGCTGGCGAGCCAATCGCTGGCCTCTCGGATGCGGGTGTAGCTCAGTGGTAGAGCACGACCTTGCCAAGGTCGGGGTCGAGGGTTCGAATCCCTTCGCCCGCTCCAATATTTCGCCGATCTTGCCACGGTCGGTCAGTGCCTCAGGGGTGACCTGAACTGTCCAGGCAGTCAGCTTGCGACATCGGAAAGCCGAGTGCCTCGCAAGCGCAGGAAAATCGCTTCTGGTTGCCACTCCGCTCTTAAATGCAAGAGCCTCCATTTCTGGAACGCGCTGAAGCGGCGTGAGACGCTGCAATGCATAGATCGCCTGTAAGAACTCGTCACAGAGAAGTCTGAACGGCGCAAGGTTGGCCAATCACATTCCCTGTGAGGGCGACGTTTCAGCCGACCGCTTTTCACAAAAACAAACAATGATGATCCCTAGTATTTAGTCTCCGACCAGCGCGCCGGTTGCCCACTCCAGATGATTGAAGGCCTGACCGACCTCATCAATGTTGAGCATTCCGTCTGGTTTCTTCTTCGTTTTCAGTTCGACGAGGCCGCCACGCAGCACGCTTTTCGACTATCTTGATTTGTGGAGCTACGACGGCACTGACGTTTGCTGTTCCGCCATTGGTGAGTGTATTCCGCTCCGCTAGAACGATAAGTCGTTCGCCCATACCAGCGTCGCTTTCGGGCTCTATTTTATTTGACGGCCGACGGCCAAACGCTCGGCAAAAATCCACCTCACTAGTTAGCGTAGCGGAGAGATAGATTCGACGAATCTCAGGGTCAGCAAGGTATGAGAGCCGTTTGGAAGGAAGAAACGCTGGACAGATCTCGATCTCGTTCTGAGAAAACAGTATGGTACAGCGGCTCAAATGATCGGCCAAATGGCCCAGAGGAAACCCGATCTCCGATATTTCTGACTCGGCTTCTTTGAGCAAGCTCAGAAGAGTAGCATCCCTAGTTAACGCTACAACAGCGCCGGGCGGGAGCATGGCAACACGATACGAAGAGTCTCCGGCGAGAATTCGCCTAAACTAATCCCCCGGCTAACGGCATCGAAATGCGGCACCGACAAGGCTACAAGGCGATTGTAAATGTTTGGGAGTTTGCCCTTCTCAAGTCTGAGGGTGAAACAATCACGAATGATCTTTTCTGCGACGTGGGCATCGTCAAATACGATCGCGCCGGGTCGGTTATCTCGCGCGAATACCGTCCGGCTATTGGTGGTTGCAAGAATCGCCTGAAGGTACCTTTGGAGCTAATACACAATTTTTCGGTGTAAAGCACCCCATCCACACGGTAAACGGCGAACGTGCTTGTGCTTGTGTCGCGCCCTGCCTGCGGGAGAAGAGGAAATATGATTCGAATTCGGTCAATATTGGCCGTCGTCACGCTCTTCGGCGCGATCAATTCAGTCGGGGCTGCGGACCAGAGCATCACGCTCGCTTCAACGCCATCAGTCGAAGCCTCGGGATTGCTGGCAAACATCCTTCCGCAATTCACCGCGAAGACCGGCATCACCGTCAAGCTCATCGCCCAGCCCACCGCAAGGGCGCTCGACATCGCGCGCCGGGGCGATGCGGATGTGGTGCTGGTTCATGATCCGGCGGCGGAGCGGGAATTCATCGACGAAGGCTACGGCACGACGCGGCGGCAGATCGCGTGGAATGATTTTGTCATGGTTGGCCCCTCGAGCGACCCCGCGCGAATTGTTGGGGCCAAGGATGCCGTGGCGGCGCTGAAGGCGATTGCGTTGGCGCGTGCGCCGTTCGTTTCGCGCGGCGATCGAAGCGACAACAATATCGAGGAATTGCGGCTCTGGCGCGTGGCCGGATGGACCTCGGAAGCGCTCAACCCTGAAAAATGGTATCACGCCATCGGTGGCGG
>DATHIZ010000041.1:0-4417 GCA_035316385.1 Bryobacteraceae bacterium | reverse complement strand
AAGGTAACGGAACTGCTGCGGCCCGCGTGCGGCCAGACATCGTTGCGTAATAGGTTGCGCAGTTCGAGACGCGAGTCGAATGTGATTTCGCACTGCCGGATCCACTCCACCACCGCGTCGCCCCAATGCCAGTGACTCAGTAATCTCAGGTATTGGTCCACAAGATTCAGGGCCAGATCCATCTTGCGGCGCTCCACAAGCTCTTCTGGTGCAATCGCATCGGCGGCGACCGTCTGAACCATGTCTTCCTGATCTATGATCTCTGCCGCAACGCCCATCATCTTATCGAGCCGTTTCACGTCAGGCACAGTCTTTACCAGCAGCGGCGGCAGTTCGTGCGTCTTGCCACCTGGAACCTCTACAAACTTCCGATCCCCCACGATGTCCATAAGCGGTCTCTCTGTTCTTATCGACAACTTAGTCGACCTAGATCATCGGACTCGGATAATGTTCCTTCTGATTGTAGAGACGTTGCGGCGCGGTTACAAGTTGCTGGAACCCGGTCCTGTCAGTTTAGTTTCACTTTGGCAGCAGAGCCAGGAGAGCGCCAGTGATTTCGGCGCGGGGGGCCGCGCGATATGCTCAACAATATGCCTCGCTCGGGCCTCTTTTGCTGGGCCCTCCTCGTCCTGCTCCCCTTTCCTGCGGATTCCGCCACACTGTCTCCCTGTTCACAAGGCGCTCGCTCCGGGCTTCCGTGTGAGCTGACTTTCGAGTGGCAGCCCGGCGGCGCTGACGGTGCGGCGGCGCCCTACAAGAACGAACTGCTCAACGTGGAATTCCGTTCGCCGCGCGGCAGCACCTACCTGATGCACGAATTTTGGGATGGCGGCAATGCCTTGCGCGTTCGCTTCTCGCCCACCGAAGCCGGTACCTGGAATTTCAAGGTGGTGAGTTCCCTGGAACGCTATAACAATCAGGTGGGAACCTTCAGCGCCGCCGAAACAAGCGAAGCCGGCTTGGTCACCGTGGCCAATATCCGCCACTGGCGCACCATCAACAAGAAGCCGCACCTCTGGCTGGCAGCGGGAGTTCCCTTCCTCGATCTGGATCAAGCCGCGTTCGAGACCTGGCTGGACGCCCGCAAACAGGATGGTTTCACGCATATCCGCGGAACCTTGCTAACCGCACGCCTGGCGAACAAACCCCTTAGCGCCGATTTTCAACCCAACAGCGCCTATTTCAGCACCTTGGACGACCGGATTCTAGCCGCCGCGAACCGCGGCTTCACGCTCGATCTGATTCTGGCCGACGATTCGTTCCTGCGCTCCGGAATTCTCAGCCAGCGCGGTCAGCTTGACCCGCTCGTGCGCCATCTGGTGGCGCGTTACGGCGGATTGAACGTCACATGGCAGGGCATAGAGCATTTTGAAGACATAGCCGGCAGCCGCGCGCTGCTCAAAGAACTGGGCTTGCTGCTCAAAAGGTACGACGGCTTCCAGCATCCGCGTTCTTCCGACGCGCGCGTCACCTCCTCGCCGCTCGTGAGCGATGGTTGGATGCACTTCATGATCGAAGCGTCGCCGCATCCGGAACTGGGCGCCGTGGAGCATCAATTCAACGAACAACCCGAGATTCATGTGATAGAGGCGACCGATCCCGGCGCTTTCCGGCACGAGTTGTGGAACGCAACCACCAATGGCGAGTACCCCAGCGTTTCCTACCGGAGCCTGCAAAACGAAGCGAACGCCAAGGCCATCAAAGCCTGGCTCGGCGTCATGACCGGCACGCGGCATTGGGAGCTCGAGCCGTTTTTCGACGTGTCCGGAGCGCGCGCGGTGGGCCTGAATGAAGTGGAATACCTGGCTTACGCGGAAAAGCCCGGGATCGTCGAAATCGAGCTGCCCAGACACAAGTACAACCCGTCCTGGATCAATCCGGCGACCGGTGAAGAGATTCCGCTGAAGAATTACCGTGGCGAAACCTTCAGCCGGACCACTCCGGATAACGAGCGCGACTGGGTGCTCCAAGTGCCGCGCGACGGGCTGAAGGAATCCATGGCGCGCTACTACTACTTCGAATCGCAGGACCCGCCCGTACAGGAAGTGGAGACCGATCCAGCCAAAGCTCCTTTTGCGATAGTCGACCCGCCTGGGGATAACCTCAACCCGAATATTCCCACGCCATTCAAATTAAAGGTCGTACGCGCAAACCGGGCCAGCCGCAGCATGCAGTACGTCTGGTGGGGGGAAATGGTGCCCGGCACGGAGGGCGCACGCGTGTTGGGATTTGGAGAAAGCAGCACGTTTACCGTTCCCAAGGAGTTGATGAGCGCCCCCGGCGCTGCGCTCACCGTGCGGGTGTTCGCCATAAACACAAACGGCAAAGCGTACGAAGTGGACAAGGTCTTCCATCTGCTGCCGTGACTATTCTGGCGCTGGACACAACCTCAGATTTAGGCAGCGTGGCGGTTCGCAAAGATGGCCGGACGCTGGCGGAACTAGCCTTGCATTCGCGGGAAGGCTCGGCGCACCTGATCTTTCCCGCGATTGAAGAAACGCTGCGCCAGGCACAGGTGAGCCTGGCGGGTATCGACTGTTTTGCAGCCGCCAGCGGCCCCGGCTCGTTCACCGGCGTGCGAATTGGTCTAAGCGTGGTGAAAGGCCTGGCTGAGGCCGCCGGAAAGCCAGTGGCTGGCATCTCAAACCTGCGGGCGCTGAGCTGGTTCGGGCATGGAGCGTTGCGGGCGGCAGTGATTGACGCGCGGCGGGGCGACGTCTATACCGCAGTCTATGACGTAGCTTTGCGATTGATAAGCGCCGAGGTCGTGCTGCCGCGCGCCGCTTGGCTGCGGGAGGCAGCCGAGCACCCGGAGTACGAGGTAGTATCCCAGCAGGGCACCCAGGAAAGCGCACCTCGCGATTTAGCCGCCGCCATCGCCTATTGCGCGGAACTGGACGGACCGGCAGGCTGGCAAAATGCACTTACGCTGGACGCAAACTACGTCCGGCGTTCCGATCCGCAGCTGTTTTGGACAGATGTGGGCTGACCCGCCCGCGCATTCTCCGGTACGACAGCAAGTGAGAAGTTTGAACTTTTATCAGAACTAACTCACAAACGACGATAAGTCTGTTGACTTTCTTCGGATCCAGTGATGTTGGACCTAATCTCTTTTAAGTCTTTTCTCAAACCGGGCAAGCCGACCACAGCGGATTTCGTGCGGTTTCTGGGCATGCTCCTGCAAGGGCTATCCACACATGTGATCGAGGGAGACACCGAAGACCTGACGGTTTACCGGGATGAAACCAACTCGCTCGCCGAGCATATCAGCGAAAGCTCCACATCGGAGGACATCCTGCTGACGGTGACTTCCGGGCTGCGTTCGCTTGAAGAACACAACCGGCGCACCCATAAGTTCATCCGGGCGCAAAGCATCGAACTGAAGACCGCGCTGCGCACGGCGACCGAGACAATCGCGGGGCTGGCGCATTCCAAAGTTGAATCCGTCCACCAACTGGCGGTAGTGGAAAAGAAGATGGAACAGGCTTCCGCCATCGAAGATATCCGGTTGTTGCGCGTCAAACTGCAGGACTGCCTGACGATCATCAGAGAAGAAAGCGCGCGGCTGCGGACCGAATCCGACACGCGTCTGACTTCCCTTGAGGAGACAATCGAATCGGTCTTTTCGGAGGGCCGCTTTAATCCAGCGCTGCTGGCGCTGGATGCGGTCACCGGCCTCGAAAACCGCGTAGCAGCGGAGCGACTCATCAGGCAACGGATCACCGAAGGAAAAACGTGCGCGGCGGCATTGTTTGTCGTGAACAAACTGTCGACGGTCAACCGGCGATTCGGGAGGACCACCGGGGACGAAGTGCTGCTGATGGTGTCGCAACACCTCGGGCAATCGATGCCGCCCAACACCGTCTTGTTTCGATGGAGCGGACCAGCGCTCGCGGCTGTGGTCGATATCCAGGATAATTTCGAGGAGGTCAACCGGAAGTTATCACGTGCCGCCAACGCGCAACTGGAGAAGAATATCGAGGCCAGCGGCCGGTCGGCATTCGTCCCCATCAGCTTTTTGCTGCTCGTGCAAAAGGTCGGGGCCGGCAAGTCCCCGAAGGATGTGTTCAAGGCGATGGATCAGTTTGTCGCCGCAAACGCCCTGGAAGAACCGGCGCCAGCTAGCGAATAGCCGAGAAGGCGAGCGGGCGCAGGATGACGTTCGATATGTTGCTGACAATCTCCGGATCGGTCAGTCCGGGTTGCACGCGCAGCTTCTTCCAGTCGGGGTCCGAGCCAAAATCGCGCCACAGCTTGTCATGCGCGGTCATGTCGTCGTAAGAAAGCATGTAGGTCAGATTCGGCTGCCGCGGTCCAACGATGGTCTCACCGAAAAATACCGGCCGCAATCCCAGCCGCTGGAAGATTTGCATCTCACCGTTATTGAACATGCCGACCTTGCGCCCCAGAGCGAGGA
>DATHIZ010000040.1:0-16140 GCA_035316385.1 Bryobacteraceae bacterium | reverse complement strand
CATGAATTGAGCGGTGGAATAGACGGCGTGCCTTACGATCTGGACCTGGCTCCGGACGGGGTTACGCCCACGCCTAACCAAACAAATAATGCGCTCGTAAAAAACAACGCGCAGTATTGGAAAACAGATCTTTGCCGTACTCCGCGCATCAACCGCGCTGCCTGGGATTGGCATTTGGCGTTCTACAAAGCTCTCAAAGGATACGGTCTGGATGCGGTCGCTGCCTTTAGCACCGAACTACTGCATGGAGAGCCTGCCGCCAGTGCCGGCATCTCCCAACGGTATCCCGACGGCAGCCCGGTTACCGTGAACACACCGGGCATTCAAACCAATTTCTCGCCTATATCGCAAGCATACTGGACCCAGGTTTACTTAGACATGGCCTACTTGCAAGACGCCGCCGGGCTCATCCCTTATCTGCAATTCGGCGAAGTGCAGTGGTGGTATTTTCCCAAAAATTTCCCTACGCAAGGCCAGGGGATGACCTTCTATGATGACTACACCAAACAACAATTCCAAACGGCGTATGGCGTTGAAATGGGGATCATCTCCAGCAACACAGCCGACCCGGCCGCGTACCCCAACGAAACTGCCTTCCTGCCTACGCTGATCGGCGCCTACACAGCCGCCATTCGAACCGCGCTCAGGGCGCAATATCCCAATTGCCGGTATGAAGTGCTCTATCCAAACGATGTGAACAACTTCCCTCTTATGCTGGAAGTTAATTATCCGGCCGCCGACTGGACGCCCGAGAATCTGGATTGCTTGAAGACGGAGAGCTTCGGCTTTACCGGCGGCATGAATCTAGTGCAATGCACCTACTCCATGAATGTCAGCGCCGCGAAAGGCTTTCCGTCTCCGCAGCGCAGTCACCTGGTTGGAATCGGCGACATTCGAAGCGCTTGGAAAAAAGAAGTTGATATTGCGCAGTCGCAGGGACTCGAATCCATCGTGCTGTTTGCGCTCGATCAATACTGCCTGATCGGCTATGCAGGGCCGCCTTTTGTGAAATCGACCGGCAGCCGCAGGCAAGGGTAAAGCGGCGCTCGCTACCATGGTCGGTTCATGATCTATGCCATCACTCTCTCGTTAGTAATCGTTGTGTTGGTCGGTATAACGATCTATAAAACCACCCAAGTCAAAACCAAAACAGACTTTCTCGTCGCCGGAAGGAGTTTGAGCTGGCCCGTTCTGGTCTTCACGCTTCTGTCGTCCTGGATAGGCGCCGGCAGTCTGCTGGCTGGTGCTGAAAACGCGTATCGAAACGGCTTTGTCGCGCTCTGGCAGCCGCTGGGTGGCTGGCTCGGCTTGATCCTTATCGCTTTGATCGCCGGCCGCGCACGGCACTTTGCGCAGTTCACGGTGCCGGATCTACTCGAAGCGCGCTACAACTCCACCGCCCGCGTACTCGCCACAATCGCCATTGTCATTTCGTGCGTTGTCATCACCAGCTATCAGTTCATCGGCGGCGGAGATATTCTGCATCTTATTTTCCCCGAAATCTCCCGTAACACCGGGCTTTACATCATCGCCGCTTTCGTCATTTTCTTTACCGCGGCTGCGGGCATGGCATCCATCGCTTATCTCGACCTCGTCATCGGGTCGTTGGTCACTATAACCGTGATCGTTGCCGTTCCCATCCTGCTGGCGCGTGTAGGCGGATGGTCTGCTGTCACCAGCGCGCTTCCGCCGACACATTTTCAAATTTTGGGCAACTATAGCCTCGCGAACGCGCTTGGACTGACTCTCCCCACCATGCTGCTCTTGATCGGCAATCAGGGGATGTACCAGAAGTTTTTCTCCGCCAAATCGGAAAGCGATGCCAGAAAATCAGTCATCGGCTGGATAGTCGGTACGGTCACTCTCGAAACATTACTGATCTTGGTCGCCGTGATCGCCAGTTCGAAGCTACACACCGACCGGCCGCGCGAGATTCTTCCACTCGCCGCCAAACAGGCCCTACCCGCTCTCTTGGGCTCCATCCTGCTCGGAGGGATTTTCGCCAAGGTCATTTCCACCGCAAATAACTATCTCTTCTCACCCGCCACAAACTTGATTCACGACGTATACGAACGCTTTATCGATCCGAACGCGAGTCAGCGGCGCACCATGATCGTCTCGCGCCTGGTGGTTATTTTTCTCGGGCTGTTCGCGGTCCTGCAGGCTACCCAATTCGAGTCGATACTGAAGGCTTCGCTATATGCGTACACCGTGTACGGAGCGGCCGTCACGCCCTCCGTTATGGCGGTGTTCTTTTGGCGCCGCAGCACCAGCGCCGGCGCTGTTACCTCCATCATCCTGGGAACGATTGTCACGGTCGCGTGGCAGCTTCTGCAGCAGTACGGTTCACCGGCCATTCAGTCCAAAATAGGAAGCGTCGATGCCATTTACCCTGCCTTGCTATCGTCCGTGGCCAGTTTGGTCGTGATTAGCCTGTTGACACCTCCTCCTTCGTCCCGCCAGTTGGCGACGTTCGATGGAATCTAGGAACGGTGTCTTAAAATCAGCTTTTATGGTCACTGAACGGATTCAAGAAGCCTTGCGCGCCGCCGGACTCGATGGCTGGCTCTTTTTCGATCACCATCGCCGCGACCCGCTGGCCTACCGAATTCTCCATCTGCCGGAAGAATTGCAGCCCACACGGCGCTGGTACTATCTGGTTCCCGCCCAAGGTGAACCGCGTAAACTGGTCCATCGCATCGAAAGTGGATCTTTGGACACTCTGCCTGGCACAAAACAGGTCTACTCCAGTTGGACTGAGCAGCAGCAACAGCTGCGCGCGTTGCTCGCCGGCTCGCCCCGGATTGCCATGCAGTATTCCCCGCACTGTGTCATTCCGTATGTCTCCATGGTGGATGCCGGCACGCTGGAACTGGTCCGCGCAGCGGGCGCCGAAGTGGTCAGTTCCGCCGATCTCATTCAGGAGTTCGAGGCGCGTTGGACTGAGGAGCAGTTCCAGATGCACATTGAGGCCGGCAAACTGGTAGACCGCACCTGGCGCGAAGCGTTCGATTTAATTGGTGAACGCTTGCGCTCGACCGAACCGGTTACCGAATACGAAGTGCAGCAGTTCATCCGCCACCGCTTTTCCGTTTTGGGCTTGACCACTGACCATGGCCCTATCGTCGCCGTGAATGCCAACGCTTCCGATCCGCACTATACGCCGTCTCGCGACTGCACCTCGCATATCCAAAACGGCGATGTAGTATTGATCGATCTCTGGGCAAAACTAACCCATCCCGATGCCGTGTTTTACGACATCACTTGGACCGGTTTCTGCGGTGATACAATTCCGGAGCGAGTGCAGAACGTATTCGAGATTGTCCGCGACGCCCGCAAGAATGCTTCTCAATTCGTCATCGAAAAAGTGGCGGCCGGGGAGCCTCTGGCAGGTTTTCAAGTGGACGATGTGGCGCGTGGATATATTGAAAAACACGGCTTCGGCGAACAGTTTTTTCATCGCACCGGACACAGTATCGGCACGGAAACACACGGTACCGGGGCCAACATGGATAATCTCGAATCGCACGATGAGCGCCGGATTATTCCCGGCACCTGCTTCTCAGTAGAGCCTGGCATCTATCTGCCGGAATTCGGCATCCGCTCCGAGGTGAATGTTTACGTAGGCACCGATTGCGCTACGGTTACAGGGCAGGAACAAGAGCAGATGATCCGTATATGAGAGTTTGTATCTCTATTGACACAAAGCAGTTAGAAGGACATGGGTCAGATCAATAATTTCGATTGGCTAAGCACGCGCAAGCGTTCTACAGTCGAGATATGGCTACCGTTAGTCACATGGAACCACCGCCGACCTTAGTTGGTCTTCTTCACCGCATCAGCAACATCGTCAGTTCTGAGCTTTCCATCGATGAAATGCTCGGGGAGATTGTCGGGTTAACCGTTCAAGTCACCGACTGCGATGCCTGCCTCGTCTACCTTATCGAACGCGAAACTAATGAAATAGTTCTGCGGGCCTCCCAAGTTCCTCATCAGACCGATTTAGGCAACATCCGCCTAAAGATCGGCGAAGGCGTCACCGGTTGGGTAGTAGAGCACCATTCGGTTGTCGCACTTTCCTCCAACGCGGCCGCTGATAGTCGTTTTAAGCGTTTTCAGGCACTGGTCGAAGATACCTATGAGGCTTTTCTTTCCGTGCCGCTCCTGAGCGGCGGCGAAGTGATCGGCGTCATCAACGTCCACCATCGTGAAAAACACGCGCACAGCGCCGATGAGATTGCGCTGTTGACGTTCGTGGGCGAACAGATGGGCGGAGCAATTACCAAGAGCTTCCTTGCGGAAGAGAATATCCGGTTGATTGAAGAGACCGCCGAAATGCGCCGTCAGCTGGAAACCCGCAAGTTGGTCGAGCGGGCGAAGGGTATTCTGCAAACGCGCCATAGCTTGACCGAAGAAGAAGCGTACCTGCGCCTGCGCAATGAGAGCCGCCGGCTGCGGCGTCCCATGCGCGAACTGGCCGAAGCGATCATTCTTTCCGAAGATCTCAGCCGCAAAAGCGAACGCGTGCAGTAGGACACGACTAGATAAAAGAAAAGGCTTCGGGAACGCCGGCACGCTTCTCGAAGCCTTTTTTGCTTTTGGGCTAGTACAAGGTAAACGCATAGAGCATATCGCCCGACGCTTCCAGCAGGTATTGATGCCCGTCGAGCATATACGTCTGCGGCGCATTAGATACTTGCCCGAGGTGTGTGTGCCACAGCGGCTTTCCGTTTTCCGGGTCGTACGCCACAAGGTTACCCCCGGTGTCGCCGCCGAAGAGCAGATGCCCCGCTGTACTCAGCAGCCCGGTGGCGCCGCCCTCCCGGTGCCGCCATGCAATCTTGCCCGTCTTGTAGTCGATGGCCGTGAGGTAGTCCCCCATCGAGCCGACTCCTATCTCTTCTTTGCCGCCTAACCCCATCGCGCCCCTGGGGTCCGTCTCGGTTAAGTAGTACATCGAATAGGTGTCATGCTGCGGAACGTAAAAAAGGCCGGTCTGAGGACTGAAACTCGGAGGCGGCCAGTTCGTGATACCGCCATTCGCGGGTGAAACGAGAGCGCCAGCGATATCGAAGTCTTTGGCCGGTTCGCGCACCGGCCTGCCTTGCTTATCCACGCCCTTTGCCCAGTTGGCCGTATCGGAGAATTTGCTTGTCACCAGGTGTTCGCCGGTCACTCGATCCAGCGTAAAGAAAAACCCATTGCGTGCGCCTTGAAGGACCAGCTTGCGCATTTTTCCATCGAATTCCGCATCGATCAGGACCGGCGTTTGCGCGGAATCCCAGTCATGCGTGTCATGCGGGGAGGTTTGGTAATACCAGGCCAACTTGCCCGTATCCACATTGAGCGCCACGAGCGAGCAGGTGTAGAGGTTGTCGCCTGGTCCGCGCGCTTGTGAAGTATAAGCCGGGGTCGGATTTCCCGTTCCAACTATATATAAGTGGGTTTCGGGATCATACGACCCTGGAACCCACATGTGCCCGCCGCCGTGCCGCGATGCGTCCAAATTCTTCCAGGTGTTCAGGCCGGGGTCGCCTTTCTCCTGGGGAGTGGCATACCACTTCCACTGCACCTCTCCCGTTTCCGGATCGAACGACTGCAGAAAGCCGGGCGCATCCAGATCGTTTCCGGTTCCCACCAGAATGTGGTTGCCCACGACAATCGGAGCCATGGTGGAGAAGTACTGTTGATCGAAATCGGCGATCGTCTTGTGCCAGCGTTCCTTGCCTGTTCTCGCGTCCAGACTCACCAGATAGTCGTCCGGCGTCTCCAGGTAGAGCCAGTTGCCCCATAATCCCATCCCGCGATTGCCTATGTGCGTGCCGCCTCTGGTTTTCCAGAAGTAATGCCACAGCTCGTGGCCATCGCGCGCATCCACCGCCCAGGCGTTATCGGGGGCAGACACGTATAGAACTCCGTTCACCAGCAGGACCGAGCCGCCTACGCGCGAACTGCCTCCGCCGCCAATCTCGGCTGTACCTTCTCCGCCTACAATCGTGGGCACCGATGGAGCACCGAAACCTCGCCCGCCCGTTCCTCCGCTCGGCGCGCCAAAGGTTACCTTAGCGGCCCAGGCCAAGGTTAAATTTTTTACGTTGGATTGGTTGATCTGGGTTAGATGGCTGTAGCGCTTTCCAGAATAGTCGCCTGAATACGTCGGCCATGAGTCCGCCAGCGGTTTGGTCAATGCCGCGGGATCGAGAATTTGTCCTTGTACAAGCAGCGGGGCCAAACAGAATGTCAGCGCCGGCAGCCATTTTTGAATCGATGTCATTTCAAAGTCACCAGGTACGCGGTCAGGTTGTGGATGTCCTTATCTGTATACGTCGGCAATAGGTCACGGTGCGGTTGGGTAGGGTCATGCACCTCCACTTTCGGCGAGTCTCCATCACGCCGGAAACTGCTTTGCGTGCCATCCGCGTTGGCCAGGATAACGATAAAGTCATCCTTACGCACGAGCCGTCCTTCCACCTTCTCGCCCGACGGCAGCGTAACCGTCACCGTGGTGGGTTTCACGTGGACCACGGATTCCTGTGGAGCCGGGCCGCGTCTCCCTGCGCCGCCCGGCGCCAGGAACGTCTGCTGCAGCAGTTTCGGATCGTCGAACTTTCCGCCAAATCCCTTCAGATCTCCGGTGACAGAGTGGCACGAAGCGCACTTTGCTTCGAAGTAAGCCTCACCTGCCTTCGCATCGCCAACCAGAATGCTGACCGGCCGCTGCCGGGAGATATCGTATCCGCCCACTTTGAAGCTGTGGATGTAGGCGGCGATGTCGGAGATTGTTGCGGTGCTTAATTCAAACTTCGGCATGCCTCGATCCGGGCGGCCGTTCTGCACGACGGGAGTGATTTTCTCGCCGTTTTTGTCGTTCAAAACCAACTCGGAGCGAATCAGGTTAGGGCCGCCTTCTCCGCCCCTGGCATCCGAGCCGTGGCAGAAGGAGCAATTCACTCCAAATACGGCCTTGCCGCGAGCGACCACTTCCGGATCCGCGGGAGGGCGTTCGGGATAGGCCGGCGGCCTAACGAATCCAGGTGTCCGCGCCGGCGTGGGCGCGGGGGGTTGCGCAGGCGGTTGCCCGGGAGTCTGCGCGGTTAGCCCGAGCGCCAGGCCGAACGTAGACACAAGCAACGTTCGAGGAACGAAACATATCAACTGGAAATACTCACTTTCGGAGCGTGAAGCTCTGTCGGTAGCGGGGTCTCTTTGATTTTAGCGAGAGCCTAAACCAGCGCTTGCTTCATGAAGTCCATGCACTTTTTGACTTCTTCGATAGAGGTGCCCGTGCCCCGATACTCGTACTCCACCAATGCTGGAATCGGATACTTCTTCTCTTTGAGGAGCAGCAGAACTTGCTTGATCGGCGTGTCGCCTTCACCAAGCGGCGTATTGGGACCGTTGTCCTTTTTCCGGTCTTTGATGTGCAGGTGGGTGATGTTTTGGTGATTCTGCCGAATGAAGTCGACTGCGTCGAAATTCGCCGCCGTGAAGTGCCCGAGATCGAGGTTGATCTTGAAATATTTCGATAGCGCGGTGGCCTTTGCAAAGCTTTCGGGCGTTGCAAACTCATTCGGATCTGTCAGGTTGGCGTGCCCGTGAAAGGCCACGACGATTTTGTGCTTCTCCGCGAACGGTAGCAAGCGCTTGGCCATGGTCCCTTGCGTGGAGGTGGCGATAATCTTTGAACCTAGCGCCTTCGTCTGCTCAAACGTCTTCCCGATTTCCTCGTCCGTGAAATCCTCGCGGTAGTTCATCGTATAGCAGTAAACGTCAATGCCCGCGTCGTCGAACTTCTTGCGAACGCCATGGAAATAGGTCATGGGCGTCGAAAGCCGCCAGTCGCGTAAATCGGCCCGTGCCTTCAATGCCTCCGGACTATTCATGCGGCCGCCGGCAGGACGCGGCCCACCGGCTGGATGGTTGACACCCGGTTCGATTGTCGGTGCAAACAGTTCGATAACTCCCACGCTGCAATCCTTCAAAGCTTGGATAGTGGCGTCGAGTTGTGTCCCATCCGCGGCTCGCGGGAAATCACGGAAACTGTAGGTGCTCGCTCCCAGGCGAACGCCGTCAACGGTTGAGTTTATCCGGGCCGCTAAGGCCATCGAAGTCGGAACGGCAGCTAAGATTGTTTTGGCAAAGTCTCGTCTGGATTGCATGGCAGGTAGAAGTTTATCACCGCGCGGGTTTGGTGGGGCGGGTTTGTAGCGTATGAAACGATACGGCGGCGTCACGCGTAAAAAAGCGGATGGCGCCACCTTCACTCCCCCGGCTCTAGCCGGTTTCGTGGCGCGTCAAGTCTGCCAGTTCGTCCAGCCCCCGGCGGCCGGAACGCTTCGCATCTGCGACCCGGCTGTGGGTGAAGGCGCGCTGTTGTTCAGTCTGCTTGCGGAACTGACGCGCAGGAGACTTGACGGGTCCATGGAGGTTTACGGTTTCGATAAGAATCCTGCTTCGCTTGCAGCTGCGCGAACGCTCCTCGAGCGGCACTATCCCCGGCTGCGCCTGTACTTGCGCCTGGGATGATTTTCTCGAAGCCGCCCGCTTGCCCGAAACCGGGTTGTTTGACGTTGTGACCGCAAACACCCACGAGTCGATTTGGCCCATGCTTTTCTTGTTGCTATTGACGCCGTGCTTTCGGAAGGTGGCGTGGCGGGAATCATTCTGTCTAACCGCTTCCTCTCCACCCGTTCTGGAGCCGCGACCGGCGGGGCCTTCTTCAGGCGTCCTCGCTGAAGCACATTTGGGATCTGGGAGATACGAAGCTGGCGCATTAAAACTCCCCTGAAAAGACGCCTCGGTGGCGCGGGTGGAAGAGCACACCTGGGGAACCATTAAGGAGATCGGGAAGATCCGCCTAGGCATCAAGACATGCGCCGATAGAGTTTTCATCCGGTCGGACTGGAATTCGCTTCCCCTAAACGAACGTCCGGAACCCGAACTGCTGCGTTGTTTAACCATGAGTTCCGCAACACCCGGCCACTTGGCAACTCCCGAAACTGGTGTTCAGGGACATTGCGCGGCGGCCGGTGTTTTGGGTTGATCTTGAACGGAACGTGGTTACGGTGATTGCTATTGGCGGGCAGCCGCAGACCCGGGGAGGTCCGATTTAGTTTGGCTCGCCGCCGATGTCTCTAACACGCTGTTTATGGAGGAGTTCTACCTCGGGCAGGAGTTGATTTCCCTGGCGAAGGAACTGCATGCGGACCCGGAGAGGGTCTCCGCATTAGGCTCGCTTGGAAGAATCGAACACCTGACAATGTTGGCGTTCGGTCTGCCGGCCCCGGCAATCTATTCTTCTATTCCTTCGATCCAAGGCGCCTTGTGCTTTGGTCTATCCCTAAACGGTTTCGCTTCCAGGACCCGGGCAGGCTTGACTGTGCCTACCCGGGTCCTGGCGATGGCCTTTACCCGCTTGTTCTTGTTGAGAATCGAGCGCTTCTTAGCCATCGCAAGCAACTTACGCGGCCATCCGCTGCGCGGCGCCCGGCCCGGACACTAATTCAACGAACTCAAGCTCATAACGTGGCTGCTCCTTAGGATCGCTCGACGGTCGGATCTTCCGGCACACTTCACGCAATTTCTCATCTAGCGGCCGCTCCAAGGATTCATCGCCCAAAACCGCGCGCACCAGTTCACGGGCGGCTTTGCGTGCAAGTTCGGGTGTCTTTGCAAACATTAACGCATCATAATGGACGTCGTAATGGTTTTTGGGTAATCCTGCTTTTGGTTCCATTGCGTCCTCCTGCCCGATTAGACGCGCGTTAGTGCGTTTTCGATGCGGCCCCATTTTGCCGGCTAATCGCTGCCAGAGCCTGCCAGATTTGCGGATCTTCCCAACGTGGGCCCGCGCATATAAACGCACGCCCTTTGATCGAAAAACTAATTCTTGACGTCCCCTTACGGCGTAATTACAATCAGGTAGCGCTTTGGTTTATATCCGGTTTGCATTACCGCAGCCGGACCTTAATTAACAGGGGGGTTATTCTCAAAATGAGTAGTTTTTGGTCGAAATATTCCATTTTCCGTAATCTCGGAATTTGGTCGATTTGTGCGCTTTCTTTTGCTTTCCTTTCCACCCCGGTATGGAGCCAGGAGGTAACGGCCACAATTAACGGCGTCGTCACCGATCCATCAGGCGCGGCAGTCGCGGGTGCAAAAGTGACTGCGAAAGATCTTGACAAGGGCACACCGTGGACCACCACCACTAGCGGCGAGGGTTTGTACACATTTCCCCGGCTGCCGATTGGGCGCTATGAAGTCCGCGTGGAGCAGGCGGGGTTTCAGACCGGTGTGAACCCCGAAGTCGCGCTTCAATTGAACCAAATTGCAAGAGTTGACGTCGGTCTGCAAGTTGGCAACATCAGCCAGACGCTGGAAGTAACGTCGAGCGCACCGGTGTTGCAGACTCAATCGACAACTCTTGGGACGGTCATTGACGCGCGTACCAACACGCAGCTTCCGCTGGCGACCCGGAACTATGTGCAACTAACACTGCTCGCGCCCGGCTCGGTGCATCCCAATCCGCAGACTTTCGGAAACGGTCAATCCACCGGAAATGGCGGAAGGCCTTACATCAATGGAAATCGCGAGCAAACCAATAATTTCCTATTAGACGGCGTGGACAACAATCAGGTGTCGGACAACCTGGTCGGGTATACGCCTAGCCCGGACGCCATCCAAGAGTTCAACCTGATTACGAACAATGCCGCGGCTGAATTTGGCAACTTCATGGGCGGAATCATCAGCGCGTCCATCAAAAGCGGCAGCAACGGCTTTCACGGAAATATTTTCGAGTTTTTCCGGAACGATAAACTCAACGCGAACGATTGGCAGAACAATTTGATTGGGACACCACGCAAGCCATTGCGCTGGAATGTGTTCGGCGCCACGCTGGGCGGACCAATCATCAAGAATAAGCTGTTTTTCTTTGTGGACTATCAAGGGCAGCGTTTTGACACGCCGGGTAATGCGACAGGGTTCACCGTGTTGACCACCGCGGAACGTCAGGGTAATTTTTCGCAACTACTCTCACTGACCAACCCGATTCAGCTTTACAATCCTGTGACGCGAGCCCCATTTCCGAACAATCAGATCCCAACGAGTATGCTGAGTCCGGTAGCGCAGCGCATTGTCAATTCTTCTTACTACCCTCAGCCACTCAATGGCAACCTGGCCAACAACCAAGTAAACACCATAAGCACGCAAACGAATTCAGATCAGGGTGATGCCCGCGTAGATTGGGCCCCGTCCGAGAAGGACCATCTCTTTGGCCGCTATTCGCAAAGCATTTTGGACAATCCCACCACCAATAGCCAGCTTCTGCAATACAACACGGCTCAGAACTATCCCGTGCATAACGGTGTGCTCGATTGGACGCACTCGATCGGTTCGTCATTTGTGAACGACGCCCGTGTAGGCGTTAACTATGTTCTGATCACGAACGGCGCTGCTTCCAATGGCTTGCCCAACCTCAATTCAACCTTTGGAATTGCCGGCGTACCGGGTGACATTCTGGCGGCGCAGTCGTTTTCCACGACTAGCGCGAATACCATCGGGACCAACACCATTGGAAACGCCAACAATTACCAGTTGTTTGGCGACACCGTCATTCAGTACCAAGACACTGCCATTTGGACCAAGGGCTCCCATTCCATGCACTTTGGTTTTCAAGGATGGCGTCAGCGCATCAATACGTTCTACGCGGGCAACAACGGCCTAGCGGGAACTTTCACTTATACCGGACGCTTTACCTCCTTGAACCCCGTGAGTCCCGGGGCAGCTGAAGCCGACTTTATGTTGGGCCTGCCCGCCCAGATCGGCACAGGCACTTCCGGTGGAACTTGGGGACAGCGAGCCAATATTCTGGCGGGATTCTTCCAGGACGATTGGCGCGTCAGCAGGGCATTGACACTTAACCTGGGACTTCGCTATGAGATCCACACACCATGGGTTGAAGTGAACAATCGCCAAACCAATTTCGGTTTATTCTCCGGCGCTGTGCTGATACCGGGGCAAAACGGAAATAACGACGCCCTCTACAATACCTATAACGGCATTGGAAACTGGCAGCCGCGCATCGGTGTAGCCTATGCTCCGGGCAACGGAAAGACGGTTTTCCGCGCTGCCGCTACCGTGTCTTCCTATCTGGAAGGCACTGGCACCAATCTCCGCTTAACCATCAATCCTCCTTTTTCGTCGGAGCACTTTGCGGATTATTCCGCGTTGGGTTATCCAACGACCACGCTGGATCAGGGGTATACCCCAATCAACAGCACCGGAACCTGTACGCAGGCTCAAGCCCTGGCGAGTTCGCCGAATTGCTTCAGGGGCGTAACTCTTCGGGTTTGGGACCCCAATGTCCGTCCGGCCCAATCGTTGCAGTGGAATGGGAGTGTCCAGCACGAGTTTGGAGGTTCGACGACCGTGCAAGTCTCCTACGTGGGTCAAAAGAACACTCACCTGGTCGTGCCTCAGGCCTACAATCAAAACGTTCTTTTGCCAAACGGCAGTGTCACGCGAAGCCCTTTCTTGTCCGGCAATCCCGCCCTGCAAAGTGTAATCGGCCAGATATCGGGCACGGCAACTTCAGGGAATCAGAGCTACAATGCGCTGCAGGTGGTCTTCCAAAAGCGCCTGTCGAACGGCCTCTCGTTCCAGGCGAACTATACGTGGTCAAAATGCATGTCTAACGCCATCGGCTATTACGGCGCTGAAGGTCAGTCCGGCGCACAAGCGCCGTACTTTCAGAATGAATACAACGCAGCGTCGGAATGGGGCCCCTGCTTCTACGATGTAGAGCATTCTTTCAACGGCTACGTGACATACGATCTGCCATTCGGACACAATCGCAGATACGGTAAGAACGTCAACAGCGTTGTGAATGCGGTTTTGGGAGATTGGCAAATCAATGCGATCCCAAGCTTCCGAGGCGGCTTCCCATTAACGATTACCGCTACCGATCAGTCTGGCACCAACTCCCGTGGCGCGCGAGCGAATTGTATTGCTCCCGCCGTGGTCCTTGGTAAACAAAATGCTCCAGCCCAACTAGGAGGCGGTTACCAGTGGTTCAGTCCCGCTTCCTTCACTACTCCTGCCAGCGGCACTTTCGGCAATTGCGGTGTCGGTACGTTGAGAGGACCGGGATTGCATACGATCGACTTGAGCGCTTCGAAGCTTTTCCGCACCTTCGAAAATCAAAGCCTGGAGGTTCGGGGCGAGTTCATTAACTTCTCCAACACTCCGATTTTGAATTCTCCCAATCGCTCCATCGGCACGGAATTGGGCGTGATTACCGGCTCACAAGGCGCACGCAATATTCAGATTGGCATGAAATATAGATTCTAAGCCAAGCTGCAAGATCGCAGTCTATAGTGGGATAGATCAAAGGACAGAGAAATGAACGTTTCCCGTAGAGATCTATCCCTTCTATTGCCCGCTCTGCTAGCGGGAGGTGCCGAAGCGCAAACCACGTCCGCGGGCGGCTCAACCGCAGTCTTGCCCTCCAAGGCTTACGTCTGGGATAACCTGCCCGTACACAAGAACCCGAAAAACGGCATGGAGGTCCGGAGTGGCTTCAAAGGCGCGACTCACACGGGCTGCGTTCTGGGACTGCACCTCAGCAGCCTGCCGGCCGGCCAAATGCCGCATCCGCCACACCACCACGTCCACGAGGAAATGATGCTCATCCGGGAAGGGACTCTCGACGCCACCGTTTCCGGCCACACCACCCGGCTTGGCCCCGGTTCCGTGTTTTATGTCGCTTCCAATGAAGAACACGGGTTAAAGAATGTCGGCAGCGTAACTGCTCAATACTTCGTTATTGAGCTTGGCGCGGCCTAATCTCTAATCAGTAATAATCCGCACAGCTCATGTAATAGCCGCACTGGGGACACACCAGTTTGCATTTCAGCCCGACTAGCCGCTGACTGCAAACGGGACAGTAGAGCATCGGCTCGTCCTCCGCCGGATCGCTCTTTTTTTCTTCGCTCTCCTTCTGCTTTTCAGAATCTTGCGGCATACTCTCATTGTTCCAGATTCGGTGATGTCCTACTTCATCAGGAGCTGCAACGGGTTCAAAACGACGGTAGCTAGATCGAATCGCCCACGCTTCAAATCATGTCCCGCGCCTTCCACAATTGAGAGTTCGTTTGCTCCGGGGATGAGCCGCAGAGCTGTTTGCAATTCTTCCGTCGTGCCGAACGGGTCTTTGGTCCCATGCACAAACAGCGAAGGGGTTTGCAATTGCGGAAAATGGGCAGTTCTCAATCGATCCGGCTTACCGGGAGCGTGCAGCGGGTAGGAGAGAAACAGCAGCGCGTCGCTAACGGAAGGTTCTTCGGATGCCAGGATGCTCGCCTGCCGCCCGCCGTAGGAGTGACCGCCTAACACGATCGGCCCCGAAACAATCTCCCGTATCGCAGCCAATGCCGCTTTTAGGCCCTGCCGGTCTTCACTGGCCTGAGACGGATGCGGTGGTCCGGTCTTTCTCTTTTGACGGAACGGCAAATCGCAGCGCAGAACGGTAAATCCGGTGCTCTCGAACGCCTCGGCAATAGCCACTAGCAGCGGTGTTTGGCAATTGGCTCCGGCGCCATGTGTCAACACCAGGCCGCGATTGGCTGGCGCGGGCGGAATGTGCAGGAAGCCGGAAACTCCGCCGGACGTAAAGAAACTACCTGAAGGTCGGGAGGACACGTAGTTACTGTATCGCTACTAAATACGGATGTGATTCAAAATCTCCAAGGCGCACATGATTGAATTCGAAATCTCGCCGGAGATGCGAGAGCGGCTCCTTTGTCTCTAATGCCACTTTTGAGACGGGGCTGAATTCCGGGGGAAAGAATTGATTAATCGGGTCGATGCTCAGATCGACGGGAAATGGCGAGTAGGATACGATGCGGTGCGGGTGAACTGTTCTGGCCATCGGTCTGTGAGGAGAATCTTGCAAGATCCGAATGGAAATGAAATTCGGCTGTGCTCGAGACGCCGAACTACACAGCACGAAGTTGGCGCCCGATGAACACAGGCCCACGCCGTTCACCGGGACCGGACCGCCTTGCAGGGGAATGCTAGTTCTCCGCTGGTTTCCATATAGCGTAAAGAAGAGAGTGCCCCGAAGCTGGACCGGGCGATCTCTTACGTTTTTGTAAAAGGCGCTTCCCACCGCCGCCCGCAACGAAACAATATCGGATTCAGAGTGAACGGATGCCGACGGTGGTTGGTCGACGGCGCGGCAGGGTAGACGCGTCATAGCCATTTTCTCCCTAAATCCAGTCCGATATGAATGGAAGAAGGATCCACTTTCTGGCGAGACAACCGCATTTGCAGCGCGAATGCCGATGTCCACGGAAAGAGAGAAAGTCCCGCCAGCACGAGCACGGCCGCGATCCCCGCAACCATTCGCGTGGCGGCAGTCTTTCTCCGTGCATATTGCCAAAGTATGATCGTCATGGCTGCCGCGGAAGTGACGGCCAAGGCATAGTAGACCTTCACCCACTCCAATTCCATCCAAACTGAGCTCGAGTGAAGCCATGCAGCGGAGATGAGCGCGCTCAACGCCCCGGCAAACAGAAGCAACATTGCAAGTAGTAGCGGTGCATATCCGCGGACAATAGAGGACAGGGCCGCGACCGGGAGCGTAAACGCCGCTACAACGAGAACTTGCGTCCAAACAAGACCGGCCATTTCGTGGCCGACGGAAAATCCAAACACAGGAATAATCACTGCATCCGCCAACAAGAGAGGTAAACTGACAAAGACGAATGAACAGCGCTTTTGCCCCGAGCAAGCTTTTCCACTCGTAGGGCCGGGTCAGCCAAAATTGTGTGTCGCCGGTCAGCGCTTCCGCGTGAATGGCCCTCACGATGAGAAACCACCACGTCACTGGCAGAAAAGCGTGAGCAGTGTCCACGCAGCATCCTGATTCGCGCCAGCCGCCGCCACCGTTAGTCCATGCCGGATTCCCGTGAAACAGAAAGCCGCCGCGGTTAGCAGCGTCATTCCGATTTCGAAGCGAAGGTAGCTGAGGTCCTTCTTGAAAATGTGGAGCGCCTGCTTCGACTTGCTTTTGCCAACGTGACGAAAATGGACCGCAGCGGCATCGCCCTTACCGCCACTTGTTTTACGCCTTGAAATAAC
>DATHIZ010000039.1:0-15214 GCA_035316385.1 Bryobacteraceae bacterium | reverse complement strand
GCCAATGGCGGCGAGGGCAACTTCATTCTTCCGTTCGATCTAAACTACGAGGTCGACCTGTGGGGGCGTATTCGCCGTATGGTGACCTACGCCCGAGAACAGGCTCAGGCGAGTGCCGCTGATTTGGAGACAGCGCGCTTAAGCCTTCATGCCGAACTGGCCGTTGACTACTTTGAGCTCCGCTCCGCTGATGCACAGGAACTGCTGCTCGCCGATACCGCTAAAGCGTATCGGAGTGCGCTGCAACTGACCCAGGATCGCTACGATGGCGGAGCCTCTCCTCTCTCCGACGTAGCGCAGGCGCGGACTCAACTGCAGGCTGCCCAGGTCCAGCAGACGGATGTGACGATTCAGCGCGCGCAATATGAGCATGCCATCGCCGTGCTCATCGGTAAGCCTCCCGCCGGATTGAATCTCTCCTCAACTCCAATAACGATTCAACCTCCGTTGCTGCCCCCCGTCCCGGGCACACTTCCGTCGCAGTTGTTGGAGCGGCGGCCGGACATTGCTGCAGCGGAGCGTCGCATGGCTGCCGCAAACGAGCAGATCGGAATTGCGAAGGCCGCGTTTTATCCGACCCTCAGCCTGTCCGCGGCTGCGGGATTTGCTGGTACATCGGCCGTGGACTGGCTTACTTGGCCTAGCCGCCTCTGGGCCGTAGGTCCGGCGTTCTCTCAGACAATTTTTGATCACGGTCTCCGCCGCGCCAATTCAGACATTGCGGTTTCCAATTACGATGCCACCACTGCCGGGTACCGCCAGTCAGCTTTGTCCGCATTTCAGGAGGTGGAGGACAATCTGGCCGCTCTGCGCCAACTCGAGACGGAGGCGCAACAGCAGCACGTGGCTACCGATTCCGCTGAGCAATCGCTGGGTCTCTTCCAAACGCGCTACGAAGGCGGCGTCGATACCTACCTCCAGGTCATCACGTGGCAGGCCTCAGCCTTGTTCAATGAAAGAAACGACATCGACATCATGCGGCGTCGCCTGGAAGCCAGCGTCCTATTAATTAAAGCTTTGGGCGGAGGTTGGGATACTTCAAAGCTGCCGCAGTTATCGGCTAAGCGCTAATATCAGCCCAGCCAAGCCGGATTCTTGGCGGTGCCGTCGAACACCGAACTTGTTTTGAAAGGCTCGAAGTTCCCGGTCATCGCAACCTCCTGCGTCTTCGCCAGCAGCGCAGCCCTTTGCCCATGCGTTAGGGGCTTGAAGGATCGCGTCACCTGGAAAGCCTGATCGAGAATCTTCATCTGTTCGCAACCCGTGATGACAACCGACGCTGGCAGGCTCAATGAATATTGGAGGCATTCGACCGGGGTAACTTTGCCGCTCTTCAACACATGCCCGTCTCCCATGGATTTCATAGCCAGCGGAGCGATGCCCTGTTCAAGGAGCCTCGGCAGGACTAAGTGCTCGAAGCTGCGAAAATGAGCATCCATTACGTTCAGGGGCATCTGACACGTATCGAAATGGAAATCATGAGCCTTGGCTACTTCGAGCATGCGAAGATGTACCGCCGGGTCCTTGTGTCCCGTAAAGCCGATGTACCGGATCTTACCTGCCTTCTTTGCCTCCATCAGGGCTTCTAGGGGACCGTTCGCCGCGAAGAAGCGATCGGGATCTTCCATCCGGATATTTTCGTGATACTGGATGAGATCGATATGATCGGTCTGCAGCCGGCGCAGCGATTCATCAATCTGGCTCGCGGTAGCGGCCTTCGTGCGCCCGTCGAACTTTGTCATCAGGAATGCCTTCTGGCGATATCCATCGCGCAGCGCCAATCCCATTCGCCTTTCACTCTCCCCGTCGTTGTAATCCCAGCAGTTATCAAGAAAAGTAATGCCTCTGTCAAGGGCGCTGCGCACAATCTGGATCGCTTCATTCGGATCTTTGGGATGCCCAAGATGATAGCCTCCTAATCCGATGGCCGAAACTCTTTCTCCGGTTCGTCCCAGCGTGCGATAAATCATGCCGTTTGATTCGGTCTGCGCGAGAGCCGTCCACGCAGTTCCGGCAAGAACGTACAGAGCGTTTCTTCTATCCATGCGAACTCCTTCATTCGTACTTTTAACACAATTGTTTCAAGCACGAACGGTGGCGGTCCGCTTAGTCCTGACACTATTAGCGGGTTTTGAAAAGCTGTTCCCAAATCTCAGTGTCACGCGTTACCGGCCGGTTGAACCGCACGATGGACAGTTCTCCTCCATGCGCGACGAAAGCGACGGCTTGACGCCCATCGACTGTGTAGCAATCGACATCGTGAAAGCTCTTAGTAATTTCCGGCCCGGCGCCATCGTCAAGGTCCACAACGGCCATGTCGTTTCCCGTCTTGACCGCATCAGTCGCCAAAGCCAGCCGTGAACTAATTGGGTCGATCTGGAGCCCGTTTGATGCCCCCGCCAGAGAAAAGTGATTTACTTCGTGAGGCGTCGTTTCATCTGTCACATCTAACACCGAAATAGTATTACCTGCATACGCAACATACAAGTATGTTTTTCCGTGACCATCGGCGCGCAAGAAAAGATCGGTAACTTTGGTGTTGCCTAATGTTGTTTCACCCAGAAGCTGGTAACCCTTATGAGTTACGACGCTATTGGCGGCAGCCGCTTGGGTGCTTAAGCCCATAACGGTGAACGCAAGAGCGGCAATTACTGTCCGGGATATCTGATGTCTTAGTTTCATTGTCTAACCTCTGTCTGCAAGTATGAATCCGTGCGAGCGCCCGGTCCAACGAGTATTCCTCATGCCTGATTAGCCGTTCTTATCAGCTACAGCGCGATGGCCGCCGTTTCTATGCGGATCAGTTTTTCGTCAAGAAAGGCGCAAGCAGCTTTATGCTTTTACGAGACAAATCGTTGCACTTTGGCGGCCAACTTGTGGAACGAGACGGGCCGCGCGGTAGGATAAAGGCGATTGCCACCGGGGAGAGCCAAATGAGAAGAGATGAACAGGTAGTCGAGGCGGAATTGATGGAGATCAGTGCCATTCAAGATGACATGGTCAAGCTCGAACGGATTGTCGCTTGGTGCGCCGCCTATCCTGATGAGATACCGTTTGCGCTGAGTTTCTTCAAAGCGCGTTCGGATGCAAAGCGCTCCTCGTCGCTCCATTCCACTAGTGACCTCGACCGCTCCTGACTCTACTTGTCTAATCATGGCTTGGCGCTGCAGCAGGCTGAACCCACGCGCCGTTACCCGCTGAATCCCATACTGCGAATCGCACCCACTTCTTACCCGTTGCATCAAACGGGATCTTGAAGTTCTTGGTTCCGAAGGGCGCCGTGCCGGTCAGATTGATCACCTTGCGGTCGACTTTCGTGCCGTCGCTCCATACCAGCTCGGCAAATTCTAGTGGGAACGTATATTCAATGGCCGCGTTGTAGATGGCCTTTGCGCCCGTGCCTTCCACGCCCCAGTTGTGGAAGAGAATCTCGCCGGTCGTGCCGAAGAAGCTGCCTGCGCGTATGCCTTCCACAATCGGAGACCAGCTTTCGTTGTAAAGAGGCACGCGGTCAAGCTTCAGGTAGTTGACGGCCAGTTGTGGGTAAGTCTCGTCCTCTGGCCATTTCGTGTAAGTATCACCTTCGGCAAGCATGAACTTTGGCTTCCGGGCCCAGTTGCTCATATCGTCCGTGGTCCCAAAACAGCGCACTTCGCAGAGTCTCTTTTCGGAGAGGTCAGTGGGCAGCGATTCCCAGGATGCGCCTATGAAACGATCGCTAAGAAAGAAATCCTTATCCTTATACGCTTCCGGATAACCTTCTGAGCTCTTCGTGCGCGGGTGGGCTGTCCACAGGATGCCTTGCTCGCGATTCACCATGTTCAGCACGTCGTCGGCGGAGCCGAGGTGATACACATGGCCATAGACCGGATCGTCTTCCATGAACTGTTGGTTCGCCGGACGCGGCGTGGCATGCGAGAAATAAACTGGCTTGGGCGTCATCAGGTACCAATGGCCGCCCAGGTACGCGTTCGGCTCCTCGGCGGGCACTACTAGGAAGTCTTTATCCGACATCCTGCGCGAACCCTCGAAGTAGATCTTCTCTTCGGCGAATCGCTTGGGGCCAGGATCGTTTGGATCGGAATCATCGTGGAAATCACCTAAGTAGACTACGTTGATGCCCAGCCCGCGAAAGACCGGAACCCAGCCCGGCTGGTAATCCAAAGTGTTGCGGTCGCGAAGCACCTCGTTGTAGTCCATGTGAAAGTGGCCCGTGACTACTTTGAAGCCCGGTACCGGTTTGAACACGTCATCGTGTGTGTACGCAAGAACCGCTTGCTGTGTGGCGCGATCGTCTTTCGCGCTCAGATAGTAGTAAACCGCCATGTGCTGGAGCGTTCCCGGCGGAGCATTGTACAGTGCAAAGTTATCCCATTCCTCTCGAGAAACTTCGCTGCGCCTTTTCCAGATCGCATCCGTGGCGCCCCACGGCACATAGCCCTCTCCCCTTTCCGGCTGCATGGCGCCTAGTGAAAAGCTATGATCATTATCCTTTTGGTAATAAACGTAGCCGAGATTAACTTCATTTTCGCGCGCAAAAAAGAATTTGTGCGGAGGTGGGAATACAGCCAGCGATCCCCGCCCGGTCTCGAGTATTTCAAGGCGGTTGCGCGCGCGCAGATTGATCGGTTCGTTGTTGGGCGATCCTCCGAATGCGTATGCTTGCCATTGCCGCGCGGTGTCGCGCCATGTAAGCTTTGTCTTGTCATCGATGGCGAAACCTTTCAATCCCGCCTTATAGATATAAGCCACCGACGGCTGTTCGGTCTTGGCGATCGCTTCTTGACGCAGGAGGTTCGATCCTTTATAAGCCGTGAACTCGACGTCGCCCGAAAACAACCCCAAAGTCAGGCCATCGAATGTCACGCTCACACGCGCGCCAGTACTGGTTACGTGACAGCTCTGGGACTTGTAGCTGACGGCGGCCCGTTGAATCTCATCTGCTTTACGCGGCAGGTCGGTCGTATCGCAGCCGCCCGGAACCACCAGCGGCGCATCCCAGAAGGTATTCCATTTTCTTACGTCTTCTTCCGCTGGTGTGTCGATATCGAATTTCTTGAGCAGGTTGCGCTGCGTTGACGAGATGCGGCGCCGCCCGGTAGTTACTTGGAAGTCCGGGGTCAAGTCTTTTCCAAGGACATCCCATGCGCCGCCGCTGCGCGCCGCTAGTTGCTGGATAACGGGATGGCCGTCATGAATGCTGAACAGCGCCTGCAGTGTTTGCCCGTCTTCACCCTTCCAGATCAACTCGAGAATGCCCCGGTTTATTCCCGCGTGCAATCCATCCACGGGCTTGTAGCCATCAAAATTGCACTGTATCGTCTGACCTACCGCCGTGGGGGACAGAAATGTCATCGCGGACAATACTGCCATGCCCAATAAAGCACGCCTGCTTTCATTACCTGTTTTGCTCCCGCTATAGTCTATACGAAGCGGTTGCCGTACTGGTCGAACTGCCTAAGCGTTCAACACGCGATTCATGCGGGCGATTGTTTCGTCAATTTGAGCAGTGTCGGCGAAACCGATTGTCACAGCGTCGACACAGCCCAGGTTCATCGCGAACCGCATGGCCGCTTCCCGGTCTTCGGCACGCGTGAAACGCCCTTCGCCCACTAGTTTCATGCTGATCACGCCCATTCCCTCGGCGTGCACTTTTTTCGTGTGCGCGACAACTTCATTCACATCGCCCTGCTGTTCCACGTCCCGCATTTCCGGCGTGTCCATGCGCGCTCCATTGTGATTCATGCGGATCATGGCAACCTGAAGCCACTGGTTGCCCGGAAACGTTCTCAGCGCGGGAAGGCCGTGAACCGACGCGCCATGCGAGAGGATAACCTTTTTCTCCTTCGCTTCCGAGAAACCGTCCTGCAGGTGCTTGTAATCGGCGGACCACGTCGGAGGCCGCAGACAGTGTAGAAGAAGGATGTCGATGTAGTCGCTGTTAAGCTGCTTGCGAAACTGATCGATCTTGGGTGCGGGATCACCTGCCGCCGGCGTGCTGTATTTCGTCATCAGGACATAGCTTTCGCGCGGGAGTCCCTTGAGCGCCGTGCCCAGCATCTCCGGCATGCCGTGATAGCTCTCGGCGGTTTCAAAAAACCGGATGCCGTGGTCATAGGCATAGCGCACCAGGCTCGTGAACTGTTCCTGCCCAAGATTGCGCTGCACCGCGCCGCTATGGCTGCCCGTTCCAAGCGCCAGCCGGGTAACCTTCACGTTCGACTTACCAAGCGTCACGAAATCGGTGGCGGATCGTTTGGCGGGCTCGGAAGCCAGCGGAAAAGCGGTTAAGCCTGCCGTCGCTGCGGCTGCCGCGCCGGTTTTAAGAAAATCGCGTCTTGTCGATTCAGACATCGGTTTCTCCTTTTTGATAACGGTACCACTGATTACGGCCGTAGGTAATTCCAACGCGAAAGCGGCCGCTTTTTTACCTTTTAATGCTCAACCCCTCCGCATAAGTTCCATACAACTGTTCGAAGGCCCGCTGCCAGCTATTGTTCCCAGCGAATTTTCGAGCGGCGCAACTCATTGTCAGGCGTAGGCCCGGATCATGCATCAGGCGTTGCAAGCTCGCGGCGAAATCTTCGCAAAAGAGCCCGGAAACCCCGTCCTCAACGCCGGCGCGTTCGCCCGTCTCCCGTGCAAGAAGCACTGGGACGCCCGAAGCCATCGCTTCGAGTATCACCAGGCCGAAGGTATCCGTGCGGGAAGGGAAGACAAACACGTCCATGCGGCCGTACGCCTCCGCCAGATCCTTGCCGCGAAGCACGCCCGCCATCTCCGCTCGCTGCAGGTGCTTCCGCAGCCAGTCCTGTTGGCCGCCGTCGCCCACAATCAGGAATTTATAGTTCTGCTCTCCGGCTGCAAGAAGTTCTTGCTCTATCTCTACGAACAAACGAACATTTTTCTCGGTGGTCAACCGGCCCACATAGCCGATACAAAAGGGCTGCTCGCCCCCACGGGCAGGCGCCGCCGGACAGTATCCGTTTGTATCCACGCCGTGCGCCATGAGAAAGGCTGGTCGTCCCGTTCTCGCGTGCAGCAAATCCACCATTGTCTGGTTAGGGGCTAAAACGAAATTGGCCATTCGATAAAGGCGCAGCAAGCCCCGCAGGCTCTGTTGTTCAATGACTCGGGACACGGAATCGCGCATCCCATGAGGCGCCAGTTGGAACACCCGCTCCAACCGCCGCCCAAGATATTCATGCAGATTGGTATGCCAGGAAGCCACCAGCGGTATCCCCAAACTGCGGGCTACCCAGAGTCCCAAAAGTCCAACATCGCCAGGCCCCGTGATGTGCACTAAGTCCGGCTTGAAAGCAGCTAATTGGTCAATCACGTATTGCTTATGCCGTGTCAGGAATGGGTCGCAATAAAGACCTTTGTCTAACGGAAAAGCAGCAGGGCCGCGTTTCAACCGGAGCGTCTCAAGCGTGCCATCCTGCGTATGGCTGGTTTGCTGATCCCCATAAACCACTAGGAAAGGAAGCCTACAGGCTCGCGCAAACTCGGACAGATGCCTGCTTAGCGTGGCCACTCCGTTGGTCTCTTGAAAAGAGTCGGTGAACAGCGCCACGCGCGGTGAAGAGTTTGTAGATGTCGGCAAATGTACTTCTACTTTGACCTATTTCACCTTCCGCGGCGGGCCTCGGCAGGTGTGGCGGTCGGATCCACCGCGGCAATCAACTCCGCGTGAAGCGCTGCGGGCACAGTCGTCCCCGCTGTGCGCGAGCGCCCCTGGATCTCAATGCGAGCAACCGGCAACTCTCCCTGCTGCCCACCATAAATCTGATCTTCTGCTTGCGTGGTGCGATGAATTTGATGTCGCCGGTATGGCTCCTCCGCCATGAGCTTGGCCGCAAGCTCTTCCGGAAAGAAGATCTGCCCTACGTGCGAAGTGTGCCCCGCCTGATAGGATTGTCCGGCTGCCCTGCCGCCCACCCGTACTTTGAAGTGGATATGATTCGTCCGCCCCATGTAAACCCCAGGAAAAATCGTGCGAAAGTCTACTGCTCCGTCATCGCCGGTTACCTGTATGCCGCGCAGAAACGTAAGTTGATCGCTAGGATGGTGCTCCGCAGGTCGGCCTCTCTCGATCCCCGGTGGTCCCTCACGATTTCCCGGCGGCGGACCACCAGGCCCCATGGCGTTTTGCTTGGTGAAGCCCGAATAGAGGCCCAGCGCGTCGCAATGCCATAAATCGACAGCCGCATGAGCGAGCGGCTGGCAGGTGCGTGCATCCAAAACAACGATGCGCAGTGACAACGGCGCACCCGGCTTGCCCTCCGCAATGTCGGAGCGGAGAAGCTCATCGGCAATATAGTAAGGTCCCACCTCCTGCTCCGCGATCGGTCTGCAAACCGCGGCCTCTCCGCCCAGCCCGGCCGCTCGAGCCGCAAGCTGCAGCTTGAAAGTCGTTGCCGCCGCAAGCCCGGTGGTCACAAACCCTCGCCGGGAGAATATTGGGTGATCAGGCATATGCGTCCTTTGTGGCCAAGACGAAGCGGCCACGCTCAGGGTTGCCCATTCCGACACTTCTTAACAAAAACTCGTTAACAAACCCTCCCCGGTTCCGGACGCGCGGCCCGGCGTAATCGAGAAACTTCAGTCACAAATTTTACGTTAATATGGCGGCAGGCGTCGCGCTCTTGACTGGCGTCTCATTAAGTTACTTTGATCTTTGGATTCAACCGCCTTGGGGGATGGAACTTGGCCCACGGAAAAACGTCTCTGAAATGGACTAGGCTGAAAACCGCCAGGGGAGGGATGCACGTTTGGCTCAACCACGCTTGACGCAATCAGGCCAGAACCCGGGCAAAGCCGCCGAAGCGCGCCTCAATGGAACCGTCATCATCGGCGAACTCCTGCGCAACATGGAACTCGGCCGCTTTGACATGGCCTATTCCGTCCTGCTGCCGTGCGTTTTCACCATTTACCTGAACCCCGAAGATCACGCTACTCTCAGCGGCGTGTTCGATCTGGTAATCGACGATGCCCGCCGTGCCTTGCGCGCCCGCGTCGCCGAACTGAACGCCAAGCCGGGCTTGCTCGGGCTGTCGCGCCCCGGCAAACCCCCCAAGGATCACAAAATCGCCTGCCGCGATTGGGACATCGAATTTCTCCCCGATAGCGAAGTTCCGATGGGCGACGTCGAAATCCATTCCGAACTCAATGAAACCGTCCAGCCCGGTTTTCGCGGCACGAAAACGACTCTCATCAACCGCGAACCTTCGGCCTCTGCCCAGCGCGCCGGTCAAAAAACCACCGGGGACGTAAGGGTCAATCACAGTTCCGCTGACACGGTCTACGCCGAAGTCCGTTATCAGGATGATTCCGGCCCACAGGTCTATCTCATCGTGCAGAATCACGTGCGCGTCGGGCGCGGAGGAAATGACCAGCCCATGGATCTGGCGCTCTACACCAACGACGAAGTCTCGCGCGAACACCTCGTCATCCGCCGCGATCCCGCCACTGGCGCCTTCTATGTCTGCGACTCCAGCACCAACGGCACCTGGGTCAACGGCAAAAAACTCCGCAAGAGCGCCGAAGAGCCGCTTCCCGAACGCGCCGAAATAGCTGTGGGCGAAATCCTCACTCTCCAGTTCGAGGTCCGCAAATGAGCTCCGCTTATCCGGCGCATGCTCCCTTTGTGTTGCTCTTCCTCCTCTTCACCGTGATTTTGCTGGCCGCACATTGGCGCACCCGGAGATCGCCGTGAAAACCGCTGTCGCCTGGCGCGCCGCCGCTTACACGCATCCGGGCCTCGAACGCGATATCAATGAAGATCGCGTTTGGGTAGACGAGGCGCGCGGTCTCTTTCTGGTCGTCGACGGCCTGGGCGGGCACGCCGCCGGTGAAGTGGCCGCCGAAACTGCCGTCCGCGCCATCCAGGAAAATCTGAAATCGCTCGATCCCGACGCGGAAGACATGGAGGCCCAGCTGCGTATCGCCATAGCCGCCGCCAACAACCGCATCTATGATCTTGCCCAAACCCATCCCGAATATGACGGCATGGCCTGCGTCCTCACGCTGGCGGTTGCTTCCGGTGATCGCATCATCGTCGGGCACGTGGGCGATTCCCGCCTCTACCTGAGCTGGAACGGCAAACTGCGCAAGCTCACCAATGATCATTCGCCGGTTGGCGAAGAGGAGGATCAGGGATTGTTGACAGAGAAGCAGGCCATGCTTCATCCGCGCCGGAACGAGGTCTTTCGCGATGTAGGCTCCGTCCCGCGCCTGCCGGACGATCCGCAATTCGTCGAAGTGAAAAACTTTCTCTTCCGCCCGGACGCCGCCCTTCTCCTCTGCAGTGATGGCCTGAGCGACTACGTCCCCTCCGCTGAAATCAACGGAATCATTGAACGCTTCGATGGCGATGCCTCCAAAATCGCGCAACAACTGGTCGAAGCCGCCAACGCTGCCGGTGGCCACGACAACAGTAGCGTGGTTTTCGTGGCCGGTCCCGAATTTCTGGGAACCGAATCCAGCGCTCTGTCTGAGATCCGCGCGCGGCATGCCACCACTCGCATGCGCGCCGACGTGTCCGGCTGGCCCGGGGTTTGGAAAAGCGTTCTCCTGATTCTTGCCGGCATTGTCATCGGTGTGCTGCTGTGGCCGTTGCTGAATCTTCTGACCAGCCATCCGGCCAACCAGCCGGTCGCCCGGAAAACCGAAGCACCCGCGCCGCACTTGCCGCAGGTCATCGCCGTCAACCCCGCCGATCCGCTTGCCATCGTCAGTGCCCTTGCTGCCGCGCAGCCGGGAGATACCATCAGTATTCCTCCAGGCGATTATCTCGGCCCGCTGCAATTGAAAGATCGCGTCAATCTCATCGCCAACGTCCCACGTATGGCCGTCTTGCGCAATGATCCCAGTTCTTCCCCTGATTCTGGAATCGCCTTGGCCGCGCATTCCGTCGCCGCCGCCCGCGTCTCAGGGCTGCGCATCGTCAGTGACGCGACGCATCCGCTCCGCATCGGCATCCTGCTCTCCGGTTCCTCCGTGGAGGTGAATGATTCCGAAATTTCCGGAGCCGCCGATTTCGCCATTCGCATAGAAGGCGATTCGCATGCGCTCTTGCTTGGTAACTTCATCCATGCCAACTCCGGTACCGGTATCGCGATTCGGGGTCCCGGCTCGCCTCGCCTGGTGGGCAACCGCATCTCCGAAAACGGAGCTCCTGAAATGGAGATCGATGACGCCGCGCATCCGGTTTTGCAAGATAACATGATCGCGCCCGCGCCGCCGGTTAAGAAAAAGGCAGCCCCGGTCAAAGCAAAGCTTGGAGCCTGATGCAACCCAGCGAATCTCTAGCTCCGCCGGCGGAAAAATTCGGAAAGTATGAGATCATTCGCAAGCTCAGCCGCAGCTTGACCGACGTGTATCTTGCCCGCGATACCTGGACCAATCAGCGCGTCGTCCTGAAGCGCATCGAGCATTCGCGCGATGAGCTCACGCGTATAGTCATCGAAGCCGAAACGCGCGGCGCGCAAATCCAAAGGCAGTTGCACCACCTCGATCCGCGCATCCTCGAAGTGTATGAATTCGGCGAACAGAACAATTCCTTCTTCGTCGCCATGGAATATTTCGAAGGCCGGACCCTCGCTGAAATTTTGCAGACGGACCGCCGCTTCGATCCCCGGCGCGCCGCCCGTTACGCGGCCGAAATCTGCAGCCAGCTCCGCACATTGCATTCCTTCTTCTCGGATGTCAACGGCCGCAAGATCGCTGTCGTCCATGGCGATATCAAGCCGTCCAACGTCCAAATCGGCTTGAAAGACGATCTGAAGCTGCTCGATTTCGGTATCGCCAAAGTCATCACCTCCACCCATCACCTCACGCGCCACAATCTGGGCAGCCCCAGTTATTGCTCTCCCGAACGCCTGAGCAAAGCGCAGGTAGACGTGCATGCCGATCTCTGGGCCGTCGGCGTCAGCCTGTTCGAAATGCTCTCCGGCAGCCCGCCGTACCAGGCGCAGGATACCCGTCAACTCGAAAACCTGATTCAATCCAAGCGGCCGCCCCGCGCCTTGCCGGAAGATTGCCCCAACCCGCTCAAAGCCATTGGCGGCAAGGCCCTCGCGGCGGACATTGGGTGCCGGTACAAATCGGCCGAGGCCTTTGAAAACGATCTGCGCGCCTTCCTCGAAGGCCGCCCTACCGCCGCCGAAACCGAACACGCTCCCAAATGGGACGCCAATGCCACCATTGAGAAACAGGTGTTCATGCCCGGCTTGGCCATCCCCGCCAAAGCCGAGCCCATCGAAACGCGCCTGGTGGCTACAAATGTGTCCGCGCCAAACGCAGTCACAAAGACCGTCACGGTAAATCCGGTTAACGGACGCCGCAGCGGAGCCGAGACCCGTCTTTCCGCGGCGTCGCAAGCAGCCAAAGCCAAGCCCGCCGCCGCTCGTGCGCCCATCCATGTCCGTTTCGTCGGCAACCAGACGGGCAACTTGGCTATCGCCCTCCTGGCTGGCCTGCTGGCCGGTCTGCTGCTGTTCATGCCGCTCGGCTATTACTATCGCCTGTACTCCGCGCTGTCGCCGCTGCGCTCTTCCCGCGATTACGCGCATGAACCGGCCCAGATCGTGGCGTCCGATTGGAGCCTGTATCAGGATCTGAAACGCCGCACCGCTTTTCTGGGAGTGTTCTCTCCTGTCTCCGCTTCCAAGGGGGCCTTTCGCGCGAACCTGCTCTCCGCCGCCGACAACGTCATCGACAGCTACCGCACCAGCTCCGACAGCCATCTCAATGATTTCGACTGGGCCCGCGCGCGCCTCTGCCTGCAATACGCGCTGCAGATCGATGCGGCGGACAACAAAGCCAAAGGGAAACTGGCGCTCTGCGAAGGTTATCTCAACCTGGTGCAAAACCCCCGGCTGCCCAAAGCCGCGCTCAGCATCGATAACTTTCGCCAGGCGGCATCCTACCTGCCGCGCGCGCCTGATCCGCATCTCGGTCTGGCGCGCGTCTATGTTTACGCCTTCCACAATATTGGGGAGGCCATGGCCGAGTCTCAACAAGCGCAGCGCCTGGGCTTCCAGGGCGGTCCCCGCGAGACCGCTCAACAAGCCGACGGCTATCTTTACCGTTCAGAATGGGAACTGGGCCGCGCCCGCCAAGCGGCTGGCAAGAATCTGGACGAAGCCGGGAAATGGCTCCAGATGTCCCGCGCCGACACGGAAAACGCGCGCAAGCTGTACGAACCGCTGGTCGGCTTCTCCAACGTGAGCGCCAGCCTCGAACAGCTCTATCGCGATCGCAGCCAGCAAAACGACCTCGAAGCAACCATCCAACAAGATTCGCCGGCGCCCCCGGAGCCGGCCAAACGTAAATCCGTCAAGCGCCCCGCGAAACGAACCCATTGGTGGCAGTTGTGGTGATTGCAGCACGAAGGAGGACATAGCCATGGCCGTCACTAGGAGTTGGGAATCACCCGCCGCCGCTGCCCGCCCCGGTTTCGAACGCGGAGCTGCCTCACCCGAACGCCGCCGCGAATTCTTCTTCCTGCTGCCGGCCTCTCTCCTGGTGGCTTGGGGCCTCGCTCTTGTTTACACCGCCAAGACACAAGACTGGGCTCAAGATGCAAACAGCGGTCATATACTGAACCTCAACAGCGCCCAAACTCCCGCGCAGTTGAGCAATGTCCTCCAAGTCTTCAACGACCCGGCAAACCGCGCCTACATTACTGAGCGGACCTGGGACTTCCTGCAGCAACACCGCCCGCTTCCCAATGTAGGAGCTTTCCCGCGGCTTCGCTTGCGTCCCTCTGATGCGGAAGCTGACCCCCGCGCCCGCGCGCTTTGGGAGAAAGAAACCAACGGCGGCAAAAGCGCCCCCGCCAGCCTGCCTCTTCTGCCTCTGGGTAAATTCAAGCCCTTGGTCACCGTCCGCACGCAGCAGGAATTTATGCGCGAATTCGTCTCTTGGAGCCTGCTGTACCTCGCGGGCTTTTGGGCAGTCCACTTCCTGTGGCGCTGGCAGCGCTTTCGTGGCGACCCCGCCATTCTTCCCGCGCTTCAGCTCCTCACCGGCATGGGCTTGATCCTCATGGTCAGCCTGCGTGATCCACTGCGTGACACGCTCGAATTCAAAAAATTTGCCTGGGGCGTCCTGCTCGGTTGCGCTTTGCTCTTGCTCCCGCTCTTCAAAGCCTTTCATCACGGCGTGTTTTCAAGCTGGGTCTATACGCCGTTGCTGGCCGCATTCGCCTTGTTCATTGCCTTATTGGGCCTGGGCTCCGGCCCCACTGGCAGCGACGCCAAGGTCAATCTCGGGCCCTTCCAACCCGTCGAGGTCATCAAGATCCTGCTGATCTTCTTCCTGGCCGGTTACTTTGCGCAAAACTGGGAACACCTGCGTGACCTGCATCAGAAGACACTTGTTCCCCAATGGCTGCGCAGGCTCAAACTCCCCCGTTTCAGTCACGCTTTGCCGGTAATGTGCGGCGTCGCCTGCGGCTTGACAGTCTTTTTCATATTGAAAGACATGGGCCCCGCGTTGGTAATGGGCTTTGTCTTCCTGCTTCTTTTTGGCATCGCGCGAGGTCGTTCCGGACTCGCGTTAGCTGGTCTGTTCTCGCTCATCGCAGGCGTCGTCATCGGCTATCACTTCGGTGCGCCCCACACCGTCGTGGACCGCGTCTCCATGTGGCTCTCGCCCTGGAATAACGATGTTCACGGCGGAGACCAACTCGCTCATTCTCTATGGGCCTTTGCCACCGGAGGCCCTTGGGGCTCGGGACCCGGATGGGGTGACCCCATCGTCATCCCCGCCGGCCATACGGATCTGGTTCTGTCTTCCCTTGCCGAAGAGTGGGGTCTGCCCGGTGTCCTCAGCATCGGCGTCCTCTTCGTATTGTTGGTCCAGCGCGCTTTTCGCATCGCACTCCGCGCTCCGGATGAATACGCCACTTTCCTGGCCCTCGGCCTGGGCTCTCTTGTAGCGGTAGAAATGCTCTTCATCTCCGGCGGCGCTCTCGGGGCCATTCCTCTCTCCGGTGTTGTCTCCCCTTTCTTGAGCTCGGGCAACACTGCCATGCTGGCCAACTTTGTCATCTTCGCCGTGCTGCTCGGCATCTCAAATCAATCGGTGCATCCGGAAAGCGGCACGCTGGAACCCGCCTTCCGAACTCCCGTGCGTGTCACCGGTTGCGTCATGGCGGCCTGCGCTTTCCTGCTCATGCTCCGCGCCGCGTACGTCGAAGTCCTGC
>DATHIZ010000038.1:0-4737 GCA_035316385.1 Bryobacteraceae bacterium | reverse complement strand
GAAAACAGGACCTGGTCGGCATTGATAATCACAAAACCGGGTATATCATTACGGAACACCTGCTGAAGCTCGGTTGCAAGCGAGTCGTCTTCGTTGCCTATCCCGATCTTGCGTCCACAGTGACGGCGCGGATTTCCGGTTATTGGGCCGCCATGCTCACGCGCGATCTTCCGATCGAGAAAGAATTTGTTCAGCTGCTCGACCCGGCGGACCAAGAGAGGGTGCGCGGAATCATGAACGATCTGCGGCCGGAAGCATTCGTTTGCGGGAACGACAGGACAGCAGGGCATTTGATGCATACTCTGCTGTCGCTCGGATATAAGATACCGGACGACGTTCGCATCGTCGGAATAGACGACGTGAAGTATGCGGCCTTACTACCTGTTCCGTTGACAACGGCGCATCAGCCTTGCCGGCAGATCGGCAATGTAGCCATCGCTACCATGCTGGAGCGCCTGGCAAGGCCCGACATCCCGGCACGCGATATTCTGCTGGATTGCAGCCTGATCGTTCGCGGCTCCTGCGGGTCGAAACGCCTTGGACCGGTGCGATAAGCTACAACGCGTGGACCAGGAAAGGATGCTACTTGCATAACCACGCTCACTCACACGATTCAAAGGCCTCGCGCCGCGATTTTTTCCGGACGATGGTGCATGGAACTCTGGCTGGAGCTTCCATCCTCGAACTGGCTCATCATCGCGCGGCATGGGGGCGTGCCATGGCGCCGGGCTCCAGCGCGCAGCTTTTCGATATACAGAAAGCCGCCGAGGGCGTGTACTTTGCCCAGGCCCACGCCCAAGCGCAAATCAACTCCAATTCGGCAATCTTTGTCAATGCGAACGACGTACTGGTGGTGGATTCGCACTCCAAGCCTTCCGCCGCGGCATCGCTGATTGCGCAAATCAAGAAGGAAGTGACAACGAAGCCGGTCCGCTACGTGGTGAATTCGCATTTCCACTGGGACCACACGCAGGGCAACCATGCCTACCGTGTGGGCGAGAAGAAAATCGATTTCATCGCCAGTGCGCCGACCAAGCGGCTGATGTCGGAGCTGGCCGAAACGAGGCTGAAGGATTCGCTCGACAACGTGCCGAAGCAAATTGACGCGCTTCGGACGCGCGCGAGTAAATCGACGTCGCCAGGCGAAAAGGCTTTCTGCGAGGGGCAGATTCAGCAGCTGAAAGCCTACCAGGCGGAACTGCAGAACTACACGCTGGAGCTTCCCACCATTACGTTCGATAAATCATACGTCATTCGAGACAAGGCGCATGACCTTCACCTCGAATTCCGGGGGCATGCTCATACAGCAGGCGACATCGTCACGTTTTGCCCGCAGAAGCGAATCGTTTCGACCGGCGACGCGGTTCACGGCATTCCACCCTTCATCGCCGACGGCTTTCCCAAGTCCTGGCCAAAAACCATTGACTCGATTGCGGAGCTTGGCTTCGACCGCGTTATTCCGGGGCACGGTCCGCTACATACCAGCCGCCAACCCATGACCGGCATGCGCAACTACATTGAAGAACTGACAGAGAGGGTGGACGCAGGCCGGAAAGCCGGAAAATCAGTGAGCGAGATGCAGGAGAGCATCACCGTGGCTTCGCTCAAATCCATGCAGTCGAACGGCTACAGCCAATTTTTAATGGCTAACCGACTTTTGACCTCACCGGTGTTCGGTCCGCTGAGTCCTCTTCAACTTGGCGTGAATACGAACATTGGGGACGTGTATAAGAACCTTGACCGTACGTGATCACTTAGGGCGTTCGTAAGTAATGGAACATCGTGGTCGCTTACGCTTCCGGCTCGGAGTCAACAGTTTGGACTGTTGGGAGAGTAACGCCGACTATCAGTTTCATTTTTGCTTCTTGCTCAATTGCTCGAACTCGTGCAAAAAGCTCTGAAGTTCTGCTTCCAGTCTGTCGGGATTGCGCGCTAATTCCATGCTGCGCGCACGAACATCGAAAGGCATGCCCCACATGCGCTTTCGTTCGTTAAGCAAGGGCGGACCGTTCGGTGCGCCCGGCGGTGGAATCGTTGGCGGAAGGTGGAATGCATACATCCCTCCGCCAGCAATCGCCTGTGACGGATATTGCCGCAAATACCGGCAGTTGTGATTTTCAAGAATGGAAACGGCCGTAACGACAACCCAATGCCCCGCGTCGCTACTCGACGGAGTTTGGCAATCCCAGTCTTCCACGCGCGGCGTCACAAGGATGGGATCGGAAATCGAAGCCCAATCCAGCTTGATCTTGGACAATCCGTGCTGCCTTGCAAACTCATCTACTTCGGGCAGATCTCCATTCCAGCTGACATTCGAATCATTCAGCAATGTGTAGATCGGGTGTCCTAATGCCAGACTGTTCTCGAAAGGGAAAAAATATGGATACGCAGTAAAGCACGCCACGAAGCTGCTTGCAAGGAAGACCACCGTCAGTGCCAGCAGCGGTTTAGGCGATGGCATCTTCTGGATCATGCAAGGCAGCGGCGCCAGCATAAGAACGAGAAGAACGATCGGCACGGCAAAGTGCCTGATGCTGATGTCAAGTTGGCTGAGCAGACATACTGCTAGAAAGAAAAAGAAAGCGACCATAAACGTCCGCCAGTGGGCTTGAAATTCCGCCGGAACAATTTTAGGCTTCAATTCTTTTCCGCGAGGCAGCACCACTCGAACCACAGCAGTCAGAATGAGAAGCAGCAAAAAGCCGAGAGTGGACTTCAGCGCAAGAACTACTGGAAAGTAAAACGGAACGCCGTGCGCATATTCGTGGCCAAGAACAAACGTTGGCCGTGATCCCATGGAGAGCATGAACAAAATGCCGCGAATGTATAACCAGACTGGCATGAGTGGACGCCGGATTACGCTTGCCCAGGGACCGCTGCCAATCCGATCAAGAGCGTCGTCAGGTTGGTTCAGAGAAAAGACAAAATAGAAGAGGTACACGACGGCGAGGGCGAAAGCCGAACCCACCAGAAAACTGCGCCACCGTTCGCGGCGCCAGATCTTTCGCTCCCCCTTGTCCTTCGGTTCCGCAGCGAGGGGCCACATCCGCGTGTGTAAGAACAGCACTAGCGAAACCGGGAACAAAAGCAAGGCTGTAAACTTCGATAGCAATGCCCCCGCCAGAGCCAGCCCGAACAGTAGCGCATTCTTCCGCGAGGGAGCCGTCCACATCTCACCAAGGCGCCATAGTGTAATGACGATAAACAGCGTCACGGGAACGTCGGTAATTACCAAGGGACCAAAGGTCAGGAATGCCGGAGTTGTGACGTAGGCGGCGAGACAGAGCAATCCACCCCAAGCGCCGCCCAACCGTGCACCATAAGTAAAAACTATCCATCCCAACAGAAGAGTAAGAGCCGTCATCGGCGCACGAGCGAGCATCAGAGTCGGCTTCCAATCATTCCACCGTCCAAGCAGATAGTTGCCGAAATCCCATTGCATGATAAAAGAGCGAAGAAAGCTGTTGCTAGCTTTCCAAGGACCGCTGGAATACTCGGCGCGCGTTCCAGCCATCACAAGCGGTACCGCCGCGAGTATCTTTGCAAGCGGTGGGTGTTCGGGATTAAGCCGCAGATCGAGACGTTGCAGGTAGCTTAATCCGGCGCCAATATGTGCTACTTCGTCCACGGTGACGGATTCGCGTAGGGCCGCTCCTCCAGCGAGAAAGAGCATGACAAGCATTAATAATCCGGCCGCAAGCTTGTGAGGTTTTGAAGGCATCTGTCTTTCCTTGGTTTAACTAAAAAGCACAACAGTGCGGCCGGATTCAACACCCGGGGCAAGCAGTGGGGTTGTTTGAATAATGTCGTCCGGCAAGATTCGCCAATATAGGAGAAAACCCGTAAGCCGTTCATTAATTCCCACACTTAGGCCGTTTTTAGTAGGGTCGAGGACTGGCGCGTTGTTCCGAAGGTCGGGAACTTCGCCGAGAGGCATAGTCCATTTGATGATGCCTTGGTTCAGGTCGTAAGCCGTGAGCGATGTCCATGGCGGACTGATGGGAGATAGACCGATGCTTGATGTCATGTAGCCGTATCCGCTGCGGTAGTGAACCATGCCCGGAGCCGCAGTGGCAACGGGTGCGGAGGCGTGAAAAGTCCCTCGTTACGGGCGCTCTGGATCTCATCGCGAATGCGGGCCCGCTCGGCGGGATCTGTAATGAACGAGTTCACGTCGTCCGCCGTGAACTTCTGGCGCGCGAAGGGCGGCGGCTTCACCGGATACGGCTGCGTGGGACAAACTTCTTCTCCGGGCATATCGGTGGCAGGCGCGGGGCGCTCGTCAATTGGCCACAGGGGTTTGCCTGTCATCTGATCGAACACGAACACAAATCCCTGCTTGGTGACCTGCGCAACGATATCTACCGATTTGCCGTCATGCTGCACCGTAAGCAGTTCCGTTGGGGCTGGCGACGGGGACATATAGCCGAACTCGCCGGGATGCGGGATGGTGTGGAACACCCACGCTACTTCGCCCGTGCGGATCAAAAGCCCGGCATCGGCTGCAACATCAAGGGGCGCTGAGCCCTATCGTTGTGCTTGTGCTTCGGGACGGAACTCGAAGAGAATGGTGTGCTCGCTGGAAACTTTCTCGCCGCGCAGGGTAGCGGGCTGAAAGGTCCACTGGCGGGCAGCCGAAACCGCGGCGCTGGAGAGCACGCTCTTGACGCTGCTGTCATTCAACGCATGAGCCGCCGACACGTGCCCCGTGGGATCGATCGTCACTTGTACCTCCAC
>DATHIZ010000037.1:0-3081 GCA_035316385.1 Bryobacteraceae bacterium | reverse complement strand
GAGTGCATCGAGGTTGCGATCGAAGTAAGATCCGCCAACCATGTCGAGAATGACGTTTGCGCCGCTGCCGGTGAACGTTCGCACCTCCGCCACGAAATCTAATTTCTTGTAATCAATGGCGTACCGCGCGCCCAATGCCAGGCAAGCCGCGCATTTTTCCGGACTGCCCGCCGTCACTATGGCGGTCGCTCCCCAGGCCTGAACCAGCATAATCGCCATGGCGCCGACGCCGCTGCTGCCGCCATGGATAAGCGCCGTTTCACCAGCCTTGAGACTAGCTCGCGTAACTAAATTGTCGTAAGCGGTGAAGAGATTCTCGGGTAAGGTGGCGGCCTCCACGGAACTCCAACCTTCGGGCACCGGCAAAACTTGCAAAACGGGCGCCGCGCAATACTCCGCGTAGCCGCCACCAGATAGGATTGCGCAGACATGGTCTCCGCGCTTCCAATTCCCTTCGACGCCAGGACCGACGGAGTGAATAACACCCGCAACATCGAGCCCGGGAATGTCAGAAGCGCCGGACGGCGGCGGATACTTTCCCTGACGCTGTAATATATCAGCGCGCGCTACGCCCGCTGCTTCAACCCGGATGACGACTTCACCGTTGCCCGGCTCGGGTAGCGGAAGCTGAACGGGTTTGAGGACATCTGGCGGCCCATAGGATGAGATTTCGATAGCGATCATTGCTGTAGACTCGTTTCGGTAAACAATTTTCCTTAACCGTTACAATTTCTCTTACGTCTAGTTTCTTCCATGAATTTATTTGTGCGCTTAGGCGCGATTCCCACGATGGCCTTGTTTGCCGGATTTTGTTTGGCGCAGGAGCCATCGCCAAGTAACGCGCAGTCCGCGCCCCCTCAGAGCGCACCCAGCCAGCCGCCGGCCCCGGCACAATCCACTCCAGGGATGCCGACTCAAGTGGAGCGCCAGAAGAAACCGCCGGTCGAGCCCCGGATCATCGAAGATGGGGGCTTGTCCATAGAGGCGCTCTATTGGTTCAACCGGCAGCAGCCGTCGCTAAATAGCGGGTTTACGGCGCTGGCCGAGGGCGACATGGATTATTCGGGAAACGCGAAGTATGCGCCGGGCCTGGAGTTGGCGGTGCCGGCCGGGCGCTCGAACACGCTACGACTTTCGTACTTCCGGGTGCAAGGCAATTCGAATTCGACGCTTTCGGCGCCGCAAACCTTTTTCAACCAGCCCTATGACACAGGCGACTACCTGGCGGCGGGCTACCGGCTCCAGGCCGCCAAGGTTTCATGGGACTATCTTTCGTATACGTGGTACCGGCCGAGCACCAAGATCCGGTTCAAGACGTTGTACGAATTGCAGTACATCAATATCAACAGCACCATTACGGCTCCATTTAAACCCCAGACCACGGACGCAAGCGGGAACGTGACCACCAACATAGCCACCGGCAGCAAGACCTTGTTTCTACCCAGCATTGGTGGTGAGTTTGAGGCGGAACTGGGAAAGCACTTCCGCTGGGAAGTGAAAGCTTCCGGCTTCGGGCTCCCGCATCGCTCCGCCGTTGGGGATGCCCAGGCACTACTTGCCATCAAGGTGACACACAACCTAGAGCTAATTGGCGGAGAGCGTTTGTTCTACTTCAAGACTTCGCCAAAGGGAGACGTATACTTCAGGGATAGATTGCTTGGGGCGTTCGTCGGTGTGCGGTACTACTGGGGACGGCAGCAGTAAAGCTGAGCGTCTGTAAGTCTTAAAGTGTAAGGCGGCACGCTATCTTAATAAGGAACCCATGCGGAAGCTGCCCATTAGACTCACTGTATTTTCATTACTTTTGACCTCTGCCCTTGCCACGTCTGCCTTTGCCGCCACCATTGGGCCTTCTCACGGGGCGCTGGTGATTGTCGGCGGCGGCAAGGTGGGGCCGGAAATTACCCGGCGGTTCATCGACCTAGCGGGTGGATTGGATGCTCCCATGGTCTTCATCCCGACCGCGGAAGACGGCACGCCGAAGATCAAGGCGGAAGACACTTTTCTCTACAAGGCCGGCGTCAAGCACGTCATCATTCTGCATACGCGCGACCCGAAAATAGCCAATACGCAAGAATTCGTTGCTCCGCTGCTCACGGCTCACGCAGTTTGGTTCGAAGGAGGACGGCAATGGCGGCTGGTGGATTCTTACTTGAATACGCGCGTGCAGAAGGAATTAAATAAGCTGCTAGAGCGCGGCGGGGTCATTGGCGGAAGTTCAGCGGGCGCAACCATACAAGGATCGTACCTGGTGCGCGGCGCGCATGAAGGCAATACCATGATGATGGCTCCGGGCTATGAGAAGGGTCTTGGTTTTTTACGCGACGCGGCCGTTGACCAGCACGTGATCACGCGTCACCGGGAAAGCGATCTCGACCAGGTGATTGCGAAGTATCCGAAGCTACTGGGCATCGGAATTGATGAAAGTACCGCAATCGTAGTGCAGGGTAACAAGTTTGACGTGATCGGGAAAAGCAAGGTGTTTATACATACCGCCAAATACAAACCGGTCGCCGATGGAAAGAAGTACTTCGTCCTATCCAGCGGCGACCATTTTGATTTGAAGCGGCGTAAGAAGATCGAGGCTTAAAGCTTCTACTGCTTGTAGATGACTCCGCCCTTCATGACAAACTTCACCTGACGCAGCGCGGAAATGTCCTTGGTGGGGTTGCCGTCAACCGCAATCAGGTCGGCCAGCAAACCGGGTTTCACCTCCCCGATTTCCATATGCAGGACGCGGCCGGCAACGGAGGTGGCGGACTTCAGAGCGTCTACAGGCGGCATACCGAAATCGACCATTCGTTCGAGTTCACGCGCGTTGTCACCGTGCGGAAAAGTCCCAACGTCGCTCCCGCTCAAAATGGTGACGCCGGCATCGAGTGCGGCCTTAAAGGTGGCTCGCTTACGGGCTATGGCGGGCGATTCGGCCGGCTGTGTCCTGCCAGGACGGCCACCGCCGCCGCCCGCTGTCAAGGTAGGACAAAGCGCCACATGATGCTCCACCATCAGCTTGAATATTTCAGGCGTTCCGTCAAAGCCGTGTTCGATGGTTTCGGCTCCGGCGAGAATCGCCCGCCGCAT
>DATHIZ010000036.1:0-2678 GCA_035316385.1 Bryobacteraceae bacterium | reverse complement strand
GGCGATACCACCACCTTCTGGCGTACGCAGACGCAGAATACAAATGCACAGACGCGTCAGAACCGCTTCTTTACCTATGCCCAGGATCAGTGGCGCGTTACCCCCAAGATCACGCTCAATTACGGTCTTCGCTGGGAGCTGTACACCCCGGAATCTGTGACCGCTAAAGGCGCCGGCGGACTACTCAATCTCAACACCGGAATTCTGCAGATCGCCGGTTATGGATCGAACAGCGACACTCTCAACGTCAAGAACAACTTTTCAAACTTCGCACCGCGTCTCGGGGTGGCCTACCAGGTCCTCCCGCGCACGGTGGTTCGTGCCGGGTACGGCATCGTCTATGGCCAGGGCTGGGCGGGCGACACCTTCGGCGGTGTGCTGACCTCGTCGTTCCCGACGCAGATCCAGCAGACCTTGACTCCGGATTCGAATGCTGCGGCTGTGTTCACTCTGGCGCAGGGCCCTCCCGGCTACACCTTCCCTGCGATTCCATCCAACGGCAACTACGTGCTGCCGGACGGAATTTCTCAGACGGCGCGGCCCACGCAGGTCCGCCTGCCCACTGTTGCGGGATGGAACTTGATGCTGCAGCAGGAGCTGACCTCCAACATGTCGCTGCAGATCGGCTATGTAGGCAGCGAGTCGTACCACAATATGTTTGAGTCCTCACCCTCGTACAACGCGAACGAGCAGACACTCGCCGGCTTCGACCAGATCAATCCGGAGACGAAACAGATCTATACCCTGGCCGAGCGGTCTCCTTTCTATAACGGCACAGCGCAACGCGAACTGGGAGTGAAGTACGGGACGCCGCACCAGTGGACCCAGCGCATCGACTATATGGCGAACCAGGCGACCGGCAGCTACAACGCGCTGCAGATCGTCCTGAACAAGCGCTTCACATCCGGATTGCAGTTCCTGAGCCACTACACCTGGTCACACGCCCTGGGGCATGAGTCCTATCAATTCCTGATCGATCCGAAGATCGGCCGCGGCAACGGCTACTACAACCGCCGCCAGGCCTTCGTCTTTGCCGGCAACTACGACCTGCCTTTCGGCCGCGACAAACTTGTCGGTTCGGGCGTTCCGGGATGGGTCAACCAGATTATCGGCGGATTCCAATTGAACGGCTCCCTTACCCTGGATGGGGGCCTACCCTTCACCCCCAGCTACACAAGCTGCTCCGCCGACAACGACGTAGGCAACAGCGACGGCGCCTGCTTCCTGAATAAGACCGCGACAAACGCCAGCCCCGGCATCCACAAGGGCAAGTACAACGCACAGGGCCGGTTCGTTCCTTACCTCACGCCGTCGCCCTATGTTCTGCAGGAACCCGGAACTCCCAACAACAGCTTCGGCGCCTTTGCCCGTCCGGCTAAGGGCACGTGGGGCAACATCGGCCGCGATGCTCTGTGGGGACCGGGCTTGACGAACGTGGATGCTTCGGTGGCGAAGAACTTCACCCTGCGTGAGGACCTGAGATTGCAATTGATCGTCCAGGCGTTCAACGCCTTCAACCACGTGAACCTGGCCAACCCGGACGCCTGTATCGATTGTCAGGACCTGAATAGTATTGGCGTCCAGAATGCCGGCACCATTCAAGGAACAGTGGCGAACCAGGACGGAACCTCGATGCGCCGCCTGCAGTTCGGCGCACGCTTCCAGTTCTAACTCGACACGAATGAAAAGTGCTCAGCCTCTCTTCCGAGAGGCTGAGTTTTGTAAGTTTTGTTTTGAACCTGTGCCGCGATTGTCTGCCAAAGGATAGGATTCGCTCAGATCGTCCTGCCACCAAGCGCAAGAAATGTTCGAAAATGCGATGAAAACACTAATTCGCCTTGCCGTATGCGCGGCGCTCTCCATTTCGTTTGCCAATTCTCCAGCACGGCCGCAAACACTCCCCGCAACCCAATCCGCATCCGCCCCCACGCTCTCAACTGATTCAGTCGGACCCGTACGCTTCGTGGCCGTGCACGGCCATCGATCCGCCATCCTGGGATATCCGAAGAACGGACTCGAAATCTGGGCGTGGCCATTTCAAATCCTCAGCGGATATCGCATCGGCATCCGTCCTCAGGGCGCAGCCACGGAGATCGACGGAGATCTACTGCTCCGGCGCATCGAGTACGCTCCCGATGCAGTGACGCGGATCTACATTGGCCCAGACTTCGTCGTCCGCGAAAGGCTTTTCGTGCCTCTCGATCTGTCCGGCGCGATCATTACGTACACGGTGGAAGGCCGCGGCCACGTGGACATCTCCTTCCACTTCACCCCGGTGCTCAATCTGATGTGGCCGGCAAGCGCCGGCGGACAAAGCACCGCATGGAACGAAGCAGTTTCCGGCTACGTCATCTCCGGCGTGCCGGGCGGTAGCACGGCCACGATCAGTTCGCCCGAAATCATCTCCCACGACAGCACGGAAAACAGCGCGATTCGCTATGGTGACGCGCTTGCATTTGCTATCCGTCCAAACACATTCGCGCATGTGTTCATCGCGCTCAACCAGGCCCACGACCCGGGGACGTTGGTAAACGATCCGGGAACGCTGGTGAAGCAGTTGGCCGCGGACGAGACCGCGCTGGAACAGCAGGCGGACGCTCACTATGCAGGCCTCGTGCGCGATACGCTGCAGATCGAAACTCCGGATGAAGATGTAAACCGTGCGCTGACCTGGTCAG
>DATHIZ010000035.1:0-10467 GCA_035316385.1 Bryobacteraceae bacterium | reverse complement strand
GTCAGGCTCGTCCCGATGTAACTATCGAGGTCGTTGCTGATGCGGCGTGGAGGACCTCTTTTCGCGTAAGGCAAGTACCAGACTTGCTGAAACGACGATTCGCTTTCCTGCCCTACGGCGGCCAGTGCGGATTTGTCGCCTGTCCATGCAAGACTCTGAACCCATTGCCAGCGCGGCGAAGCAACCGCGCGCCGTGATCCCGTTGCCCTATCCATCACGTACAGCCGGACAAGAAAGCCGTCTTTGTCCCTCTGCTCGGCAGCGTAGGCAATTAGCTTGCCGTCGGGTGACCATGCGGGCCTGCATGCCGCCGCGAAGCGCTCCGGGTATCTATAGGAAGCCAGGAGTTGCCGGGCGCCGGATTTGATATTCAGTATCCACAGTTCGTCTGTTCCGGCAGCCAAATTGGGCTTGTAATAAGCTGCCGAACGGCCATCGGCGGTAAGGCCGACCCGGCCCGGAAACGGTCCCGGGACATGCACCGGAACACCGCCCGTAAGCGGTATGGTGTAAAGTTCGCGGTTGGCGGGCTGCTTCGCTGGATAAGTGGTGAACGCAATCGTTTTGCCCTGACCTGTTACAGCCAGATCGCTGACCGTGCCGCTCAGCTGCGGAAGCAGCCTGACCGCGCGGCCGGTTTCCACGTCACGGCGCCAGATGTCGGTGCTGCCGACTTCCGTTGCCGTGTACACAACGGTTTTCCCATCTGGTGAGATCACCGCGCTGTCGGCCATCCCGTTCGACGTCAACTTCGTGAATTTCAAATTGGTGAACGGCGCCACCGGTCGTCGCGTATTCCACCAGATCGCTGAACCGGCCACGGCGAGCACCAGGCAAACGAGCAGCAAGGCGGTAGTGCGGATGCCTGACTGTTTCGCCCGCTGGCGGCCCGGAATAAGCCTCTTGAATCGTGGTTCGTGACGTAGCGGATCCCAGCGCATATCCACCGCGATCCAGCACAACCACCAATCCCGATCGATCAGCGCCTGCTCCAAACACCGCAGCGCTTCTTGGTTCTGGCCGGTAGCCAGGAAAGCGGAGGCGCGATCGTAACCCGAGACATAGCGCTTCTTAGCCAGTGCCTCAATTTCATCTCTTAATGCCGCCGCGGTGCCGGGATTGCCTGCCGCAGCTTCGGCATGTGCCAGCGCACTTAACGCCGCCGAACTGCGATCCCCCAGTTCTACCGCTCGCCGGCCGGTTTCGACCGCCTTTGCAAATGCGCCCGTCCGCAGATGACACCACGTCAGGATTTCTTGAATCACCGCCGATTTCGGCAGTTCGCGGGCGGCGCCAAGCAGCAGCCGCAGCGCTGTATCGAATTGTCTGGCGTTGTAATAGACGGAGCCCAGCGCCGCCGCGATAATTGCGGAATTAGGGTCCACTTTTTGCGCCCGCTCCAGATTCGCGATGGCGAGTTCCGGACGGTTGCGCGCCGAATTGAAAAGCCCGAACCAATGGTGCGCGCTAGCGCAATAGGGATTGCGAATTGTGGCTAAATTAAAGTGCTTCTCCGCCATTTCTTCATCGCGGACGTATGCCCATGCGGAGAAAGCTAGGGAAGCGTGTGCCTCCCCCAGGGCAGGCTCAAGTTCAACCGCTGTCCGGGCGGAGTGTATGGCGGCGGCGAAGCTTTCAGAGGGCGGCAATCCTCCCCAAAGGCCCAATCGCAAGTAATAGTCCGCCACGCCGGCATGCGCCCTCGCGTACTTGGGATCTATTGCGATCGCTTCCATGAAGCACAGTAGCGCCTTAGCCAGGTGTTCTTGATTTCCCGAGGTTTGGCTCCAGTGCCACCGGCCGCGCAGATAGGCCTCGTGCGCCGGACTGCTGGTAGTTCCCGATCTGCTAAGCTCCGCTCGCTCCTCACCTGTCAGATGCGGCACAACCGCACTAGCTACCTGTTCGGCGATCGAGTCCTCAAGCTTCAGCAGGTCCTTTTCCGCGTTATCGATCTGTGCCGCCCAAACTGCTATGCCGGCTTCCGCGAACACAAGCTGAACGCTGGCCCGGACGCTTTCGCCGAAGTTGTGGATTGATCCTTCCAGGATGTACTTGACACGCAGTTCTCTTGCCGCTCGCACGGCTTCTATTCCGTCTGCATATTTCAAGACGGAACTCGTCGACGGTATCGACAGGCGTTCAATGCGGCTTAGCCGTGTAATCAGCGCTTCCGTAATGCCGGAAGCGAGAAATGGTTTGCTGTCGATTTGGTCTCCCACTATCCGGAAGGGGAGAATCGCCAGGGAAATGCGCTCCGCCGCGTCTTCGGTTTCAAACGACGCCGGCGACGCCACCAGCGGCGGCGCTCCATTCAGGTAACGGCGAATATCGGTGGCGAAAGCTTCGACGGAAGGATACCGCTCCGCCGGATCAAGGCGAATGGAACTGAAGACTATCGCTTGCAGGTGCGCCGATAAATGCGCTTCCTGCGTCCGCTCCGAATTGCAATTGTTGCGCTGGAACGTGCCCAGGTTCGGCCTTTCCCCGCACAGCAGTTCATAAAGCACCACCCCCAGCGAGTAGATGTCGCTTCTGACCGTTGCCGGATCTCCGCGCAGTTGTTCGGGACTTCCATAGGCCGGGGTGACCATGCGGAAACCCTGGATCGTGTGCTCCTGATTGTTTCCGGAAGCTTCGGCGCCCAGGAGTTTGGCGATTCCGAAATCAAGCAGCTTAGGGGTGCCATCCTTTTTCACCAGGATGTTCCCCGGCTTCAGATCGCGATGAATGATGTTCCGCTCATGGGCGTATTGGACCGCCGAGCAGATCTTCAAGAACAGGTTTAGACGATCTCTCGTCGTCACTGAGTTCGTTTCGCAATATTGATTGACAGCCTGTCCCTCCACGAACTCCATAACGAAATACGGGGACCCGGTTTCCGTCGTGCCCCCGTCAATCAGCCGTGCGATGTAGGCGTTTTCCAAGCGCGCCAGGATTTGCCGTTCGTGGCGAAATCTGCGGATGGCGAAATCATTCTCCGAACCGTCGCGAATCAATTTGATGGCGACGCGCTGGTCGAATTCACTATCGGCGCGAGTGGCCAGGTAGACCGCGCCCATGCCGCCCCGCCCGATCTCCCGCTCCAGCCGGTAAGCCCCAATACGCCTCCCGGCTTGCCTGTAATCCGCCGCTGGGGAGAGAGATTCCGTCTGCAGCAGCGACTTTACGGAAGCGAGCGGGGTCTCGAGGAAATCGCCCGTCTCGTCGTAGCTATGAAGCAGCGCTTCGACTTCGCGCCGCAGTTCCTGATTCGGTCCGCACTCCCTTGAGAGAAACCGCTCGCGGTCTCCGTTCTTCAATTCGAGCGCCGACTCAAACAGCGCCTTGATCTCCGGCCAGGGGCTGCCGCTGGAGGCGGATTCGTTCTCGGGAGGAATCGGACAAGGATCGCTTTTCATGCTGCTTACCCCATAAGCAGTTGACAGGACGCTGTCCGGTATTTTACATTACCCGTTATTAGTATCAAAGCAGTAGCTGAACCAAAAGTAACCCTGGCCGGTGGCCGCCGCTATCCAAATTTGCAATCCCGTCTTCACTGTTCCTCCCGTCTGTAAGGCGTGAAGCCGCGCCGAAAAAGCTCAAGAGTGAGGAATCGATGGCCCCTCACAAATTCAGAAAACTCTTTGAGCCGTTTGCTTTGTCAATTGCGCGTATAGCAGCAGAGAGAGGATTTACATCATGCTTCTGACACCAGTTGACTCTACTGCCCCGGCAACCAGCCCTGCCACTCCCCCGCCTGCAACGGCCTTGCTGCAGCTCTTATTCGGAAAACACATCTCGTATTCACTATCCGCCGTCGCGCGCCTGGGTGTAGCCGATCACATGGGCGAAGAGCCGGTTGCTGTAGAGAAACTGGCCGGCAAAGTGGCAGCGCACCCGCCGTCTCTGTATAGGGTGATGCGGACACTGGCGGGCGTTGGTGTCTTTGAGGAAACCTCGGATAGATGTTTTGGCCTCACGCCCCTCGGTGAGCTCCTCAAGACCGCTGCTCATGGTTCCTACCGTTATTTGGCCATCCAGTTAGGCGACCAGTGGAGTACACGTCCCTGGGAGCACTTTACCGATACGCTTCGCACCGGCGTGGATGGCGTCACCCAGGCTTTCGGAAAGAACGTCTTCGAACTGTTTGCCGAAGAACCGGAGCAAGCCCGTACTTTTAATCTTTCGATGACGAGCCTGTCGGCTGTGATGATGGATGCCCTTGTCAACGCCTACGACTTCAGTTCAATCGAGCGGCTTGCGGATATAGGCGGCGGTCACGGCATGCTGCTTGCCTCCATACTGAATCGTTATCCGGAGATGCGGGGAGTCGTTTACGATTTGCCGGAAGTTGTGGTCGGCGCTCTGTCGCAGTCTCATTTTGCGCAGTGCGGAGATCGCATTCAGATTGAAGCGGGCAGCTTCTTTGATCGGGTGCCAGCCGGCTGCGATGCGTACATGATGAAGTTCATTCTTCACGATTGGAGCGACGATTTCTGCCGCAAGATACTGGGTCGCATTCGCGAGCAACTTCCCGCGTATGGCCGTGTTTTGATATTCGAACAGATCGTCACGGCTGATTCGGCGCTGTCTCCCGCAAAGCTGATCGACCTTGAAATGCTTGCCGTGACTGTGGGCGGGAAAGAGCGAACCGCCAATGAGTTCGGCAAGCTCCTCTCCTCCGCCGGCTTGCAGCTCACGCAAATAGTTCAAACGGAGAGCCCTATCTGCATCCTCGAAGCACGATTACGCTAGGACGCACGATTGCGCTAGGACCGCACGATAGACACGAAATGTAAGTTCGCACTACGCGACAATCGGACATCAATGGAACCGAGCTCTGTGCGTCGCCGCGAATTTCTGCAAGACTTCCTTGCTGCAGCGTTAGCGGCGCCTGCCGCCTTGTCATTCAGCGCCGCGGTGCCCATCACCCGTAAACCCGCGCGAGTACTGGTGGTCGGAGCGGGCCTGTCCGGCATGGCTGCCGCCCTGGAACTGAGGAGCGCCGGCTTCGAGGTGACTGTTCTGGAGGCGAGTCCCAGGCCGGGCGGCCGGGTTCATACTCTGCGCGAACCTTTCTCAGATGGCTTATACGCCGAAGCCATCAAGCGCCAAGGCTTTCCAAGATTGTGGGCGGGAACAACACGCCAGCTTCGCCTGAGATCTATCGCCGGAGATCAGCTGATGGAGGTCAGCCGATGACAAGAAATCCGCTCTTCGTCGGAACCGCTGTTGCGAAGTCCAGGGCAGGGAGTTCCGCCGGTACGCCTTTGGCCGGGAGCGGTTTTCCGGCCTCATCATAGATCTGCCAGGTGAAAGTACCTCCTTGCTTCCACGCGGTCCCTTCCGTCCAGGCAAGCAGCGTCTGCCCGTCGCGGTTAATGGCCAAGGCGGGATGCTTGCGATTGTTACCTTCACCGGGTGCGGCAATAGGCTTGTCCACGGTCATGCTGCGGCTATCGACCGTGGCGAAATAGACTTGTTTCGCCGTTTCCCACGACAGCAGGACGCGCCCGTCTTGTGAGGCGAGAGAAACCGTGCTCATCGGACAAGCGCCGACCTGCCACGGATGAATTGCAATAGCCTGGAAGGTACCGCCTTGATCGCGCGAGACGAGCAGGTACATGTCTCGATGAACCGTTTCGCGGGCGCTCCGATAGAGCAGATAGAGATGACCCGCTTCATCCGCCACAGCGCCCATGCCGCAGCATCCACAAGCGCCAAGGTCACTGGCTGAAACCGGCCGCTCCGCCGCAAAAGTTCTCCCATCGTCCGGGGAGCGTGCCATCCATACGCGGCGGTGCTCCTCGCCTTCAATGGGCCGTCCGTCTTGTTGCCCCTGCGCGTGCCACGCGATATAGACGTTTCCGCGTGCGTCCGCCGCCAGAGTGCCGCCGCCATCAAGACCGCTCGCACTCGTCATCACGTTGCGCTGCGGCTCGAATCGGTCTTGTGCGTCGTTCAGCCGGGTATATAGCATCGGAGCCGAATTTCGGGGCCCTTTGGGTGTAGCCGCCGCTGAGCCGTTCCATGCCACATGAATTCGGCCGGACTGCCCCAAAGCTAAATGGGCTCCTCGCACCGCGCCGCGCGCAATGGCGCTGCCAGGGTGATCATTCACGCGGATGGGCGCGCTGAAGTTCTGGTCGCCCGGGCTCTTCCGCACGTAGCCTATATCGGCCGCTCCCGGATCACCATACAGGTAGATTAAATGAATCACACCCTTGGCATCCACAACGGCCTGCGGCTGCAGTCCGCCATTTGGAGTTTTGATGCGTTGAACGGACTGCTCCGGGTTGGCCGCCAGCAATAGTGCGGAACTCGCTGAAGTGATAAGAAACGTGCGCCGGGAGTGCTTGAGTGGCATGTATTCGGTTGCTGCTTAAAGTCTAGTGGATGCCGCCGGGACGATGCGAGGAAAATGGATTTTATAAATCCCGGTGCTTTTGCCGGTTAAATCCGTTATATTAACTACTGTTTCATCTAAATTACGATGCTTTTTCCTGGCGATTTCCCTGGCGAAAGTACCGGGACTTCTACCTGAAAGCGGTACCTATAGCAGAGCAGTAGCTTGGTACTACTCCGTATACGTGGTAATAAAGTAGAGTACCGTTTCACTCGCCATGTTCGCGCAGTCTGGCATTTCTACAAAAAGATGATCGCCGAGACTGAACAGCGGTGGCCTCTGCTCGTGATTCCGAGGAATCCGGGCATGGAACCGGTTCCTGAGAAAACTATGAGCCTTTCACAGAACGATCAATTGTCTGATTCATCGAGCCCTTCGCTTCCCTGGTTCGGCATTCGTACTCGCTCTAACCAAGAGAAGATGGCTGCCTCTGCCTTGGAAAGTAAGGGCTTTGAACATTATCTTCCCACTTACCGCTCACGTCGCCGCTGGTCTGATCGCATTGTGGAATCGGACCAGCCTTTGTTCAGCGGTTATGTTTTCTGCCGGTTCAATCCCAACCACCGCCTGCCCATTGTTACCACCCCCGGTGTCGTCTCCATCATCGGCTTTGGTAAGGAACCCGCGCCCATTGCCGATTCCGAGATTGAAGCGGTGCAGACGGTTCTTCGCTCCGGCCTCGCCGCCGAGCCCTGTCCATTCCTCCGCGAAGGCCAACGCATCCGCGTGAAACGCGGTGCGCTCGAAGGTGTCGAAGGCATCCTGCTCAAGAAAAAATCGGAATGGCGGATGATTGTCTCGGTAAGCATGCTCCAGCGTTCCCTTGCGGTGGAAATCGACCGCGAGGCAATTACCACCATTTAGCGCGGTCAGACGTAAAGTGTCAGGCGTAAATAATGACCGGTAAGAGAACTGGGCCGGTGGGCGCATGGGCCTGCTGCGCGAGCGCAAAAATATTGCCTGCGCCTACGCTCCGGTCGTCCTGCATGGATCTAATCCGTGGAAGAAGAAGTCTGGTGATAAAGCAGGACCCTGCTTCCGGAACGTTCCGGCGACAGGTCGATTCTGCGCAATCCGAGCGCTGTTTCAATCGCGGCATGTCGTTCCGGGGGCGCGAAGAAAGTGAGAAATCCGCCGCCGCCCGCGCCCAGCAATTTCCCGCCCGTAGCGCCGGCGCGTTTGGCCGATTCATACCAGTTGTCGATCACCGGGCCGCTCACCTTCTCGTGAACCTCGCGCTTAAGGCGCCAGCCTTCGTCCAGGATCCCCCCCAGCGCCTCAATGTTGCCGCGGTTCAATTCCGCGCGAAGATCATAGGCTAATCTTGTCATTCTGATTAACAAGTCTTGCGTCCCTTTGTTCGACTCGGCCTGCTCGCTCTGCTCAGCCAGTATCGAGGAAGCGGCACGCGTCTTGCCGGTATAGAAACTCACCAGTGAAGACTGTAGTCTCCGCAAATCTTCTCCCGAGCAGAGAATCGGTTCGACAATTACCGTGTCATCTGGTTCGAAGCGGATAAAGTTCAGCCCTCCATGCGCGGAGGCGTATTGATCCTGCTTGCCAATCTGACAGCCGCAATAATCGATCTCGACGGAACAGCTCTCCGCCGCCAGATCGGATGGAGAGATGTAGGTCGATTGATAAGCATGTAGCGCCAGCAGAAGACCCACCGTGAATGCACTGGACGAGCCGAGGCCGGTTCCACTGGAAGGAATATCCGCAATCGACGTAATTTCCAAACCACCCGAAAAACCAAGCTTTGTGAGCGCGGCCCGCACCAGGCGATGCTCAATTTCCTTCACCGTCGCCACTTCCTCTGTTTTCGAGTAACTGACGCGAATGCCGCCGTCGAATTTCCGGTTTACGTTGATGTAGACATATTTGTTGATACTGGTGCTCACGACCGCGCCGCCGAATTTGCGGTAGAAAGAAGGCAGATCGCTGCCCCCTCCAGCAAAACTAACTCTGAGTGGCGTTTGAGTAATGATCATCCCGTTATTTGCTTTTCGTTGAGTATGCGGCGGACGGCATCCCGCAGAGTATCCGCCCGTTGCAGCGCACTACCTTGCCAGTCATTCGAATCTCTGAATCCGCTTTGATTGTGGCTGACCAGAATCGAACGAATTCCAAAGTTTGCCGCCGCTTTCATGTCAGCTTCGCTGTCGCCGATCATCCAGGACCGGCTGATATCTATGTTGAGGTCCCTGGCCGCGGCCTCCAGCATCCCTGTGGCCGGCTTGCGGCACATGCACGAAATCTTAAGCTCCGTGCGTTCGCCTGGAAATCCGCGGTCCGGATGATGCGGACAATAATAAATTGCATCGACATAGGCATGCGCCTCACCCAATAAATACTCGAGCTTGTTGTGTATGTTGCGAAGCTCTTCCTCGGAGCATTCGCCGCGCGCGACAACGGGCTGGTTTGTGACGATCACGGCCATGCGCCCTGCCTCATTGATTGCCTGGATGGCCTCCGCCGCGCCCGGCAGCAGTTCCAACCGCGCGGCTGAATTCAACCAGCCGCTATCATAATTAACCGTTCCGTCACGATCTAGGAACACGGCGGCGGCGGGAGTCTCCAGTGAACCCGCCTCCACTCGCCCGTTCTCATAATGACGCCGCACCTTGTCCAGGCGCTCCGGAGTGCCCGCGTCCTTGATGTACTCACGGCTGCGGTATCCGTGCAAGATACCGCTCCGGGCCAGGATCGCTGGGAACAGATGTTTGCAAATGTCCGGCTTTGATTGCTCAAAGTTGTGTTCCAGAAACGGCTGCAAAACGTGTTTCGAAAAAACGTATAACGCCGCATTTACCAGATTTGGAAGGCAGTATCCCGCGGGATGCGGGTATGGATGCAGCGCCGTGATTTCATTTGCTTCACCGAGTTCCACCAGATCAGAGTCCTGCGGATGATCGTTCGGATGGAGAAACAGAGTGGCGCCGGCTTGAGCGGGATGCGCGGCCAGCATTCTCTTGAGGTCCACATTCAGCATCGTGTCGCCATACAGGACGAAGAACGTCTCTTGCAGTTTGGGAAAGGCATTTAGAAGTGCGCCGGCGGACCCTAGCGGCTGCGTTTCGCGCTGATACTCGATCCTCACATCCCACTGCGCGCCACTCCCGAAATACTGCTCGATGTGCTCTGCCCCGTAGCCCGTCAAAATCAGGATGTCGCGAACGCCATGCTTGCGGGCAAGCAGTACTTGATGCTCCAGCAACGGTTTGCCCGCTACCTCCACCATCGGTTTTGGAAGGTCTGCCGTGACTTGCTTGAGCCGCGTCCCCTTGCCGCCCGCCGCGATCACTACTTGCATCGGCTCATTTGTTCTGAAATTCTAGATGGATCTCGCCTACCGCGCGTTCCACTGCCTGCGCCGAGGTCAGCTTCGGAGACCATCCAAGCTGTTCGATCTTCTGAATGGAATAGCGAAACCGGGGCACATCCCCTACCCATCCTCGATTGCCGCCCGTGAAACGAATGGGCGTTTGGGGCGCGGCCTGGCGAAGCACCGCTTCCGCAATTTCCAGCACGGTGGCTCCTTCATCGGGTGGTCCGATGTTGAACCAGTTGAGCGCATCCGGCGCTTTTGTCGAGATCAGCAGCATTGCGTCCAGTAATTCGAAGACATGCAAGTAAGGCTTTTGCTGCGTACCGTCTCCCAATACTTCCAAATCCGCTGGATGGCGGCCCAACTTGGTTAGCAGATCGAAAATGATACCATGGGTCGCGCGCGGCCCGATTACATTGGGAAAACGGAAGATCCAGGCGCGATCCAAATAGCTCTCCACCGCCGCGCTGATGAGGGCCTCGGACGCCAGCTTCATCGCTCCGTAATTCGAGATAGGAAACAGAGGACCTGAGTTTTCTTCCAGCACGGCATCGTGCACGCCGTAAACAGCCGAAGTGGATGCGAACGCAATCTTCCCGATACCGGCGTCTCGCATGGCTAACAGCAAATTGAAGGTCGTGAGAAACGTGTCCCGGAAGTCCACGTTCGGATCCGCCACGCCGGCCCCGATATCCGAGTTCGCCACCAGGTGCCAAGCGGCGTGAATCTGGCGCCCGGAGACGATTGCGCG
>DATHIZ010000034.1:0-15429 GCA_035316385.1 Bryobacteraceae bacterium | reverse complement strand
CAACACGTCATGCAAAAACAATTCCAGAAGCCGGTGGTGACGCACCAATTCCCAGGCTCTTCGTTTCCCCGCGGCGGCGAGCCGCACTCCATGGTGCTTCTCATACAGCACCAGCGGTGGGTCTTGCACCGCCAGCTTTTGCAGCATGCCGGTGACCGAGGCCGCGCGAACGCCCAAGCGCTCCGCTAAGCCATTACTCGTGACCCGCAATTCCTGTTCACCGCTTAGCTCCAAAATTGCTTTTAAGTAATCGTCGGTCGCTTCTGACGTCGCATTTGCTTTAGGAGGCACAAAACTATCCTATGCGCAACGGAAGTCCATCCGCAAGGATACTGCGCAAGTCCGCTTATGCCTGAATAAAGCCAATTTGCGTTTTTTTGTTGCGTCTGAACCGCTGTCGTGCCTATTCTATTTTAGGCATGCCTAATTATAATTCATTGCGATTCCTGGTGCTCTTTCTAGCGATACTAAACAGCGCTCCGGGTCAATCTCTAGGCAACTACGGAAGCATCCACGGCGTCGTCACGGATGCTTCGAATGCTTCCGTCCCTTCGGCGCTCGTCACATTAGGCAACCCGCTTACCGGAGTCCAGCGGACTACTTCCTCCGATACCGGAGGCGCTTTTCAGTTAAACGGCATCCCGTTTGGCCCCTACCGGGTCACAGCTGTGGCTCCCGGATTTCGCGAATCCGTGCAAAACATTTCCATCGAGTCGCCCGTGCCACTGGCGTTGAAAGTCTCGCTTAGTCTTGCGGCCGCTTCCACATCGGTGGACGTATCCGATAAGCCGCTCACCATCATCGAGTTGTCCCCTACCGCCCGCGGAACCATCGACCACACGCTGCTGGACCGTTTGCCCGTGCAAAACCAAGCCACGGGATTGAGCGAACTGGTCACGCGCACGACGCCCGGCGTTGCCGCCGATGGAAATGGGTTCGCGCATCCGCTTGGCGAACACGCCGATACGTCTATCTCTCTCGATAACCAGCCCATCACTGACCAGCAAGCCAAGATATTCTCGAATCAGCTTTCTACCTCTATCGTTCAGACGCTGGAGGTGATCACCGGAGCGCCGCCCGCTGAATACGGTGATAAAACCAGTCTCATCATTAACGTCACCACCCAATCCGGTCTTGGCCGGGCGAAGCCGTTCGGTAGTGTGTCTTCTCAATACGGTTCTTTCGGCACTTGGTCTGAAGGGGTGACGTATGGAACCGGGTCTCAGCGATGGGGCAATTTCGCCGCGCTGAACGCCAGCGGCAGCGGACGATTCTTAGACACGCCGGAGTTCCTACCGCTCCATGATCACGGCAACGCGGAATCCATTTTCGACCGGTTCGACCTGCAGCCCACGGAGACGGATACCTTGCATCTGAACCTGTCCGTCGCTCGCTCCTGGTTCCAGACTCCCAACACCTTTGATTCGCAAGATGCCGGCCAGGATCAGCGTTCGCAGATCCGGTCGTTCAATATAGCGCCCAGTTGGACGCACCTCCTCAACTCCAGTCTGCTTTTCACTCTGAATCCGTTTATCCGGTTCGATCGTTCCCAGTATTTTCCTTCGGCTAATCCGCTTTCCGATTTGCCCGCAACCCTTTCGCAGAGCCGCTACCTTTTAAACGCCGGCTTTCGGACCGACCTTGCTTACTCACGCGGAAAGCACAATGCGAAATTCGGCGCATCTTATTGGCACACGCTCCTGCGGGAAGACTTCAATGTCGCGGTGACCGATCCCGCCTACAACGCTGTTTGTCTGGATCGGGCCGGACTTGCCGTCCCCAATCCTGCCCTGGTGTCGGCGAACCAATGTCAAGCCGCGCAATACCAACCCAACCCGAGTTTCATTCCAAATCTACTTCCTAATGACCTGACGCGCGGTGGACGTCCTTACGCCTTCCACGGTGATGCCGATGTGAAAGAGCTTGCTTTCTACGTGCAGGATTCCATCAACCTGGGCCGCCTCAGCCTGAACCCCGGACTTCGTTACGACCGCTACAACGGATTGAGTCAAGGTCACCAGTTGCAGCCGCGCTTTGGACTCGCCTATCGCACGCCCTGGACGAACACCGTCGTTCGTTTGTCTTACGCGCGCCTCTTCGAAACTCCCTACAACGAAAATCTCATCATCGCCAGTGAAGCATCCTCGAATACGCAAGCGGCAAATCCATTCGCAACGTTTCGCTCCTATCCTCCGCTTCCCGGCAATCGCAACCAGTTCAACGCCGGACTGGCCCAGGCGTTTGGCCGTCATCTCACCGTGGACGCCGACTACTTCTGGAAGTTCACCAAGAATGCGTTCGATTTCGACAGCCTTTTTCTGACACCCATCACGTTTCCCATCGGGTGGCGGAAATCGAAAATCGACGGACTCGCGTTGCGCGTGACGCTCGCGGAGACTCATGGTTTCTCCGCGTACACAGTCATGGGTCACACCCGGTCCCGGTTCTTTGGTCCGGAAATCGGCGGACTTATTTTTAACAACGTTCCGAATAACGGAGTGTTTCGGATCGACCACTCGGAGGAGTTCCAACAGACGACCTACGTCCGCTACCAAATCCGGAAATCCGGTCCTTGGACTTCGTTCACCTGGCGGTTTAATAGCGGGTTGGCGCTTCCAGGCGTTGTGCCCGACTATGCCAGCGCTTTGCAACTTTCAGGGGATGAGCAGGCGCAAATGGGCCTTTACTGCGGAAACACCTACGCCACGCGCTCCAGCCCTATCACTTCCTGCACGGCATCCAACTTTGGCGCAACCAGGGTGTCCATTCCGGCCGCCGGCACGCACAACGACGATCTTCATCCCACCCGGGTGTCGGCGCGAAACGTCTTTGATGCGGGAATCGGTATGGACAACTTGCTGCACACGGATCGCTATAAGGTCCAGACCCGCTTAACGGTGTTGAATTTAACCAACACCGTTGCCCTGTATAACTTCCTGTCTACATTTAGCGGAACGCACTTCGTCACGCCGCGCACCTTTCAAGCGGAGATGCGTCTTGTATTTTGAGCTATGCTTCTTCCCGCCGGAAAATAAGCGAAGCGTTGGTGCCGCCAAAGCCGAAAGAATTCGTCATCGCGTAATTCATTCGCATGGGCCGCCCAGTGTCGCGGATCAGGTCAAACCGGCACGCCTCGTCCGGCTGGAAAACATTTGTAGTCGGCGGGGCGAGCTGACACTGCAACGCCAACACAGTTAGACCCGCTTCCAGGCTTCCGGCGCCTCCCAGCAGATGGCCTGTCATCGACTTCGTGGAACTGACCGCCAAATTCGACGCATGCTCGCCAAATGCATCTGTAATCGCCAGCGCTTCTGCCCGGTCCCCGAGCGGCGTGGACGTTGCGTGTGCGTTTAGGTATTGAATGTCTCCGGCCTGAACCTGCGCATCCAGCATCGCCAGCTCCATCACTCGCTGGACCCCGTGGCCATCCTCGAGTGGTGCATTCGCATGGTACGCATCCGAATTTCTCGCGTAGCCAACCAATTCGGCCAGTATCTTCGCGCCGCGCGCGATTGCATGTTCGCGCTCTTCCAGAATCAAAATGCCCGCTCCCTCTCCCACTACAAACCCATCGCGCCCGCTGTCCCATGGCCTGGATGCAATCTCGGGAGCCTCGTTTCTAGTCGACATGGCGCGCATGGCGGCGAACCCGGCTACCGCAAGCGGTGTCACCACAGCTTCGGCTCCGCCCGCAATCATCACGTCCGCGTCACCGCGTTCAATCATGCGATGCGCTTCTCCTATGGCATGCGCGCCCGTGGTGCAGGCGGTGGCGCAAGCTAAAGTCGGACCCTTCGCCCCGTAGCGAATGGAGATTTGACCCGCCGCCAGGTTGACAATGGTGGCCGTGATGAAAAATGGTGAGACTCGCTTCGGGCCATGCTCCAAGAGTTTTTCGTGCTCCCGCTCAATCGCTTCGAACCCGCCGATTCCGCTTCCAACATAAACGCCGACCCGCTCGCCGTTGTCGCCATTTATCTTCAATTTAGATTGATCGAGCGCAAACTGTGTGGCAGCGAGCGCGAACTGGGTAAAACGCGCGGTCTTCTTTACGTCCTTACGATCGAGAAAATCTTCCGGATTAAACCCCTTGACTTCGCCCGCAATCCGGCACGGAAAATCTGCGGCATCAAATAGCGTGATGGGACCAATACCGGGCTTCCCGGCTACAATCGCCTCCCAAGTCGCTTCCGTCCCAATCCCAACCGGACTGACCAGTCCAACACCGGTGACAACAACTCTCCGGTGTATTCTGCTCGTTCTTAAATTGTCCTGCATATCAATATCTATAGGATCTCTCGTTCAATGCGCGGCAGGTGCTTTTCCAGCCGGTTTGAACCGCCGCATGAACAACAGGAGGGGAACAGAGGCTAGCGTTAGCCACGCGATGACGCGGAAGCAGTCCATGAATGCCAACAGGCTAACCTGCGCTTCCAGCTGCCGGTAAACGGCCCCATAGGCGGCATGGGCGGCGTCCGCGCCCGATAGCCCTTGATGGATCAAGTAATTCGTCAGCGCCGTCACTCGTTCTCCCAATTGCTGCGATGTGCTATCCAGTCCAGCGCCCACGTTCACCTGGTGAAAATCACGCCGGCGTTCTGCTGCAGTGGTGATAAAGGCGATTCCAAAGCTGCCGCCCCAATTGCGAAATAGGTTCGTCAGGCTGGAGGCCTTGTTGTTTTGGTCCGCCGTCAAATGCGAATACGCAATCACGTTCACCGGCACGAAGAAGAACCCGTATCCCAGTCCCTGGAATGCTCTGGCCAAAACATAGTGACCGGAGTTTGTGGCTAGATTGAAGGTGCTGTAATACCACATGGCGGCTCCTATGGTTAGCAGGCTAAATACGATCAGTGTGCGCGGAGATACCATCCTTCGTTGAATAAGCTGCGCGGTCACTGGCGCAAATAGCGTAATCACTAGCGCGCCTGGACCTAACACCAGTCCGGCATCGATCGCCCGGTAGCCATACAGCGACTGCAGCATTTGCGGAATCAGCGTTGTACTGCCAAACAATCCGAATCCGAACACCAGGAAGAGCACGCTCGCGATGGCGAAGTTCCGGTTGGCCAGTAACCGAAAATCAATAACCGGGTCTTTCAGCCGTAGCTCCCAAACGACCGTCGCGATCCAGCCAATGAGGCCGATGCCAAACATCCAGCAGATAAAAGTGCTTCCAAACCAATCTTCGAGTTGACCGCGATCCAGTGTCACTTCGAGCGCCGCCGACGCCAGCGCAATCAAGATGATGCCGGTGCCGTCCATCTGCAGCTTGCCATTCGTCCGCACGGAGGCCCGTTCTGCCTCAAAACCAGGTGGGTCCTTAACCAGCTTGCTGCTGAGGAAGAATGCCAGCGCACCGATGGGAATGTTAATGAAAAAAATCCAGCGCCAGCTATAGTTATCCGTAATCCAGCCGCCTAGCACTGGCCCAATCGCCGGCGCTGTCACGATCACAATGGTGTAAAGAGCAAACGCGGAAGCTCGCTTGGCCGGAGGGAAAGTATCTACCAGGATGGCCTGCGCGACCGGGGCCAGCCCGCCGCCGGCGATGCCTTGCAACACGCGCGCCGAGAGCATGAACCCTAAGGTTGGCGCTATGCCGCAAAAGAAGGAAGTGAGCGTAAACAGAGCAACGCAGCCCAGATAGTACGTTTTTCTGCCAAATACCCGGCTCAACCACGCGCTCATCGGCAAGACTACGGCGTTCGCAACCAGATACGTGGTCAATATCCAAGTCACCTCATCGTAGCTGCGGCCCAAGCCTCCTCCGATGTAAGGAAGTGACACGTTGGCTATAGACGTATCCAGCAGCTCCATGAACGTCGCCAGCGTCACTGTCACCGCGATGAACCACGGGTTTATGCCAGCAGGTGACTTTATGGCGGGTTTGTCGATCGTTAATTCCTCAGTAGCCATGCTGTTTTTCCCGGAACGAACTCAGCGAACCGTGACTGTCGGCTCCACGGACATGCCTGGCCGTAGCAGATGCTCCGGATCCTGGCCCTTGTCGAATTGAATCCGCACTGGGAAGCGCTGCACCACTTTCACATAGTTTCCGCTGGCGTTCTCCGGAGGAAACAAACTGAAGAGCGGCCCTGCCGCGCCCGGCATGTCCTCAATCGTGCCTTTATAAACGCGTCCAAACGTATCCACGTGGATATCTACGAACTGCCCGCGTCTCATCTCTTTCATCTGCGTTTCCTTGAAGTTCGCCGTCACCCAAATATCGTCAAGCGGCACAATCACCAGCAATCCCTGGCCCGGTTGAATGCGATGGCCAAGCTCCACCGTCTTCCTTCCAATCACGCCGCTCACCGGAGCATAAATTTTCGTGTAGCTGAAGTTGAGTTGCGCCGTGTGCAGATCTGCCTTGGCTTGATCCATCTGCCCGGTGGCCGATTGCGACTTTGCCCGCGCGTCAACCAGTTGATTCGGAGCCGTGCGCGCGGCCTCGATCTGCGCCTGCCGCTGCAGCACGGTGCTGCGTGCCTGGGCGATCTTTTGCATTTCGGAATTCACCGCTGCACGATCGGCTTCGAGGGCGTGCGAGGCCGTCATCGCTTCCGTATCGCGGGCATCGTAGTCGGAGCGCGAAATCTCGTGTCTCTCAATGAGCGCCTGGTAGCGCACGCGGTCTCTCTCGGCGCGCGCGTAGATCGCCTCATCGCGCTGCACCCGTTGCTGTGCCGCTGCCAAATTCGCCTGCTCGGCCTCCACGCTTGCCATTGCCTCCTCTTTCGCGGCCTCGGCTGCATGCAGTTGGCTGAAAGCGCTGGCGTTGATAATCGGCACGTTCACGTGAGCAGACCGGGCTTCTGCTTCTCTCGTTTCAAGATTTGCCTTCGCGTGCTCCAGCTCGGCTTGGTAGTCGCGTGGATCGAGTTCCAGCAGCAGCGTTCCGGCCTGCACCAAATGGTTGTTCTCCACGTCCGGATTGATGTATGTGACAGTTCCGCCGATGCGCGTGCTGACGGAGTCTAAATGCCCTTCGATCTGCGCATCGTCGGTACTCTCAAAACTTTGCGCGTGAAACCACCATGCCACGGTCCCTGCCGCAATCAAAACCAATCCCAGCAAGACAGCCAAACGGGAAAGCTTCGATCTGCTGCCTTCGCTGTTTCTTGCGTTACTCGAATCCGCAGCCTTCGTTTCCGGCCGCTCCAATGTTTCCGCCATTTCACTTTCCTCCTAATAGCTCATGCAGCCTGGTCTCGGACGCACCCATGGCCCGCGCAAACGCAACTTTCGCTACGTTGAACGAATACAGGCTCGCAATGTAGTTCTCACTCGCCGCCACTACCGTTTCCTGCGCCTGGATGACTTCCAGATAGTTGGTCACTCCGTTCGCATACCGGTCGTGCGACTGCGTTAGCGCGCGCTCCGCCAGGGTCTTGTTATGTTCCGCCACCTTCACGCTGGAATCCGAAGCGTTCATATCCAGCCACGCAACTCGCACGTCGTAAGCGATGCGTCCCTTCAGGTCCTCGTATTCGGCCTCCCGCCTCGCGGAATCTGCTTCTGCCTGCTGAATGTCCGCCCGTATCCGTCCGCCTGTGTAGAGCGGTACCGAAACGCTTCCCGCCACTGTATAGACCTGGTTGAAGTTGCCGGCGTTGACGCCGCCCCCGCCGTAGTCGGCATGAAAGGAAATCACCGGCAAACGTTGCGCCTTCTGCGCCCGGATGCTGAACTGCGCCGCTTTAAAGGTCGCCTCCGCGCTGGCAAGATCGGAGCGTGAATGGAATGCCTCTTCCGTCGCGGATTCTTTGGTAATTCCGGCGATAGGCTGATAGCTGAGCGGATCGGTGAGCATGAAATTCTGGTCTATGGCCAGGCCGGTGATTCGCGCCAGCGTCAGCTTGTCTTTCTCGAACTGATTCTGGGCGTTGGTCAACCGCTGCTCAGCCGATTGCCGTTCTACCTGCGCCCGCAGCGTGTCGATCTCCGGAGATACCTCGGCCTGGAACTGATGCGCCGCTTGCTTATCCAGTTCCTGCGCCGAAGCAAGCTCCGCTTTTGCAGTCTCCACTCTCGCCGCGCTGGCGATTACTTGCAGGTAGGCCGTACCCACCGCGAACACGACTACATCTCGCGAATCCCGGATGCTGAGTACAGACGCCTTCTCCGCGCTCTTCCGCGCCTTATATTGCTCGCGGAGTTCCGCGCTGTACAAGGATTGCGTGACACTCACCCGCGCGTCCTGATATCCAAAACCGCCGGTGGTGGGTGGAAGCCCTGGTAATCCGGGAATCGCCGGAAGCTTCAGGCCGATTTCCTTAAAGCTGAGGTTTTCAAAAACCTGCTGCCCCTCCGCTGAAATTTGCGGCAGCATCTTGGCCAGGGAGCGTAGCCTGTCTGCCCGGACATCGGCACTAGCCTGGTTGGATTCAATCAGCCCGAGGTTATAACGCAGCCCATGCTCGATCGCCTCGCGTAGCGAAAGCGAAATGGTTGTGCCGGTGGCCTTCGCCGGCACGCTGCCGAGAAACGGGTTCTGCCGCTGCGTCGCTTGCGCGCTCGGATTTGTGGTGCCTTCCGCCGGATTGATAGGGCGCGGCGTGGCGATGGAATAACCGAGTGGGTCTGGCCGGAGCGACTGCCCCGAGGCGGCCAGGCTCGCGCTCAACAACAGCGCCGCGCCCGTTGTTCTCCATTTTGCTTGGTGTTTGGACATTCGATAATTCCTGGTGCGGTTCGTTTACAGCTTCGATGCAGAAAGAAACCGAACGGTCGCAAATAAGTTTCGTAGTAACATTTTAAAGAGACCAACTGGTCTCAAATGAAATGGGCAGGCATGAGTAAAGGCGAAATAACAAAGGAGCGCATCATCGCCGCGGCGGCGCCCGTCTTCAACCGGAACGGTTTTGCCGGTACTTCGCTTTCAGATCTTATGCAGGCTACGGGTTTGCAGAAAGGCGGCATCTACCGGCATTTCAAAAGCAAGGAAGAACTCGCGGTGGCCGCATTCGACTGCGCCTGGCGTGTCGCCTGGGAGGCGCGCTGGGGCGACATAGACAAGTCCGCAAATGCCGTCGATCAACTCCGGAAGTTTGTCGCAAACTTTATCGATCGGCGCGCCGGGCGGATACAGGGCGGCTGTCCCGTGCTGAATACCGCCGCGGACGCTGAAAATGGGAATCCCGTCTTGCGGGATCACGCTCGTAAAGCGCTCGAGCGCTGGCTCAGGCGCATTCGTGAAGTAGTGGCCGCCGGCATCCGGAACCATGAGATACGCACGGACGTCGATCCGCGAGCTGTCGCGCTGTTGATTGTTTCCACATTAGAGGGCGCAACAATCGTAACCCGCTTGCAACGCTCCGATCAGCCATTCGAACAAGTACGCCGGCATCTGGATAACTATCTGGAGAGTCTTGTGGAGAGGGACTACGTTAGGCCATCTATCGTCTCTGCGGAAGCAAGTCCGCCAACTTCACTTCAACCGGCTTAGCGCTCCAAATTTCATCGCAATACTCGCGCACGGCGCGGTCGGAGGAAAATCTTCCCATGCGTGCCGTGTTCAGAATCGACATGCGAGTCCAATGATCTTGGTCCAAATACGCGCGGCTGATCCGGTCCTGGCACTCGATATACGACTGATAGTCGGCCAGCAGCATGTAAGGGTCGCTATTCCGCAATGAATCTACCAGCGGCCGGAACAGCCCGGCGTCGCCGCGAGAAAAGCGACCAAATGCAATGGCGTCCAGTGCCTCTCTGAGCTCCCCATTCGCGCGGTAATAGTATCCCGGATCGTAGCCGGCCGCCTTCATCGCATAAACCTGATCTGTCGTAAGGCCGAAGAGAAAGAAGTTCTCCGCTCCCACCGCCTCGCGAATCTCAATATTCGCTCCATCCAGCGTGCCCACGGTAAGCGCGCCATTTAACCCGAACTTCATATTGCCCGTCCCGGAGGCCTCTTTTCCCGCGAGTGAGATCTGCTCGGAAAGATCCGCTGCCGGATACACGTGCTGTCCAAACGTGACGTCGTAGTTCGGCAGAAACACCACGCGCAGCCGGCCGGCCACGTCGGCGTCGCTGTTCACAACCTCGGCCACTGAATTCACCAGCTTGATAATCAGCTTTGCCATGAAATACCCGGGCGCCGCCTTTCCTCCGAACAGGAAAGTGCGCGGGACAACCTGCGTGTGCGGATCTTTCTTGATGCGGTGATACAGCGTAATAATGTGCAGAACGTTCAAATGCTGGCGCTTGTATTCATGCAGCCGCTTCACCATGGCGTCGAACATGGATGCGGGATCGACGATGATGCCCGTCTTTTGCTCTATGTAGTCCACGAGTTCCCGCTTCACGGCATGCTGGGTTTCCCGCCATTGTTCCTGAAAGCCGCTGTCGTCAACGTACTCTTCCAGTTCGCGCAGGCGATCCAGATTGGCGATCCAGCCGTCCCCGATCCGGCTGCTGATCAATCTGGTCATGTCTGGATTGGCCAGTGCAATCCAGCGCCGGGGAGTCACGCCATTGGTCTTGTTGCTGAAGCGCTCCGGATACATCTCATAGAAGTCGCGCAGCAGATCTTTCTTCAGCAGTTCGCTGTGCAGCTTCGCAACTCCGTTCACTGCGTGGCTTCCCACCGTGGCCAGATGAGCCATTCGAATGTACCGCTGGCCCGATTCATCCACCAGCGACAATCGCCGCACCCGCTCGCCGTCGCCCGGAAATTTCGCTTTCACTTCTTCAAGAAAGCGGCGGTTGATTTCGTAAATAATCTCCAGGTGCCTCGGCAGCAGGCTCTGGAATAAAGGCAGTCCCCACTTCTCCAGCGCCTCCGGCAGCAGCGTGTGATTCGTGTAGCCCAGCGAGTTTCTGGTTGTTTCCCAGGCCGGTTCCCAGGCCATGCCATGCTCATCCAGCAACAGGCGCATCAGTTCGGCGACGCCGATGGAAGGATGCGTGTCGTTCATCTGAATAGCAAATTTCTCGTGGAACTTCTCAATCGGTCGTCCATGCCGCAAATGCAACTGGATAAGATTCTGGATCGACGCCGAGACAAAGAAGTACTGCTGTTGAAGCCGCAATTCCTTGCCCTTGATGTCTTCATCGTTCGGGTACAGGATCTTCGAAATGTTCTCCGACTGTATCTTGTCGCGAACCGACCCGATGTAATCGCCTATATTAAAAGCGCTGAAATTAAAATCCTCTATCGCCTCCGACTTCCACAACCGCAGCGTGTTTACGGTATTTGTTCTGTATCCCAGAATCGGCGTATCGTAAGGAACTGCCTTGATGATATTTGCAGGAATCCACCGGACGCGGTAATTCCCCTTGTCGTCCCGGTAAGCCTCCGTGCGTCCTCCGAACCCCACATTCACCGCTCCCTCCGGCCGGGCAATCTCCCACGGGTTCCCCCATTGCAGCCATTTATCGGTGCTTTCCACCTGCCAGCCATCCAGGATCAATTGGTCGAATATGCCGTATTCGTAGCGGATGCCGAAACCCACGGCTGGAATTTCCAGCGTCGCGAGCGAGTCCATATAACAGGCGGCCAGCCGTCCCAACCCGCCATTACCAAGTCCTGGTTCCTGCTCCTGATCTAGAATCTCCTGCGGATCCAGCCCGAGTTCCTCCATCGCCTGTTTGGCCTGCTGTTCTATTCCAAGATTCAGTAAATTGTTGCCGAGATGCGGTCCCAGCAGAAACTCCGCTGAGAAGTAGCAGACCACGCGGACGTCTTTTTCCACGTAGGTCTGTATGGTGTTCACCCAGCGTTGCGTCACCCGGTCTCGAATGGCCGAAGCCACCGCCAAGTAGTTGTCTAGGGTAGTTGCCCTCCCCGGATAGCGCCCTTGATCGTAAACAAGACTATCCACAAAAGCACGCTTTAAGTGCTCTACGCTGATCCCAGTTCTAGTATGTTCGTGTGTAATAGCTGCTTCGACGGCGGTGGCATCCATGGGCGTTTTGTCTCCTGTTCGAAAGGGCAGGGTACGCCATTCCGAAAATCAAAGCAATATATTCCGGAAATTGTTTTCACGTTTGTAACCAAGTTACACAGCCTGCCCGCTTCCGGCCCGCTGGTTTGCAGCCGGAACCTTCATTGTCGCGCGCCTGTTTGCAATGGACGGATTTTGACCGCGGCTATTTGCTTGCGCGCCCCGAACCCAGATGATCGAAGTTCATGGCGGCGTTCATCACCAGCATAAAACTGCCTTGCGTTTCCTGCCGCCACATCGGATTGATGGCGTACAGTACTACGTGGCCTTTGCCCACCGGAACGTCGACCACGGCCGGCGTGTTCGCAAGTTCCTGTCCGCCTGCCAGTTCACCGCTAATGAGCAGGCTGCGTTCCTCCGCGAACCGCACAATCACGCGCGGCCACAGCGACTCCGGCGGAATGGAAGATCGCGAGTATTGGCGAACGTCCGGGTCAATATACAGTTCGCGCTCCCGTGGATTTTCGGGCATGGGATCCGCCGCCGGCGCTGCGTACGGCCTGCCTTGAATGACGTCCGGATCCGTGAGCGATCCTCTACCGGTCGCGCGGGGTCCGGCTGCGGGAGGCTGAATTCCGCCGCCTCCGCCGCCACCACCCGCGCCTCCCAACAGCGAGACACGAAACACCGGCGCCTGATTGAAGTACGCTCCCAACTTCTCGTCGTAGCCATAAGCGATCGGGCTGGTGCGGTCTTCTACGTTTGTCTGGTACACGGAGCCGCGGGCCTGCAGTGTTCGCGGTTCAGCGATGGAGACGCCGCTGGTAATTCCCAATTCGATGGGCAGCACCGCGTTGCTTGAAAAGCAGAGAAACACTCCGCCCTCTTCGATGAACTTCTTCAAATGGGCCAAGCCCTCAAACCCCATGCCGCCGCGCATATCGTCTGTCTGGTCGGGGAAGCCGTCCGCTGACACCAGATTCGGCGTCAATTCCGTATGCTTCCAGGGAATGGGTCCGCCGACCTCCGTGCCATCCGGAGCGATCCGCTTGGGAATGCCATTGATGAGGGATTGCAAATTGCCTCCCCCAACCGGCGGAAATAAGATCACGTCGAACTTGTCACGCAGGTCCGTATTGTCACGCACGTATTGATCCGAGATATACGTGAACGGCACTTTCATTTCGTCCAGCGCCAAGCGGTACCAACCTTCGTTCTGCGTGTTGACCCAGGTATGAATCAGGGCGATTCGCGCGGCCTTCGATTCATGCTTCTTCACCGCTGGTTCGATATCGGTGCTGGCAACCCGAATGCCGATCTCCCTGGCTGCCGCCGCAAGTTGATCGTGTAATCCCGATGCATTTCCACCTGCCGGAATCAGCAATGTGCCCGCGTTGTATTTTGTGCCGTCCGCTTCAAACGCTTCCTCGGCCGCAAACATCTTCACATCTTTGAAACGGTAACGGAAGGTCGCCAGGGCAGGCTCCGCGTTTGAGTTGACGAGAAAATACTTTGAACCCGAACCACTGAGGCTACCGGCGGCTTTGGCCTCGCCTTGAATCAATGTCATGGGTGCGCCCAATATGGACGCGTCCGTCACGCGCAGCGTGGCGACATTGCGCAGCGGTCCCAGCGTCCAGCCCGTATCGTCGTAAGGCCGCGGATCGTTCGTGTTGTAGTACTGCGTGTCCAGCAGCATGTCGGCAATGCGGCTATAAGGCTGGTCCATGCGGATCACGTAACTGCCCGCCTTGATAGTGGCGCTGGTGGGGGGCGGTGTCACTGCGGGGCCGCTGTCGCCTCTCCGGCGGCCGCCGCTTCCAGAGGCACGCACCGGTTCCGGCAGCTTGACGGTCAAATCCGCGTCCAGCTTCTGTACTTCGCAGCCTTCCTGCTGCAGCAGCGCCGCCAGTTGCGCCGCATTGGCGGGCCGTTTCCCGTCGTTCTGAATCACCCACGCGGCCGGGCCCTCGGTTGTCGCCTTGGCAACTGACCGCTTGCTCTTGGTATAAAAGCTCGCCAGGAAATCCCGCGGATGATCCGCCGTATAAGTCAGCGCAAAAAGGATTGCGCTTTCCTGCATATTGACGTTATTGCGAATAGACCACTTCACGCGCGATTCCGGGGGATTCGGCCGGTACCATTCACGCGCCGTTACCGTGGCCGGAACGGTGCGCTCGCGCGTGTCGGCGTTGCCGTTGCCAAACGTTTCGTAAAAGCGCCCGATGGAATTGTGGCCATTGGCGAAATAGAACATGTAGTTGGGCGCCCAGCCGTCGTAGTAACCGTGCGTCCACACGCCTGGAACGCCGCGCTCCGTCATCTGTTCAATTTCGTAGTACGCCATCTTCTGCCACTCACTAATAACGATCGGGTCAAGCCACGCGTTATAGGGGCCGGTGCCCGTGGAGATATACAGAAACGGAACCGACTCATGCAGGTCATGCAGCACTTGCGGATGCCAGTTGAGGAAATTCTTCATCTGGACTTTCGACAGCTGCAGCGCCTGCGCTATGCCGTCGCGATTGTTATCGTGCGCTACGTAGTGGCCCCAGTAAACCAGGTTCGGCGCGGTTTTACCGGGGTTCTCCAAATGGTAGTTGTATGTGTCCACTTCGCGGTCGCGGCCATCCACTTCCAGAACCGGGGTGATCAGAACCACGGTGTTCTTGCGAATATTCTGAATGCGAGGGGATTCGTCCACCGCCAGCCGGTAGGCCAGTTCCATCAGCATTTCCGGAGAACCTGTTTCGGGCGAGTGTATGGAGCCGGAGGCCCAGTAGAACGGTTTGCCGGTATCGATAAGATGCTGCGCATCGGCTTCCGTGATGTGCCGTGGGTCGGCCAGTTTGGCCGTGATCTGCCGCAGAGCGTCAATCTGCTTGATGTTCGATTCGTCACTAACCGCCACTAACACAAAATCGCGGCCTTCTTCACTCTTGCCCACGGTCCACATCTTCACGCGCGGCGATGCATCCGCCAGCGCGCGGTAGTAGCGGTAGAGATCTTTCGTGTAAGTCAATTTTCCCGGCGTGCCAACCGGATAGCCGAGAATTCTAGCGGTCGTGGGGACAGTGTCCGAGGCTGGGAGATGATCCACCAGGTCCGTGCTGAGCTTCGGATCGGTTGTGTATTCCTTGATCTTTGCCGAATAATCTTGGTCAATCCCCTGGGGCTTGGCGGCCGCCTGCGCGCCTCGTTTTCCTTGGCCGTTTGCCGGGAGAGTGGACAGCACAGCCATGGTGCAGAGCAAAAATAGATAGGTGCTTCGCCGCTTGCCTCTTGAGATTGGTTTAATCATGAGTGAATGTAAGGAAGGCTAAATGTGAATGTGAATGTGAACTATGATAGACGATGGTCTTTTAAGACGCGGAAATAGCCCTCAGGTTACTGCGCGGCTCTAACCTGCGGCTACGGCTAGCGGGGAGCGGGCGGTGTGGGTACTTCCACTTTGAATCCAACGCGCTGAATCATCGATTGAATTTCCCGATTCGCCATGAAGTGTTTCCAGATCAATCCCGTGCGGTAATTTTCAATC
>DATHIZ010000033.1:0-2919 GCA_035316385.1 Bryobacteraceae bacterium | reverse complement strand
GGTTGTCTAAAACAGCGCTAACCCTTTGATTTTCATGCTCGCGGCTCTACCCGGCAACGGAAGTTCTGAGCGGCGGTTTGGGTAGCACCAGAGACATCGGTGGTCTTGGCTGTGATGGTGTGGCTTCCCGCGGCGCAGGTGGATGTGCTCAGCGTGGCATGGTACAGCCAATTCCGGTCGTTCGCGAAGTTCGTGTTGACGTCCTGGAGTTCTTGCGTAACGGCGGGGGTGCTTGCTCCATCGACGAAGAATTGGACGGAGCGGACGGAAAGACCGCTTACGACAGAAACCCGCCAGGTCCCGTTTGCCCCCCCTTCAAAGCTCTGGTTGTCCGCCGAAGTGAAGTTCATGGAGATGTTGCTGCCGAGGCTCGGGCAAACAGTGGCCCAGTAGTTGCCAACTTCCACATTGTGGTTGCCCGCGTCTTTGTTTTCCGATGGTATGGAATGGGCAACGATGCCCGGCCCGCAGAATACATTATTGACAAAGGTGGTTGTACTGACCGGGACGAGGTAGTTGGAATAGGTCTGGGTAATGTAACTGGCAAACCCGCGCGGGGTGCAGTTGGTGATGGTCGAGCCAACGATATTGCCTTGGAAGAGCGACGTGCCTATCTGGGAGTTTTCGAAACCGATGCCGGGCCGCAGATAGCAGGTGGCAGTGTCCATCATGGCGGTATTGTTATAGATCTGCTCGTCTTTGCCAAATTGAACGATCGAGTACACAAGCGTATTGAATTCGTCGAAGGGGTTGTGCCAGTAGTTCCCCTTGATCACTTCTCCCGTCGTGGTCAAAACCACGCGGCATTGCCCTCCAAGACAGCCGGTGTTGAAGTCGCCGGATCCCTGTGTTTCGATTGCATAGCGGTGAACGTTCGTAAACTCGTTATTCGACACCTGGATATGAGACGTCAGGAAGTAGTTTTCCGGCTGTACGGCAGACGCAAGATCACCAAAGCGATAGGTGATGGCATTGTCACCAATCTTGTCGAATAGGTTGTTATCAATGACGATATTCGTCATCCCACCGGATACGTGGATGCCCGCGCCCGTGATGCATTCGGAGCCGCAAGTGCTGCCGTTCTTGCCTGGCGGATAATTCGGAAAACCACCGGCCCAGATGTTCCGGAAAATATTGTTGGAGATAGTGTTCCCATGCGTCCCGTCGTAGGTCAAGACGTGTTCCACTTGGATCCCTTGATTGTTCCTGAGGCCGGTAATGTTCTGAATGGTGTTGTTTGTAAACGTATAGCCGCCGGTGTTGGTCTTCGGATACGGGCCGGCATAGCCGCCCAGAAGGCCTAGCCCTCCGCCGTTGATGGTCAGGCCGTTGATCGTGATGCTATTGCCGTCCATGGTGAAAGACCATGAGGATCCGCTGTAGTTGATGACGGTGTTGGTTGTCGCGCCTCGTCCAGTGCTGTTTCCGTTACTACCGCTGCCCTGGATGTCGGTATTGCTCTGAACAGAGAGCGCCTTGCTCCCAAGGTTGCAGGTCCCCGCGATCGTGACGCTGCCCGCGGAGTTTAGCGCCCGCTGGATGCGCTGGGCGTCGCCAGCTTTGTCATTGCAGGTAACGGTACGGCCGTGAGCCCGGGCTGCGCTCGCTATCAACAGACTAGTGGATAACAAAAAACGGAGAACGATAAAAGATTTTACTTCCGCCACAGTTATGGGCTCATTCCATTCCATGCCGGGCCCGTCCGACAGCAACTGCTGGCTCTAGATACATTATTTGTCGAGTCTATCACTGAACTTACTCATGGTGGGAAACCGGGAGCGGCACGCTTACAGACGTTCGTGAGTAATGGAACATCGTGGGCGCTTACGCTTCGTGCGCCAGGATAAGTCTGGCAGATCTAGTGGATGGAAGGAATCCACCATGTAATTGCTCATTCGACATGTAGCCGGCAAGCAGTCTGAAGGGAAACCGGAAGGCTGAAGCCTTGCGCGGGCGAACTTATGAGCTGCAGCAAAAGCGAACTGATACGGCCTCGTTAGCAAGAAAGGATCGGCCACTCCGGGAAGCAGGATGAAGCCTGAAACGGAGGAGGAAGCAATGAGCAAGCACTCGTCCGGGTCCTCGGGGTGGTGGGAGGCGGCGCGGATGACACGGTACGGAAGAACGACGCGTGACCTCAGGAGGACTGACAGGGTCTCTGGGTGGCACCAGAGTAAGCAGACCTATAAGCGAGAGCGAAGTGGCGAGTGATGCTCTGTCAGTAATCGGACGACTGTGTAGTACCACAAGCGCGGTGAAAGCCGCGTGACCGGGAGACCGGCGGCGGAAGTGGGCCAGGGAAGGCAGTCGGCGAAGGCGGTTGGGAAGAGAGAGAAAACCTGGACGGATTCGCGGCACCGTTGGACCAGCAATTGGATCGGCTGCAAGGCGAACTGAAGGAGGATGTCTATCGGCCTCAACCGGTACGGCAAGTGCAGATTCCGAAGCCGGGAAAGCCGGGCGAGATCCGCACGTTGGGAATCCCGACCATTTATGACAGGGTATGCCAACAAGCGTTACTCAATCGGCTGGAACCGATCTTCGAGCCGGTGTTCGATGAAGCCAACTTTGGATATCGGCGAGGGCGATCGACAAAGGATGCCATGCGCAAATTTGGAAGGAGATGACGGGTGGCACAAGGGGAGTGGATCGTGGACGCAGACCTCAAAGATTTCTTGGATATGGCTTCATACTGCCCTCGGGTTACTGAAAAGATCCGGCTGTTGCTCTACGATTTTGATTCGCAAGCCTTTACGTCTTCCTTGTCGCACTAATACGGCTTCGAGTTCTCCGCGCTTTACACGCTGCAACACCGTCTGCCGTGAAACGCCCAGTTTCAGAGTGGTTTCCAGCATCGGTAGATATTCCGACGGCGCCTCCTGCACGATGCGCGCCCGCAACTCATCAGTGATTCGGATC
>DATHIZ010000032.1:0-7186 GCA_035316385.1 Bryobacteraceae bacterium | reverse complement strand
GACTTCGTAACGCACTGGAGGCTTTTTGATCAAATTAGACATCATTAACGAAGTCGTGAACCGCACTGGGATCACTAAGACGAAAGCTGAAATGGCGGTCGAAACTGTGTTCGACACCATGAAAAAGGCGCTGAGCGACGGTGACCGGATCGAGTTAAGAGGATTCGGCATTTTCAACGTCCGTCCGCGCAAAACTGGTATCGGGCGCAACCCTCGTACCGGAGCCGAAGTGGCTATCCCTCCTGGAAAAGCCGTTCGCTTCAAGCCCGGTAAAGAGCTGCAAACGTTACAGTAAGAGAGTGTTTGAGCCGGAATCAACGGGTCCCCTGGAAAGCCTGCAGGACTTTCCCGAACTGCAAGCGCCGCGGCGGCCGCGCCGCTGGTGGCTGAACGCGCTGCTCTTCTTGCTCACGCTGTTGAGCACTACTATTTTCGGTTCGGCCGCGGTGCGGAGTTTTGAAGCCGGGCAAGCGCTGGACTTGGACGGTGTTTGGGAAAGTTACCAGCGGTTTGCGCACGGCGATGCCTCAATTTGGTCCGGGCTGTATTTTTCCACGCCTCTGCTACTCATCTTGCTGACACATGAGCTGGGTCATTATGTGAAATGCCGGATGTTGCGAGTCGACGCCAGCCTTCCTTATTTCCTGCCATCGCCGACGTTGTTTGGCACTCTGGGCGCTTTCATCCGCATTCGTTCTCCTATTTACACGCGCCGGGGATTGTTCGACATCGGCATCGCCGGCCCGATTGCCGGCTTCATTATGCTGGCGCCTTTTCTGCTGGCGGGAGTGTTCTTGTCGCGTCCCGTGCCGCCCGGTTTGCCAGACGGCTCGCTGGAAGGTCCTTTTGTGCTGGGTGCTCCGCTCATTTTGCGTCTGTTCGAATGGCTGCGCTTCGGCGCAATCGACCCGGCGAGAATCCTGTTACACCCCATGGCGCTGGCGGGGTGGGTGGGGCTGCTTGCCACGGCTATGAATCTGATCCCCATGGGGCAGCTGGACGGCGGCCACATTGTCTACGCTTTGGTGGGCGAGCGCTGGCATCGCATCGTGTCCACCTCGATCATAGGCGTTCTGGTGCTGCTCGGATTTCTGTATTGGCCCTGGTGGTTGTGGGCCGGGGTCGCATTCTTCCTGTTGAGACGTCATCCGCTGGTGTATGACCGCTCGCCGTTGTCGCGCGGGCGGATTGTGCTCGCGGTAGCAGCGTTGCTCATCTTTGTGTTGTCGCTCTCGATAGTGCCCGTGCGCACCCTTTAGCACTGCTTGGCATCCATGAAGATCTCGGCGACTATCATTACGTTTAACGAGGAGCGCAATATAGCGCGCGTGATCGAAAGTCTGCGCTGCTGCGACGAGATTCTGGTGCTGGACAGCGGCTCGAACGACCGGACCGAGGAGATCGCCGTCAAGCTAGGCGCGCGGGTGGTGGATGCCTCCTGGCGGGGCTACGCGACGCAAAAAAACCTGGCTGCCGAGCTGGCAACCCATGATTGGATTCTGGCCCTCGATGCCGATGAAAGTTTGAGCGAAGCCCTCGAAGCTGAGATCTGGCAAATCAAGAAAGCCGGGCCGAAGTTCGATGCTTTTACGATGCCCCGGCTGGCCCAGTATCTAGGCCGTTGGATCTTGCATAGCGGCTGGTATCCAGACCGTAAAGTACGGTTGTTCGATCGACGTAAGGCGAAATGGGTCGGCGACTTCGTGCACGAATCGGTCAAGGTGGAGGGCGCCGTGGGGCATCTCCAGTCGAACCTGCTGCATTTCACCTGCAGTTCGCTTTCAGAGCATCTGCGGTCTCTGGATTCGTATACGACCCTTGCCGCCGAGGAGATCGTCACTCGCGGAAAAAGCATGGGCTATGCCAGATTGCTGCTGGACCCGCCGTGGACCTTTTTTCGAACGTATGTATTGAAGCTGGGGATTCTAGACGGCTTGGAAGGGTTGACCATCGCTTACATGGCCGGCCTCTACAACTTCGTCAAATATTCGAAGGCGCGCAACATGAGCCCCGGCCGGAAAGTGTAGCGTGCGCGTCCTGCACATCGACACCGGCAGAGAGATGCGCGGTGGGCAGCATCAGGTGATGTTGCTGCTGAATGAGTTGAGGCGGGCCGGGCATGAATCGGTGCTGCTGGCGCGCCCGGATGGCGAACTCCGGAGAGCGGCGGAGGCAGGAGGGTTTTCGGTGTACCCGGCTACTTTGCCGTCGGTCTGGCGGTATTCGAGCGGCGTAGCAATCGTGCACGCGCATGATGCCAGAGGGCACACCTTGGCGGCGATAGCGGCCAGGCGGAAGCTGGTTGTATCGCGGCGCGTGGCCTTTCCCGTGAAACGCGGAGTAGCTTCGCGCTGGAAATATAGCCGCGCCGCGCGGTTTCTTGCCGTTTCGCATTTTGTCGCCGGGCAGCTGGAGAAATCCGGCGTCCGCCGGGAGATAATCGATATTGTCTTTGATGGGATTGACCTGGAGGGTCACATGGGCGTTGCGTCCCAAGCCTCCTGGAACTCCCAATTTCCAGCCGTTGCGCTGGGCTCCGCCGATCCGCAAAAAGGGCGCGATCTAGTGGATCGGGCGGCGCATTTGGCTGGCATCCCCATCGTGTTTTCCACCGATCTGGAGCGCGATTTTCAGCGCGCGTCCATGTTTGTCTACATCACGCGATCCGAAGGGTTGGGGTCGGCCGCTCTATTGGCCATGCGCATGGGCGTGCCGGTGATTGCGAGCCGGGTGGGAGGGTTGCCCGAAGTCATCGAAGACGGCAAATCAGGAATCTTAGTGCAAAACGATAGTACTCAACTCGCGAGCGTCATGCAAAGCCTCCAGGCCGATCCGGCCCGCGCGCTGGCGTTTATTGAACAGGGACGCCGCCGGATTGCAGACTTATTTTCCGGGCGGCATTTAGTGCAGCGCACGCTTGCCTCTTATGGGAGAGCGATTGCTGGTTGAATCTGTTCTGCAACTGGTCCTCGCCCTCGTCTTCGGACTGCTTATCGGCAGCTTCCTGAATGTCTGCATTTACCGCTTTCCGCGGGACCTTTCGGTTGTCGCGCCGCGCTCCTTCTGCCCGGAGTGCGGGAAGCCGGTCGCCTGGCGGGACAATATTCCGCTGGTCAGTTACATCCTGTTGCTGGGACGCTGCCGGGATTGCCGCAAACCGATCGGCTGGCGCTACCCGCTGGTGGAGTTCACCACCGCCGCCTTGTTTGTCTGCATTGTCGCGCGCTACGGCTGGTCCCTGGCAGCCTTGCGCTGGGCCGTTTTCGAGACCCTGCTGGTGGCTCTTTTCTGGACTGATCTTGAGGAGCGCATACTGCCGGATGAACTTACCATTGGCGGTTCCGTGGCCGGTGTTATTCTTGCGTTCTTTACCGCGGTTCCCGGTGTGATGGGCGAACTGCTGCTGCCGTTACAGCGGACGTTCTGGCGCTCGCTGGCGAATGCCGCGATCGGCGCTATTTTCCTGGCGCTGCCGATCTGGCTGCTCGGCTTTACTTATTCCCGCCTTCGGAAAAGAGAGGGACTCGGTTTCGGCGATGTCAAGCTACTGCTGCTGATCGGCGTATTTCTCGGCTTGGAAAACGGTCTCCTCGCGTTGCTAATAGGGGCTGTTTCGGGGTCGGTGCTGGGCATCGTGTACATTTATTTTGCGGGAAAAAAGGCCGCCGAATATGAGCTGCCATTTGGCAGTTTTTTGTGCGTCGGGGCGGCGCTGGTACCGCTTTTTGTGAAATAACCAAAAGGCGAAAAGAAGGCTAGAATTCGCTTTGTTCTTCGTGTACCATAGGACTTTACGTTATGAAGGAACTTCTGAAGGTCCTTGCGCCCGGTGATCCCGATTGGCGAATTGCAGTCCAGCTTGATCCCAAGCGCATACCCGCGCATATTGCCGTCATTATGGATGGCAACGGGCGCTGGGCCCGCCAGCGAAATTTCCCCCGGATCCTGGGTCACAAGGCAGGCGTGAGTTCCGTCAGAACGGTGGTGGAGACCTGCGCGCAATTAGGACTGGAAGCGCTGACCCTTTACGCGTTCTCAGTTGAGAATTGGAAGCGCCCTCGCCACGAAGTGGAGGCGTTGTGGCGCCTGTTGCGTTTCTATTTGCGAGGGGAACTGGCAAATCTGATGCGCAACGACATTCAGCTGGTGGCGATCGGCCGGTTGGAGTCGTTGCCGTCTTTTGTGCAGGAGGAACTCGAAGCGGTCATCAGCAAGACAAGTTCCAACCGCGGCATGCGGCTGAATCTGGCGATTAACTACGGTGGACGCACGGAATTGGTCGACGCCATGAATGCCATGCTCGAAAACGCACGCTTGGAGGGCAATCTGGATGCGCTCGAGATCACCGAGGAATCTATCTCCGAGCACCTCTATACGGCCGGCTTGAAAGATCCCGATCTGCTCATCCGCACATCGGGCGAAATGCGCGTCAGTAATTTTCTGCTGTGGCAAATCGCCTATTCCGAGCTGTATGTCACCGAAACGCTATGGCCCGATTTTTCGCGAACCGATCTGTTGGAGGCGGTCAGCGAATATCAAAGCCGTGACCGCCGCTTCGGTGGCTTGACCCGCACCCCCGCGGGACCCGTCGAGACTTCCCAATTCGTATTTGAAGAAGAATTACAATTGCCTTTGGCTTAACGAGCCGATCGCAAATGAAATTCTTTCAGTCATGAATCGCCTGATAACTGGAATCGGGCTGGCCGTTGTTGGCGCGTACTTAATAGGTTGGGCGCCGGAACTCGTCTTCCTCGCGGCCGCACTGCTCATGAGCGTGCTTTGCTACCGGGAGTATTCCGGTATTGTCGCCGCGCACGCTATCCCGCAGCCTGGAATATTTGGCGTTCTAGCCGGGATTGTCATTCTCTTCTGGCCGGCTCAAACACTGATCGGTGTCAGCCTTCTGGCCGTTTGCGCTTTTGTGGCGGCGTTTCGCCACGACGACTTGCGCGGCGTTCTGCCGCAGATAGCAGCCACATTCTTCGGCGCCTTCTACACCTTTGCTCCCTGGAGATTTTCCATAGACCTCCGCCAGATCAGCCATCACCTGCTGCTCTTCGCCCTCGCAATCAATTGGGCTGGGGATACGGCCGCGTACTACGCCGGGCGCCGGTTCGGCAAGCACAAGCTTGCGCCCATTGTCAGTCCGGGAAAAAGTTGGGAAGGAGCTGCCGCCTCCGTTGCGGGGTCGGTCCTTTTCGGCGTGGTCTATCTGGAGTATTTCTTTAAAGGTCTCAGCTGGTGGCAGATTGTGATTCTGGCCGTGGCCGGAAACATTGCCGGTCAATTCGGAGACTTGGCCGAATCCGCTATTAAGCGCGGCGCCGGCTTGAAAGATAGCGGCAGTTTGTTGCCCGGGCATGGCGGCATGTTAGACCGCGTAGACAGCAGCTTATTTACTCTGCCTATTGTCTATGCTCTTTATCTATTAGTCACTGTCACAGAAAAGTGACTAGTGCGCAATTCCCGCCTTTAATTCGCTGTCAGCTTCGTTAAAGAAAAGCGAAACGTGATGCGATTTATGTTCATCCCTAATGCAGAGCTGTCGGTGGAAGCGCTTGTGTTAGTTACAGATATCCATAGGCGGTTCTCGAAAATAGAATTTTACTTAGGGGTTTTGGGAGTTAAAAATATGAGATCAAAATTAGCAATTGCGGCAATCGTTGCACTAGGAACGATGTCATCCCTTTACGCGCAGGATATCGAAAATTTTCCGGTGAAGCTGGGTTTAAAAGTGGGTATTCCCATTACGGATATGTTCAGCGCGAATAACGTCGGTTACCTCAATGGCAACATTCCCGGTTCCACGTACAATGCCGCGACGCCGAAATACATACTCGGCGTGAGCGGTGAATTCCACTTGTACAAACGCTTCAGGCTGGAAGTCGACGGTTTATATAAGCGCACCGGCTTTTCAACGTCAGGATTGTACGGTTCGACGGGTAGTAATTTCTATCAGAGCACCGGGGCGAACATTTGGGAAGTGCCCGTGCTGCTCAAAACCAATATCAGCATAGGGCACGTCCGGCCGTTTGTTGACTTTGGCGCCTCTCTGCGGCACGTTTCGTCAATCCAAAACAATCAATTCCTGCCAGGGATCGCCACAGGAATTATTACGGATAACGTGAACGGACTTCACAACCGCAACTCGTACGGTGGCGTAGCGGGCATCGGAATCACCTTCAAACGCGGTCCGGTCGAAATAAGCCCTGAAGTTCGTTACACTCGCTGGGCAAATGAGTCTTTCCAGACAAACGGGCTCCGCACGAATCTGGATCAGGGCGACTTTCTGCTCGGAATCAGCTTCTAAGTTGTTTGTAAGTTCGGCGGACCCTCGGGGAACTCCCAGGGCCGTCGAACTGCTTTAATGAATCGTGCGCGTCTTGCGGTTCATGTAGTCCATCAGTAAGTAGTTGCCCAGAGTATAAGGCGTGGTGAAGTACGCTTTACCACGGCACATCTGGGTAACTTTCTGCACGAACTGCACTAATCCGTAATCGCTTGCCAGCATGAACGTATTGATTAAGATGCCGCGCTTCCTGCAGCGCGCTACTTCCTCAAGGGTCTGACTGATGACGAGCGGGTCCAAACCAAAAGCGTTCTTGTAAATCCTGCCGTCGTCGAGGGTGAGCGCCGAGGGTTTACCGTCGGTGATCATGATGATCTGCTTCATGTCTTTCTTTTCCTGCATGAGCAGACGCTGCGCCAGAATGAGCCCGTCCCGTGTATTGGTGTAATACGGCCCTACCTGGACGCGTGCCAGATCGGAAATCCGCATCTCCTCGGCCGTATCATGGAAGAGCACGCAGCGCAGGGAATCTCCGGGATACTGCGTCTTGATCAAATGCGCCAACGCGAGCGCCACCTTCTTGGCCGGGGTGAAGCGGTCTTCCCCATACAGGATCATGCTGTGGCTGCAATCGAGCATCAGTACGGTCGCGCAGGAACTTTGATACTCCGACTGGTGAACGTGCAGATCCGAATACTCCAGGTTCAAAGGCAGTTTCACGCCCTCGCGCTGCATGGCCGAGAATAATGTCGCGCTGACATCCAGGTTCAGCAGATCCCCGTACTCGTAGGATTTCGCGCCGCCGCTCGCATCTATTCCGGTCGCCAGATCACGCGTATCATGCGCGCCGAAGCTCGATTTTCCGAGCGAACCCAGCAGATCTTTCAGCGTTTTGAA
>DATHIZ010000031.1:0-3170 GCA_035316385.1 Bryobacteraceae bacterium | reverse complement strand
CGATCTCTTTCTTGTGACGGGCAATGTTTATCCCGAGATTGAACGCTTCGTCCCGGCCTATCCACACAAGACACCGCGCGCGGTTTTCCGGAACCTGGGGGGAGGCAAGTTCGAGGAACTGATAGAGCAGGCGGGTCCTGGCGTGGCGGCGGCGCATTCGAGCCGTGGTTGCGCCTTTGGCGATTTCGACAATGACGGCGATGTGGATATTTTGATCGTCAACATGAACGAACCACCGTCGCTGTTGCGGAACGACGTTACGGGAAAGAACCACTGGCTGAAGGTGAAGCTGATCGGAGTGCAGTCAAACCGGAGTGCGATTGGGGCTCGGGTTACGGCGAAGTACGGCGGGAAGGTGCAAGCTCAGGAAGTGCTGGCGCAATCGAGCTTTTATTCTGCGAACGATCCGCGGCTGCATTTTGGGTTGGGTTCGGCGACCATCGCTGATCTTGAAATTCGATGGCCGAACGGGGGGAAGGAGTTGCTTGCCAAGGTGCCTGTGGACCGGTTACTGACGATTCGGGAAGGGAAGGGCATAGTGAAATAGCACTCTGCTATCCTTCGAAGAATGGCGCAAATCCTTGATGGAAAGTGGGTCCGAGACGAAATTCTGAAGGAGTGGAAGCCGCGGGTCCAGGCGATGACTGCGCAGCTCCGGCAGCCGGGACTTGCGGTGATTCTGGTGGGGAATGACCCGGCTTCTGAGATCTATGTCCGCAATAAAGAGCGCGCCTGTGCGGAGATGGGCATCTATAGCGAGAAATATACGCCCGCGGCCGATATCTCGACTCGTGAATTGCTGGCGCTTGTCGAATCCTTGAACGCACGGGTGGAGATTGACGGCATTTTGATCCAGACTCCGCTGCCTTCGCACATCGACACGCGGCAGGTTCTGGTGGCTGTGCGGCCGGACAAGGATGTAGATGGTTTTCATCCCATGAATGTGGGCAACCTGGTGGCGAATGTCCCGGGCCCGCGCGCCTGCACGCCGGCTGGGGTGATTCAGTTATTGAAGCGCTATGAGATTCCGATTGCGGGTCAGCATGCGGTGGTGATCGGCCGCAGCGATATTGTGGAAAAACCCATGGCGCTCATGTTGTTGCATGAGAACGCGACGGTTACGATTTGCCATTCTCGCACCGCGAATCTGGTTACGGAGAGCCGGCGGGCGGATATTCTGGTGACTGCGATTGGGCGGCCCGCTATGGTGACTCGTGACTATATCAAGCCTGGGGCGACAGTGATTGATGTGGGGATGAATCGAATTACCGACCCGGCGGCGGCGTCGGCGATTTTTGGCAATCACCCTTCCCGCAGCCTGATTGGCGATGCGCATCCGGTGGATGTGATGGAAGCCTCCGGCGCTTACACTCCGGTGCCGGGCGGGGTTGGTCCGCTGACTATTGCCATGCTGATGGTGAATACGATCCGTGCAGCGGAACTGCACCTTGGATGCTCCGCGTAGGGCTGACGGGGGGCCTCGGTAGCGGGAAGAGCTTTGTCGGCAGAACCTTAGCGGGATTCGGTTGCACGCTCATTCAGGCAGATTTGCTGGGTCACCAGGCTCTGCTTCCTGGTGGTGGCGCCCGCGACGCGGTGATCGCGGAGTTTGGCGGCGATATTCTGGATGTGTCGGGGGAGATTGACCGACGCAAGCTGGCCGCGCGGGTCTTCGATTTTCCGGACCGCCTAAAGAGGTTGAACGAATTGGTCCATCCGTGCGTTTATCAGATGGAGGACAATCTTGCCGCGGCTGCCTTTGCGAAGGACCCCGCTGGAATTGTAGTTGTAGAAGCGGCAATATTAATAGAGACGGGCAGTTACAAGAAGTTTGACCGGCTGATTGTCGCGGTCTGTACGGAAGAGCAGCAGTTGCAACGGGCGATGGGGCGGGACGGGTTTACGCTGGAGGAAGCAAAGGCGAGGCTTCGCCGGCAGATGCCGCTGGCAGAGAAACGAAAGTACGCCGACTACGTCATCGATACATCGTCTACGAAGGAGAACACGATTCAACAGACGCGGCAAGTCTACGAATCGCTGCGGAGCATTCAAGTATGAAATTTCGAGCTTTGTTGTTGACAGCGGTAATTGTGGGTGGTTTTGTATTCATCACCTCCCGATCGACCGATAGACTGGCGCATTATTTCCGGCCCATTGGAGCGGTGAGCAAAGCGTGGACCGGTCCGGACACTGCCCATACGGCCAGCCTTGGATCGGATGAAGCCAACAATATCGACATTTACAAATCGGCGCGGCTGGCGACGGTGAACATTACCAGCACGGTGTACAGGCGCAACTGGTTCATGGAGGTCTATCCGACCAAGGACGTCGGCAGCGGATTTATCATTGATGAACGGGGCCGAATCCTTACGAACAGCCATGTTTTGCAGGGCCAGGGTAAGATTCAGGTGACTCTGCCGAACCATGAGATTTATGAAGCGAAGATTCTGGAGCGGGATCCGCAGAACGATCTGGGACTGATTCAGATTATCCCGAAGAAGAAGCTTCCGGTGCTGCGGTTGGGCGACTCCGATGGCGTGCAGGTGGGGCAGAAGGTGCTGGCGATCGGGAATCCGTTTGGGCTCGAGGGCACGCTGACCACGGGGATTATCAGCTCCCTTGGCCGGACGATTCGCGATGAAAAGAATCAGGAACTGGAGGGGATGATTCAAACTGACGCCGCGATTAACCCCGGCAACAGCGGTGGCCCGCTGCTGGATTCATTCGGCAATGTGATCGGTATTAACACTGCGATCTACGGGCCGAGCGGGAATATTGGAATCGGTTTTGCGATGCCGATTAACCGGGCGAAGGCGCTGCTCGAAGGCTACCAGTCTGGAAAGAGCTTTAAGCGGCCGCGGCTTGGAGTGTCGGTGGTGTTCGTGGCTGGGGATCTGGCCGAGGCGCTGGATCTGCCGTCGACGGGCGGATTGCTGGTGCAGGAAGTGGAGCGGGGAACGGCGGCCGCGTCGGCTGGGCTGAAGGGACCCCGGCAGGTGGTGATTATCGGTAACAACGAGGTTGGCGTGGGCGGGGATCTGATTGTGGCGATCGACGGGCGCGCGGCGGACCGGCCGGATGCGATTTCGCGGACGATTAACAAGAAGCGGCCCGGTGATACGGTGGAATTGACTGTTTATCGTGCGGGACGTAACGTCAAGCTGAATGTG
>DATHIZ010000030.1:0-2431 GCA_035316385.1 Bryobacteraceae bacterium | reverse complement strand
GCGATCTTGCATCCGATGAGCGAGGCTTTGCCGCCGAATCCCATCGCGCCTACGCCCAGCCGGTTGGCCTCATCCATGATCTCGGCTTCCAGCTTCGCCAGTTCCGGGACCGGGTTCGTGTCGTCGAGCGTGCGGAACAGCTCGTTTTTTGCCAGCACGTAGCCGTGGGCCCGATCGCTGCCGATGCAGACGCCTACTGCGCCGGGTGCGCATCCTTGGCCTTGCGCCTGCCACACCGCATGCAGGATGCACTTGCGGACGCCTTCGATGTTGCGGTCCGCGCGGCCGAGGTGTTCTAGCGTTTCCGGGAGCGAGTACTGGATGTTCTTGTTCTCGCAGCCGCCGCCCTTCAGGATCAGCTTCACTTCGATCTCATTCTCTTCCCACTGCTCGAAGTGGATCACCGGTGTTTCGTGGCCGAGGTTGTCGCCGCTGTTCTTGCCCGTGAGCGAGTCTACGGAATTGGGGCGCAGCTTGCCGCGCCTGGTGGCTTCGGCTACTGCCGCCCGGATCGCCTTCTTGACCACGATCTGGCTGACCCCTACCGGGGTGTGCACTACGAACGTCGGCATGCCGGTGTCCTGGCAGATGGGGCCCTCGTCCTCTACGGCCATATCGATGTTGGAGGCGATGATGTTGAGCGCCTGGCTGGCCTGCGTGTCCGGCGTCTCCTCCTTCATGGCCAACCCCATGGCGATTCGGACGTCTGGCGGAAGGTTGGTCGAGGTCTGGGTGATCAGCTCGATCAGGCTGTTGGTTAAGAATTCCATTGAGCTTATGTTAACTTGATCCGGACTTGCGCTGTCAGGCCGGGTTTCACGGCCGGATCGGGGCTCACGAACTCGACTGTGACCTGTCCGTTTTCCACCTTCTTCACCTCGGCCGCCAGGGGCTCATTTTGCGCTTCCGATACCGTCACTACCGCGGTCTGGCCCGGATGGATTCTTGCGAGGACCGGCGCCGGCGGCTCAACCACTACGGCTAACTGGCTGAGATCGGTTGCGATGCGGAACAGATCCTTCATGCTGCGATCTACATCGTCGCCGGCATTTCCGCGGCGTCCTACTACCACTCCGTCGACTGGTGAATGGACTTCCGAAGCGGCCAGATCCGCCTTGGCCGCTTCGAGTTCGTGAGTCCTCTCTTCCAGTGTCTTCTTTGCGGCGTCCTGTTCTTTGAGCAGGCTATCTACCCGGCTCTCCACCTGTTGCGCCAGAGCCTCCGCGCTGGCCGACTCGGCCTGATTGGTGAGGTACTCCTTCTCGGCTTTCTCGAACACCAGGCGCGGGGTTGCGCCTGCGCCCAGCAGCATTCTCTGCCGCTGGTAGAACTTTTCGGACCGGTCGTACTCGCTCTTCAACCGGCTGGCTACGGCGCGCGCCCTTGAGGCTTCGAGGCGTCCGGCTATGATGGATGCCTCCAGGTCGTTCAGGCGATCGCGGGCGCGGTCGGCTAGCTGGGTCGCGTGCTCCTCGGCGCCGGTTAGCGAATTGCTGTTGATTTGGGCTAGAAGCTGCCCCTCAAAAATTTCCTGCCCAATGTCGACGTGGAAGACGTCGACTGTTCCTTCGACGGGCGCCGGAACCTCGACTACGCGGAGCGCCTGGATCTTGCCTTCCAGACTGACGTCAGACCCTATCGCCGGGGCCACAGGGGCAACCGCTGCCTTCTGGGCGGGTTTGGCGTGCTCTCTCCAGAGGACCGTCAGCGCTCCGGCTCCGATGGCTGCCAGGATGATCGCGGCACTCGCAACCAGCCAGATAATTCCGGTCTTCTTCACGGCTTTGATATACTTCATAAACATAGCAGCGAACACAATGAGCAACTTACGACTTGGTGACATTATCGACGACTACTGCATCAAATGCCGTCGTTTGACCAACCATGCTATCGTGTCGATCGTTGACGACGAAGCGGCGAAGGTTCGGTGCCGCTCCTGCTATCACGATCATAACTACCAGCGGGAACAGATTCCTCCTTCTAAGAAAGATTTGAAGAAGCTGGAACTGTTCAATGCTGTGCTGGCTACGGTGGACCCCAATGCCGCGGCTGTGGATGGCGTTACCGCTGTCGAGCCGATTCCCGAGGTTGCTAAGAAAGCTGCGGGAAGGGCTAAGAAGGCTTAGGAGCTCTGCTCCCTGGCCCGGCGTTTGCCACCGCTCCCTGAGGGAGCGGTACAAAAATACCCTCATCTTAACGCCTATGCCCTAACTGCGCGCTAGCGTCGAAGCTCTCGGCGAGGACGCCCGCCGCGCGTAATGACAAAGTCATTACGCCTTGCTACACTGGTTCTTATGAAGGAGGTAGTCTCTTGCGTGTTTCTCAGCCCAAGCGCGACACCCTGAACATCCGTATCAAGCCGGAGGTGCGTGGGCTGATTGACCGAGCGGCAGAGTTTGTCGGCAAGAACCGAACGGATTTCGTGCTCGAT
>DATHIZ010000029.1:0-16864 GCA_035316385.1 Bryobacteraceae bacterium | reverse complement strand
GTCTTGTGGAGCAGGCCATGGTAGCCGCGATCGGGGCGGGGCTACCGATTACGGAACCGGCGGGCAACATGGTAGTGGATATTGGCGGCGGAACCACGGACGTAGCTGTGATTTCGCTTTCGGGCATCGTTTATTCGCGGTCCGTACGCGTGGCCGGCAATGAAATGGATGACGCCATCATGAACTATCTGAAGCGGAAATATAACCTTCTGATAGGGGAACGAACGGCCGAGCAGGTAAAGATACAAATCGGATCGGCGTATCCGCTAGATCACCCTTTGACCATGGAGATTAAAGGGCGCAACCTCATTGAAGGAGTGCCCAAAACGGTCACCGTTGAAGATAGCGAGATACGGGAGGCGCTTTCCGAATGCATTGCAACCATCTTGAATGCCATCCGGGTGGCGCTGGAGCGCACGCCGCCGGAATTGAGCGCCGATATCAGCGACCGCGGAATTGTGTTGACGGGCGGCGGAGCGCTGATCAAAAACCTGGACCGGCGCATCCGCGAAGAGACTGGTTTGCCGGTTTCGATTGCCGACGATCCACTGGCGTCAGTGGTTTTGGGCACGGGCAAAATGCTAACCGATTTTAAGCTATTGCGCCGTATCGCAATCGAATAAGAACACCGTACAGTAGAGGTAAGAGCGCTAAATGGAAGCATTGCTAGCCCGCTACCGCAACCTCGTCGTTTTGATGCTGGTCGTCGTGGCGCAGTTGCTTTACCTGGCCTACCAATGGAAAACGGGACGCGACGAGCGGCTGATCAGGGTATGGGCCGTCAGCGCCGTAACACCGATGGCGGGCGTCGTGGAAGCGATACGGCACAACACGATCGGATTTATGGAGGATTACTTCATCCTGCTGGACGTGCGCGACCAGAACCGCCGGCTGAAGGCCGATAATGACCGGCTCCGGTTGGACAACATCTACTACCGTAACCAGCTTGCCACGGCGGAGCACGCACGCGCCTTGACAATATTTCAAGCTCAATCCGAATCGAAGTCCACGGCCGCGCGTGTCATCGGAAACAGCACGGTTGCGACGGCGAAAGCGGTGTTCATCGATCGAGGCTCCACCAGCGGAATTGCCAAGGGCATGGCCGTCGTGACGCCGGATGGAATCGTGGGCAAAGTAGTGGCGGTATATCCACTGGTGGCGCAAGTGCTGCTGGTGACGGACGCAACCTTTAAAGTGGGCGTGGAATCGCAGAAAAATCACGTGCACGGCGTGCTTAATTGCGGCGCCGGCCATTGCGTGGTCGAACAAATTCAGGAGGGCGACAAGATAGGCGTGAACGAGTGGTTCTTCACATCCGGCGAAGACCGTATCTTTCCGAAAGGTTTTCCCGTGGGAACCGTGGTCTCCGTGGCGCTGGGGCAAGGCATGAAGGATGTGAAGCTGAACCTGAGCGGCGCGCCGGGAGGCGTGGAAGAAGTGCTGGTGCTGCTGAAAGGCGTGCATCAAACCATACCGGTCGATCAGAAGCCGGATGAATCCGTGATTGAACGGCCGTTGCCGCCGCCGCCGTCCGAGAAAGAGAATCCGGCCGGCCAGCCTGGCGTCACTCAGACGGATGCCGACAAGATAAAGCAGCAGTATCAGAAAATCGGTCAAGATCAGGGACATGTATACGGCGCGCTGGGATCGGGTTTACCGGACTTCACCGCGAAGCGGCCCGCGGCTCCCGCCACACCGGCAGCGAACGCGAACGCCAGCAAGGTTAGCCCCGCTTCTGGCAAGCCAGCCACGGACGCGACCGGCCCAGCGGCGAGCAAGCCGGCCGGTCAGACGCCCGCTGCGAGCGGCGCCCCCATCAAACCGGCCCAGACCAATCCGGAACAAACCAGGCCAGCAGAGGCTAAACCAGCTCAGATAAAACCACCTCAGCCCAAACCAGTTCCGAAGCCAGTGCTTCCGCTAGGCGCGCCACGGCCCGCGCCGCCGCAAACGCCTCCCCAATGACCGAGAGCAGCGATTTACTTCTCCGGCGCCGACCGGAAAGACAGAGTTGGTTTAGCCGGTTTCAGGTTGTTGCGCTGGCCGTGCTGACTCTGGTAGCGATTATCGGCAAATTCTATTTGCCGCGCCTGATTCCAAGCACAGTCTGGCTGGAGCTGCCGTTACTGCTGACCGTGTATTTCGGGCTGATGCGGCCACGGCCAATTGCGGCGCTGCTGTTTGGAGCATTCGTGGGACTCTCGGAAGATTCACTGTCGCCGGCAAATCTTCCTATCGGGATGTACGGCATCACGAAGACACTGGTCGGCTACTTCGCCGCGTCCGTCAGCATGCGGTTCAACGTGGACAATCCGGTGATCCGATTGGTGCTGTGCTTTTTCTTCTACTTTTTTCACGCATTCTTCTATTGGGTGATGCGGCGCGCTTTGCTGGGGCAGCTGGTGCCGTTCGATCCCCGGGAAACATTCATCCATGGCGCACTAAATGCTGTCGTAGCACTACCTTTGTATCTAATTCTAGATAGAATGAAGCTGTCCGGCAGCTCGTAACCAGTGTTTTCGGACTTCCAAGAGTTTCCAATAAGACAAACCAGTGGCATACACCGAAAGCGAGCACAGGCGAGGCGAGGTTATTACGCCGGTCGGGCTTCCTAAGGACGATCCGAAAGAAGCATCCGGCAAAATCGCAATTTTTCAATATCTGACGGTAATTGTCTTTGTGTTCCTGGTCTCCGGATTTTGGCAGCTGCAAGTACAAAATCCCGAGTACTACAGTGAAGCGGCGGAACGAAACCGCATCAAAAGCACACCGCTGCTGGCGGGGCGCGGCAAGATCTTGGACCGCGATGGACGCGTGATCGTGGATAACCGGGCTTCTTACTCGCTGCTGCTGAATCGCGATCAGATCAAGTGGGAGCATATTCCGGCGATTGCGTCCGCGCTGCAGATCGACTACGGTGAACTTTCCTCCACGATACGGCGGAAGGGTTCGCGATCGACGCCGCAGATCATTATCAAAGACCAGCTCACACGCGATGAGATTGCCTGGATAGAAAGTCACCAGGATATAAGCGCCTATCCGGAGATGCAGCTGATCAAGAGCTGGCGGCGGCAGTATCCGCAAGGCGGATTTGCGGCCCACGTGGTGGGCTACGTAGGCGAGATCAGCGAGGCCGAGCTGGATTCGCCGCAGTTTATCGAGAACCACCAGGGCGACATGATCGGCAAGGATGGGCTCGAAAAACAATATGACAGAACGCTGCGCGGCGTCGACGGACAGCAGCGCGTTCTGGTGGATAACATAGGCCGCGAACGGCAGATGGAAGCCACGCAGGACGCCATTCCCGGCAAGGATTTAACGACGACGCTCGATCTGGACCTGCAATCGGTGGCCGAGTTGTCGATGGAGAACAAGCGCGGGTCCGTGGTGGCAATCGATCCGCGCTCGGGCGAAGTGCTGGCGATGGTGAGCACGCCGAGCTACGATCCAAATAAGTTCACAGTGCGCATCAGCCGCGCCGATTGGAACCAGATTTCAAGCGATCCGGCCAAGCCGCTGTTGAACCGGGCCGTTCAGGCGCAATTGGCGCCGGGGTCCACGTTTAAACCGATCATGGCGCTGGCGGGCCTGGAATCCGGCGTGGTTGAGGATGACACGCAATTCCACTGCCCCGGCGGGGCGTCGTTTTACGGACACTATTTCGCGTGCCACTTGAAGCACGGGCACGGAGACATAACGCTGCACCGCGCGATCTCGCAATCGTGCGACGTTTATTTTTACAACGTGGGGAACCGGCTGGGGATAGACCGGATTGCAAAGTACGCGGAGTTGGCGGGAATTGGCCATAAAACCGGGATTGATCTGCCGAATGAGACGCAAGGCACTATGCCTTCCACGCGCTGGAAGATGCGTATGTCGCGGCAGAAATGGTACGCGGGCGAGACGATATCGGTAGCGATCGGACAAGGAGCAGTGACGGTTTCTCCGCTCCAACTGGTGAGCGCCATCGGCGGATTGAGCGTCGGCGGCAGATGGTTCAAGCCGCATCTCATACAAGGTGAAGCACCGGTTTTATTGAGACAAGGAAGCTTCGCTCCCGGCAATCTGGAACAGGTGATGTCGGGCATGTATGGCGTGGTGAACGAGTGGGGCACCGGCCATGCGGCGCAATTGCCAGGCATTAAAGTCTGCGGCAAGACCGGCACCGCGCAGGTGGCGTCCACGGAAAAAACTAAGGGAGCGAAGCTGCACAGCGCCTTGGCGAACAACGCGTGGTTTGTGGGGTTTGCGCCGATGGACAGTCCGGAAATAGCGGTGGTGGCATTGTTTGAGAACGGGCAGGAGAGCTACAACGCGGTGCCCATCGTACGTGATGTTTTGAAAGCCTATTTCGACAAGAAAGCGCGCCGGGCAAAAAACGCACCGCTCTCGGCCGGGCTGAAAAAACCCTTCGCCGCGCCTGAGATCCTGGCTTCCCCGCTCGGGGGTTTGGCGCTGTTGCGGCTTACTGGCGTCGGAGGCGCCGCGCGATAATGCCGCGTTCTATTCGGGATCTCGACTGGCTGCTGGTGGCCGTTACCCTGGCGCTCTGCGGTTTAGGCGTGTTGCAGATTTACAGCGCGACGCTATCGACCAAATGGGAAGACGCCTGGTGGAAGCAGATTGTATGGGTGGTCACCGGGCTGGTCATCATGTGGGTAACGGCAAATTTGGATTACCATGCTTTGCTGTCCCGCGTTACCTATTTTTACCTGGGCGCAATGGCCGTGCTGGTGATGACCACTTTCGGGGGCACGAAGGTGTTCGGCTCGACACGCTGGATCAAGGTGGCGGGATTCACGCTGCAGACGTCGGAGTTCGTGAAAATCGTATTGATTCTGGTGGTGGCGCGCTATTTGACCGATATAAAGGCGGGTGCTGCATTAACATGGGGGGATTTGGGTAAACTGGGCGGACTGGTCGGCATACCGATGCTGCTGGTGATGAAACAGCCGGATTTGGGCACCGCTCTGACCTATATCCCGATTTTGATCTGTGGCGTGCTGATGGCGGGTTTGCACTGGAAGTACCTTGCGATTGTGGGTGCTATTCTATTTGTCACTTTACCGATCGGCTATCATTTTCTTAAGCCTTATCAGAAGGATCGACTGGTGACCTTTGTGTATCCGGACCGGGATCCGAAAGGGACGGGCTTTCAGGTGATCCAGTCGAGAATAGCAGTAGGGAACGGTGGGATGTGGGGGCGCGGGGCAAAAGAAAGCTCACAAACGCACCTCGGATTTCTACCAGTACCGCATACGGATTTTATTTTTTCCTCGTTTGCGGAGGAGCATGGATTTGTCGGTATTGTGATCGCGCTGGTTCTGTATTTTCTGCTGATTATGCAGGTGGTGCAGAATGCACAGACGTCAACGGACAGAGCAGGTTTGTATATCTGCATGGGCGTTGCCGCATTGCTGTTGTTCCATGTGTTGGTGAATGTAGGGATGGTGGTGGGGAAAATGCCGATCACCGGAATCCCGCTCCCGTTGATGAGTTCGGGGGGATCGAGCACGTGGTCTATTTTTCTGATGCTGGGTTTGGTTAACGGCGTCAGGTTACAAAGGTTTGTGAACTAAAGCGGCCTCGGAAGACGGGGCTTTTCGGCAGAGGGGTCGAGCTGAGAATAATGCGTGTCGGGATAGCTAACAAGATTTTGCAGGCAGTCGAATAAACATCTTTTTGAGGTTTGGGTGTGTAGAGAGCAAGGCTCCACCCAGGCTTTAACTCAGGGTTCACGACTAGAAGTTTCCGCCGGGTCCGCCGGGTATGCGGACTGCAGGCGCAATGCAAATCCGGATATCGCTGAAACTCTCATCATCGGCCCATAAAGGCGGTGATTCATGAGTAAGGAACTGGTGATTGGGTCCAATCGCCATGAAACAAAAGTAGCGATTTTAGAAGACGATCAACTCGTCGAGATTTACTTTCAACGGTCGAACGAGTATTCGCTCGCCGGCAGCATACACAAAGGACGCGTGACGCGGGTGCTCCCCGGCATGCAGTCGGCGTTTGTCGATTTGGGGCTGGAACGGGATACGTTCCTTTACGTCTCGGACTTCTTCGAAGAGAACGAAGAGTTCGATACGTTGCCGGAAGACAAGCCGGCGGTTAGCCGCGGCGGGGATCGCGGCGAGCGGCGGCCGCAGCGTTCCCACGAGCGTGGACGCGAAGAGCCGGCCGTTGAGCCGCGCCAGGCACTGCCACCTGCTCCGGTTTCAAACGGCGACACGGCGGAAGCGGACGAAAGCGAAGAGTTTGCGGCGCCCGACGGCCCGGAAGCAGTAGCCGCGCAAGAGAACCGGCCGCCGGAACACATCAGGCCGAACAGCGGCGGCCGCACCGAAGGCGACCGCGGGCCGGGCGGCGATCGGCGCGGGAGGCGTTCGAGGCGCAGACGCGGGCACGGGCGCGATTTTCCTGACACCAAGTATGCTCAGCCGGCGCCCCAAACCACTGTTCAAGCAGGTTTGAGTTTGCCGGTGGCTGCTCCCGCCGAGGAACCGGAAAGTGTCACGAAACTGGAAGAAGCCGAAGAACCGGCCGACGTAATGGTGCTGCCGGGCGAATCGCTGGCCAAATACCGTGCCAAGCCGGCGGGCGAAGAAACGGTTGCTCCTGTTCGCCGCGGGCCCAGGTATTACATTTTGCCGAAGACCGCGCCGGAAAGCGCACAGACCTCGGCTGCCGAAGTTCTTCCCAAAACTGATCCCGTGATTGAAACGGCGGCTGCGGCGGCGGAACCTACGGGTCACCTTGTTGATCAAATCGCTGATCAAGCTAGTGATCCAGCCACCGGCGATGCTGTTCAACCCGAGAGTGACGCGCCGGTTCCACTGGAAGCCGCGGTGGAGGTAAATGCCCCACCGGTTTCGGGGCTGCGGTTGGTTACGGTTACGGAAAGCACTCTCGAAGAGGCGGAAGCCGCGGCAGATGAAACGCCCTCCGGGCACATAGCTGCCGAAGCTTCAGAGATCGAACTGGCCGACAAGATCTTTGCGCACCGCGAAGACGAATCGGTTGAGTCAGAAGACGAGAAGCGTGCCGACGTGGCGCAGGATTATCTCGCGGAAGAAGGCCAGGAGGAAACCCAGGAGGAAACCAGGGACGAGTCACGGGCCACCGTAGAACTGCTGGAAGTGGAAGAGTTTCAGCTAAAGGACGCGTCGGAACTGCTGCCGGACTATAAAGATCTGGCGCCGGAAATTGAGGAGGCGCTAGAAAACGCAGCACAGCAGGCGGCGCTTTCCGACGAAGCAGGTTTGGAAGAAGGTTCCGAAGAAGAAATAGGTTCCGTGGACGGGCCGGAGGAGAAGCCCAGCGGGGACGCTCCGGCACAGACCGCCAGCGTTCGTGAGCAAGGCGGCCGGTCCATGCATCGTGTCTCCCGGCGCATGCGGCGCCGGCGCGGGGGCCGCTTCGGACAACGCGATACAGCCAACGCTGGGCCAATCGGTAATGGTTCGGCGAGCGCCGGAGCAGCCAGCGAAGCTGCGCCCGCACTAGAAATCAACTCTGCCAGCGCGGCTGCGCCCGCGGTGGAGCCTGAGGCCAAGACTCGCGAGGAGCGGCGCGATTCTTCTGAAACCCGCACCAGCGAACGGCCGGAACGCGTGATGCCGTCCATTTCGGAACTGCTGAAGGCGGGCCAGGAAATTATCGTTCAAATCGCAAAAGAGCCGCTGGGCCAGAAGGGCGCGCGGATCACTTCGCATATTGCGCTGCCGGGCCGCTACGTCGTTTTCATGCCAAGCGTGGCGCATCTGGGAGTGTCGCGCAAGGTCGGCAGCGAAGAAGAGCGCCTGCGGTTGAAGCGCATTCTGCAAACGCACCGCGTGGGTACGACGGGCGGCTTCATTATCCGCACCGCGGGCGAGGGCGTAACCGAAGAAGAGATCGCGGCGGACATGAACTTTCTGTACAGCCAGTGGCTGGACATTCGTCAGAAGGCCGAGAAAAAGCCGGCGCCCGCGCTGCTGCACTACGATTTGGGAATTGTGCAGCGGATTTTACGCGACCAGGTTACCGACGAATTCAAGGCCATCTGGGTGGACAACGAAGACCTGTATGAGAGCGTGGTGACGTTCATGCAGCGTTTTCAACCGGCGCTGGTCAACCGCGTGAAGATGTACACACGCGCCGCGCCTATCTTTGACGCTTTCAACATCACGCAGGAGCTCGAGAAGGCGCTGCGGCCGAAGGTCTGGCTGAAGTCGGGCGGCTATATCGTCATCAATCAGACCGAGGCGCTGGTGGCCATCGACATCAACACCGGGAAGTATGTTGGGAAGTCGAACCGGCTCGAAGATACGATCGTCAAAACGAACATCGAAGCGGTGAAAGAGATCGTGCGGCAAATCCGGCTGCGCGATCTGGGCGGCATCATTGTGGTCGACTTCATCGATATGGATGAGCGTAAGAACCGGCAGAAGGTGATGCAGGCGCTCGAAGAAGCCATGGAGAGCGATAAGGCTCCTTACAAAATTCTCCAGTTCAACGATTTCGGGCTGGTGGCGATTACGCGCAAGCGCGTGAAGCAAAGCCTGGAGCGCACGTTGTGCTCACCCTGCCCGCACTGCGAAGGCGCAGGCTATATTAAGAGTGTCCAGACCGTCATCGGCGAGATCTTAATTGAAGCACAAAAGATTGCGCGCGCCATCGATGGCAAGGACGTGATGCTGCGTGTGCATCCAGACGTAGCTAAGGAACTTAAATCGAGCAGCAACAAGCATCTGGAGGAACTGGAAGAGATTCTGGGGCGTCCCGTGCTGGTGAAAGGCGATGCGACGCTGCATCATGAGAAGTTCGATTTAGGATAGAAGAGAACGATAAAGACGGCCCGGGCGTAGCAGCAGCCGGATGCTAGACTGAAACGCGCCGGGCAGTTTTGTCAAAACCGGAGAGATGGCCGAGTGGTTGAAGGCGCACGCTTGGAAAGCGTGTTTAGGGGAAACTCTAACGTGGGTTCGAATCCCACTCTCTCCGCCAGATTTGTTTTCAATAGTTACCGCTAATCGGTAATTTTATCGGGCGCCATCGGACAACCAGGCTGCATATACGGCAATCGGCATCAATCAATATGGACGGCGAGAAGTCCGTGCTTGGCCTGTGGATTAAGATCGCATTCATCATCTGCATGGATGGGCTGAAGGGCTTCCCGGACGCGATTGAAGCCGTGTTTCCCAGCGGGATTGTTTCCGCCTCCCGATGAAGACAGCAACCGGTTGGCTCCCTCTTCCCCAACCCGACGCATTCCACAACGGTCCTCGCGCCGTCAAGGATCCGCTGCGCCGCGCAAAACCGACGCGCCCTTGACAGCTCCGGGCGGTTCCGGAGCTCCATCCTAATAGGGGAAAGGGAGTCCCCTGAAATCGTCATTTCCGGGGCCCGTTCTCAATCGTTTTGGGTGGCTACCTTTCAACTGGTACACTGGCTATTTTTTCGATTGACATTGACAATATTGCCGCTGAAGCCAAGACTTTTCGTTTCCCTCCGATTGGCGGCCGCGTGGGCGAAGTTATACGTTGTACGTATCAGGTAGTATCATAAAAACGTGATCGCCTCCTATCGGGACAAGGAAACCGAAAACGTGGCGGAGGAAGTTCGCGTTAAGAAATTTGAAGCCATCGCCAGAATCGCACAAAGAAAGCTGCTGGCTCTTCGGATCGCGAGCACGCTTGAAGACTTGGCCACACCCATTGGCCGCCTGGAAGCACTAAAAGGCGGCCGGAAAGGCCAGCACAGCATACGCATTAACGACCCATACCGAGTCTGTTTCACCTGGAAGGAAGGAGCCGCCCATGAAGTCGAAGTCGTCGATTACCAGCCGTAAAAAACTGAAGTCTTCACCGGAACTACTGCCATTAATCACGCCTGGCGAATTCCTGGTTGAAGAATTTCTTGAACCGCTTGGACTCTCGGCTAATGCGTTGGCTTTGTCGCTGCACGTGCCCGCCAATCGCATCCAAGCAATTGTGAACGGCCGTCGCGGCATCACGGCGGACACGGCGCTGCGGCTTGGCCAGTATTTCGGAACTACACCGGAATTTTGGGTCAACCTGCAAGCCATTTACGAACTGGATAAGGCAAAGCGAGAAAAACTGGCGCAAATTCGCGCGGAAGTCCCGCGCCGGTCGGCAGCGTAGCCGGGAGTGCGTCCGTTGGTACCTGAAGTTCTCGTTGAGCTTCCGCCGCACCTGCTGTCTCGACGATGGGTTCTGCGCCTCGCTGCGTGCGCATCTGTAAGACTCCTCTGATACACCGCAATCTCGATTGATGTACACTGGATTCGTTGGTTAGTTACATCGCAATTCTGCACCGGCTGGCAGCTTGAGACAGGGCATGGGAGCAGTCACACCAGTGGATCGACGGACCTTTTTGCTTGGTTTGGGGGCTTTGGCCAGCGCGGCGAGTGGTCACGCCACACCCGCACAAGGGCAAGGAGGAGCGGCACCAGCCAAACGCCGGAATATCATCTTCGTGCTGACCGATGACCAGCGCTATGACGCACTAGGCTTCATGAAAGCGCAGCCCTTCCTGGAGACGCCCAACATGGACCGGCTGGCCAGAGAAGGAGCGCACTGTAAGAATGCGTTCGTGACGACATCGCTCTGCTCGCCGAGCCGGGCATCGATGTTGACCGGTAAATACGCGTTCCAGCACAAGATTGTCGATAACAACACGCCGATACCGCCGGGAACTACCTTTTTTCCGCAATACCTGCAGAAGGCCGGCTATAAAACGGCGTTCATCGGCAAGTGGCACATGGGGAATGGTGGAGATGAGCCGCAGGCAGGCTTCGATCACTGGATCAGCTTCCGCGGACAAGGGACCTACCTGCCGAGCAAAAACGGCCTGAATATCGATGGCAAGCACGTACCGCAAAAGGGCTACATCACCGACGAGCTGACCGGCTATGCGCTCGATTGGGTGTCGCAGCAGCCCAAAGATCAGCCCTATTTTCTATACCTGTCGCACAAGGCCGTGCATGCCGACTTTGTTCCGGCCGAGCGGCACAAGGGGCGATATGCGAATGCACAGTTTGTTCCGCCGGTGAATGAAGCGCCGCCCGCCGATCCCGCGCAGCCGCGACCGATGTGGACGCAGAACCAGCGCAATAGCTGGCACGGAGTGGAATACCCCTACCATGGCCAGTTGTCGATCGCCGATTACTACAAGCGTTACGCGGAGACGCTGCTAGCCGTGGATGAATCCCTGGGCAGGTTGATGGACCTGCTGGAAAAGCGGGGCGAACTGGATTCGACGTGCATCTTCTTTGCCGGCGATAACGGTTTTTGTTTCGGCGAGCACGGGCTGATTGACAAGCGGCAGGCCTATGAAGAATCGATCCGTATCCCACTTTTGGCGCGCTGTCCGGAACTGATTCCGAAAGCCACAGTGGTGAAGGAAGTAGTTGCGAACATCGATTTCATGCCGACGTTTCTGGAGGCGGCCGGGGTCACGCCGCCAGAAGGACTCGCGGGCCAAAGTTTTCTACCGCTGCTGGAGCGGAAGACAATTCCCTGGCGAACGAGCCTGCTTTACACCTACTACTGGGAGCGCAACTTTCCCCAAACACCCACCATTCACGCGATTCGCACAGACCGCTTCAAATACATCCACTATTACGGGATTTGGGATAGCGATGAACTGTATGATCTGCAGGCCGACCCACACGAGCAGCACAACCTGATCTACAGCCAGGCGCACCGTAAAGTTATCGACGATCTCAAAAAACAGATGTTCGCCGAACTCGAATCCAGGGGCGGTATGTATATTCCGCTGTATCCCGATAGCGGAGAGCAAATGAACCATCGCGATCCGAAGCGGTCACACGCGGCCGATTTTCCGCAACAGATATATAGCAAGCCCACAGGCCCTGTTCAGCAGTAGTAAAGTTCTCGCCAATTCAAACTGGATGGTAAGAAAGATGAGACTCGTCCGCCCAATTTCAAAGCTGGCTTTAGCAGTGACATTCGCCTGGCAGCTCGCCGCGCAGAGCATGGGCACGGGCACCATTACGGGAACTGTGAGCGACCCATCGGGATCTGCCGTTCCGGCCGTCAACGTTACTGCGCTGCACCTGGGCACTCGCACCACGCGCTCCGCGGTCACAAACGACAGCGGCAACTACGTTCTCACAAATATGCCGATCGGCGAGTACGAGATTACCGCGGAGCTTTCCGGATTCAAGAAGGTGGTGCAACAGGGCGTGCATCTCAACGCAGACACCACGGCGACAGTCAACATGCAGCTTCAGATCGGGGCCATGCAGGAATCGGTAACGGTGTCTTCCGCACTTCCCGCCCTGCAGACCGAGAACGGCGAAGTGAGTAACCTGGTGTCCGGCGTGCAAGTCAGCGAGCTTTCCCTGAATGGGCGCAACTTTTCGCAGTTCATCACATTAAGCCCGGGCGTGGCGTCGTCGCAGACCGGGCGGCGGATGGGCGTCGGGCAGGAGGGCAATCCGCTGACGTCGATCAACGGCGGCCGCGTGAACAGCACCAAATTCACCTATGACGGCGTTTTGGCGATGGACACGGGCGGGAATCGCGGGTTAAACCTGTTTCCGCCCATGGAGGCACTGGCGGAAGTACAGGTGAAGACAAGCAACTACTCAGCCGACGAGGGCAGCTACGGGTACGGACTGGTGAACGTCGTCACCAAGGCGGGTGGATCGGAGTTTCACGGCGCCCTGTATGAGGTGTTCGGCAACACCAATCTAGATGCGCGTAACTTTTTCGATAGCAGACGCGCGCCGTTTCATCAGAACATGTTCGGCTTTACTCTGGGCGGTCCGATTTACATTCCTAATCACTACAACAAAGATAAGAACAAAACCTTCTTCTTTGTTTCGGAAGGATGGAACCTGCGGCAAGGGCCGCAAGTGGTCAACTATACATCGCCGCCACAGAGTACCTTTACAGCCACTACCATTACGGCGGCCCAACGAGCCGGCATTTTTGGCGCGGCCATCAAGGATCCGACGACAGGACTGAATTTCACCAACAACGTCGTTCCCACAAGCCGGATCGATCCGAATGCCGCGGCGCTTTTGCGCTTGTATTATCCGCTGCCGAACTCAACCGGGGCTTCGAACTATGTTTTCTCCCCCAACTCGGCGAGCCGCTGGCGCGAAGATCTCGTACGGGTCGATCAGCAGCTCTCCGAGAAATTTCTGCTGACGCTGCGGTACGCCCATGACAACTGGCATGAGAACGAAAACATCTTTGCGCCATCGAACGCGAACTTTCCCACGCAGCCGGGTTTCCTCGGCAAGCCAGGCTACAACGCAATCCTGCGCTTGACTTGGACCATCAATCCGACGACAACCAATGTGTTCACGGATGGCTATTCGCGTAACGAGATCATGACCTATCCGACCGGTGCGGCGGCTTCACGGAGTGGAGTCAACATCCCTGAAGTCCTGCCTGGTAACCTGTTTAACGCGCCTCCCGATATCACGATTACCGGATTTAGCAACATCGGCGTGGGTGCGCCGAATCCGAACGCGAACAACGTATTCGAATGGAAGGACGATCTTTCGCACGTGGTTGGGAATCACACGCTGCAGGCCGGGTTCGACATCATGCGGCTGCAGAAATTCGACCGCGGCGCCGTCAATACACAAGGTGCGTTCACATTTAACGGGAACTTTACCGGCAACGCGGCCGCTGACTTTCTGCTCGGGGACGCCTTTAGTTACACGGAGTCGTCACTGAATCCGAATGGATACTTCTTCTCCAACTCGTACGAAATGTATTTCCAGGACGATTGGAAAGTGACTCCACACTTGACGTTGAACCTGGGCCTCCGCTGGACAATGTTTAAAGCGGCTCCCATAGGTTACGAGAAGTACAACAACATATCCGGCTTCAGTCCGCAATTGTACGATCCTACTCAGGCGCCCGCGCTGCTGGCGACAGGACAAATCGTCAACGGAACGGGTAACTTGCTCAATGGCATCTACACGCCAAATAACTTACAAGGGCAAGATCTGCCGCGCAGCCTGTTGAAGGGCCGTTACAACATGCCGGGTCCGCGCTTTGGGTTTGCCTGGTCACCCGGCAACAACTCGAAAACGGTGGTGCGCGGCGGTTACGGCATCTTCTATCACTGGGACAATAACAACTCGGAGAACTATCGCAACAATCCGCCTTTCACGAGTTCCGTTAGCATCTTCAACACGTCCTTGAGCAATCCGGCGGGAGGAACGGCGCGCGTGTTCCCCCCTAACCTGCAGGCCTTCGACGCGCAGAATTACTATCCGTCCGTACAACAATGGAGCTTTGGATTACAGTGGGAGATTCCGGGAGGGTTCGTTCTCTCTGCCACCTACGTCGGCAACCATGCGGCACATCTTGACCAGCAGCCGAATTTAAACCAGCCGGCGCCAAATCTGCCAGTGGCGTTAGGCACAGTGAACGTGAACACGGTGCGGCCGTATCAGGGTTACGGCACAATTACTTATGACGAGCGCAACGCGTCGGCGGCATACCACGCTCTGCAGACCGTGGCAAGCAGACGGTATGCCAACGGCTTCTTCCTCCAGGCCTCGTATACATGGTCGAAGTCCATTGTGTGGGGCTTTGGACAGGACCCGTTCGCGCAGCCGAATGAAGAGGGCCTGAACAGCTTCGACCAGCCGCATAACTTCACCTTCAGCTATGTCTACACGCTGCCGTTCTTTCAGGGCCGGAGCGGCCTGGTAAAAGCGGCGCTGGGCGGGTGGGAAACCAGCGGCAACGCGACCTTCGCCAGCGGCTTTCCCGTGACGGTAACCGTCTCGGCTGACCGCGCCGGCACGGGCAGTACCTTGCAGCGCCCGAATGTTACCGGCCCATTGAACATTACGGGCAATGTGTTTGGGTATTTCAATCCTTCGGCCTTCGCGCTGGAGCCGCTGGGCACATACGGGAACGAAGGCAGCAATATCGTGCGTGGGCCGGGCATCTCAAACGCCATCACGTTCAACCTGTTCCGGAATTTCAGGCTGACCGAAACGAGCCGGCTGCGGATAGGGGGCGAGTTCTTTAACATCTTCAACCACGCCAACTTTTCGTCGATCGGAACGGTATATGGCTCGGCAACATTCGGCAACGTTACCGCCGCTCTCGATCCACGGCACGTGCAACTGAGCGCAAAACTCGTGTTTTAGGAACTCGTACCACGCGAGTTCCCCGCCCCTCAACATGGATGCACAGAGGGATGACGGCGCGCATTCTGCACCGCTTCACGCAAACGTTTGGCGCGAACTGTCAAGACGCTAAAGTCCCCCGCCGCCATGGAGTCAACATCGGCTATCTCGCCACCGACGCCGATGGCGCAGGCGCCGGCTCGAATATACTCCGCGCAGCTATCCAGATCGACACCGCCGGAAGCGATAAAGTTTGCGCAGGGAAACTGGCCGCGCAGAGCCCTCAAATAGCGCGTCCCGCCGGCAGCGAAGCACGGATACAGTTTCACGGCATCGGCGCCACTGGCGGAAGCGAGTTGCACTTCAGTCGGGGTCAAAGCTCCAGCGAAAATCGCCAGCCCGAATTCCTTCGCTTTTTCCACGGCTGCCCGGTTGAAGCCGGGCATGACAAGGAACTGAGCGCCCGCCAAAGCCGCCTGGCGAACGCCTTCCGCATCCACAACGGCGCCGGCGCCGACAAGGACAGAGCGGCTGTGCGCCATTGCGACGGCATCCAGAACGTCTAATGCCCTCTTGGGCGCCAGTGACACCTCAATAATCGCGATGCCTCCCAGGCGGATCGCCTCCACTGCCTGAACCGCAATGGTTTGATCTGAACTCCGAATCGCCGGTATGATTCCCGCTTCCTTAACCCGGCCAAAGGTATCTAGTTTCATGTGACTTAGCAAGTAAAGATTCCATCGCGCCTATTCTTCAAGAAATTCGGCCTCTGCCTTCGGCAGCTTATCGTTCTCCCGCGCGAACCAGGTATAGAGAGCCGGCAAAAGAAAAATGCTAATGAGCAGTTCGCCTATCAGTCCACCCACGATGACAATCGCGAAAGGCCGCTGCGAATCAGACCCGATTTCGTGCGAAACGGCAGCGGGAAGAAGGCCGAGCGTGGCTACCAGCATCGTCATCATGATCGGACGCAAGCGAAGGACGGCGCCTTCCACGGCGGCATCCTCCGGGGTATGTCCTCTGGCGCGTAGCTGGTTGATGTATTCCACCATAATCACGCCCGTTTGCACCGAAACGCCGAAGAGCGCCAGAAATCCGACGCCGGAGGAAACGCTGAAATTTGTTCCCGACAACAGCAACGCGAAGATTCCACCTACCGGAGCAACCATGACATTCGTGAAGATCAACATCGCCCACTTGAGCGAAGTGAACATCGTGTAGAGAATGCTGAAAATCAGCAGAATGGTCAAAGGAACAATAATGGCCAGCCGCGCCTGGGCGCGTTTTTGGCTCTCGTATTCGCCTTCCCACTCCAAGTGGTAGCCGCGCGGCATCTTCACCTGGTCATTTACTTTCTTGATGGCTTCCTCCACCGCGCCCCCCAGATCGCGGCCGCGCACGCTGAACTTGATGGCGATGTAGCGCGAGTTGCCTTCGCGATAGATTTCCGATCCGCCGTCGGCCACGGTAATCCTGCAGAGTTGCGCGAGCGAGACCCGCTCACCCGACGCCGACAACAAACGAATGTTCTCGATTGCTTCTCTGGTATCGCGGTAGTTCGGGAGATAGCGCATCACCAGGTCATAGCGCGCTTCGCCTTTCAAAACCTGGGTCAGAGCGTTGCCGCCGACTGCGGTTTGCACGGCATCCTGCACATCCGCGACATTGACCTGATAGCGCGCCGCGGCTTGGCGGTCCACCACTACATTCAAATTCGGCTGGCCCAGG
>DATHIZ010000028.1:0-11208 GCA_035316385.1 Bryobacteraceae bacterium | reverse complement strand
GATCAGTTTCTCCAGATGCTCACGCGCTGCATCTTCATCTTGAAACTGCTTCTGTAGTAGCCCAGCCATACATTAATTATCGGATGGGAAGTCATGCTTTGTCAAGTGCATAATTCGCTAAAGTTTAAGGTTACGCTGGCTGAAACTGGGCCCGGATGGTGTCGATATGCGGCTGGAGAAAGGTCTGACGATCAATTTTGCCGTACATCAGCGCAGCGGAGCCGCCCGCAGTCACAAAGTTGGTGTCGGTGACCCCGACAAATCCGAAGATTTTGCGGAGATAAGGTTCCACGAAGTTAAACGATGCCATAGCGGAGCCTTCGCCGTAGACACCCCCGGATGCAAGTAAGAAAGTCGCCTTCTTATTCTTGAGCAGCCCCGCGGGAGCTCCGTCTACGTAAGAGAAGGTTTCTCCGGCGCGAACGATCTGGTCAATCCAAAGCTTGAGGACAGAGGGCACGGCGAAATTGTGCATGGGAACACCGAAGACGTATTCGTCTGCCGATCGAAGCTCGGCAATGAGAGTGTCCGAGAGAGCCAGAATCTCGCGCTGAGCCGCGCTGCGTGAGTCCGCTGGAGTAAAAAACGCACCGATCGACCCAGCGTCTATGGCGGGAAGATTGCCCGCGGTGAGGTCGCGGACGATGATTTTTCCGTTAGGATTTGCCTGCTTCCAGCTCTGAATGAATTCACCCGAGAGCCGGCGGGAAATGGAGGCTTCGCCCAATGGGCTGGAATCTATATGAAGCAGAATGGACATGGGTTTGTTTTCTCCTTACCAACACTTGATGCTTATACGACAAGTGTTGATTCAACAAAGGCGACATCTGTTGTAATACGAAATGGAGAAAATGGCGAAGCTAGTAGTACTCTAAGGATGGCGGCAATGCCCGAAACCTGCCTAGAAACGATTGATCCTCGGATCCGGCGCACGCGCCAGCTGCTCCGGCAGGCGCTGGAAAAGCTTCTGGAAACGAAGGAATTCGACAAAATTTCGGTGCAGGACATAGCGGATACGGCGCCTGTCAACCGGGCGACTTTCTATGACCACTACCCCGACAAGTTCGCCCTGCTGGACTGTCTGGTCGCGATGCGGTTCGATGAGTTGCTGGCTCTTCGTAATGTGAAGTTTGATGGAACATGCTCGTCCGCGCTGACCGGCATGGTGTTGAGCGTGTGCGATTACCTGGCCGGAACGCCCGTGACAGACTGCACGCGGCAGCGGCAGATGGAGCCGCATCTGGAGTCTGCCGTGATCGGGGTGGTCCGCCGGATGATTCTGGACGGGCTCAAGCAACACCCTTCCGCAAATAATGTGTCACCCGAAATGATCGCCGCTACAGTGAGCTGGGCGATGTACGGCGCTGCGAAGGAGTGGGTTAGGACACCGAACCGGTGTCCGTCGGAGCAGATCGTGGGAACTGTGGTGCAGCTGGTGTCGCCCATTCTCGCCCCGCTGCACGCCAATCCACTCGAGGCGCCGGACGCGAAATAGTCCGTGCTTTAGTTCAATCCCGCTTTCCAGCGTTCGATTTGCAGCAGTTGCTCCTCCACCTGTTCCCGTTCCACGGTATCCGGGTCGAGGCGTAAATACATCTCCAGGTCCGCTTTCGCCGCGCGGTGATTGAGTTGCTGCAAGTGGACCATTCCGCGATAACGGTATTCGGCGGCGTACTCCGGCATCGCTTCAATCAAAAGATCGAGCACTTGGCGGGCTTTGTCGAAAGCTTCGCCGCGCAGATAAATCGCCTTCAAGTTGCTTAGCATGCGCACCAGAATCTGACGGTTCGAAACCGGAGCCAGCACCGCCGGGTTCGCGCGCAGATCCACGCCTGCCGTGTTCTTCGCCAGCGCGCACAAATCGCCAAACGACAGAATACGCCCGCCATGGAACGGATCTACCCAATAGCGCGCCGACCGGTCTTCGTACGCCACAATAAAATGCCCGGGCAAACCGACGCCATAAACCCGCCGCGAGAGGCGCCGCCCAATCTCCATGTAGACAAGCGATAAGGTAATCGGGATACCTAGCCGCCTCATCAGCACGGAATTCAAGCAGCTGTTGCGCGGATCGTAGTAATCTTCATCGTTCCCCCGGAACTGCATGACATCGAAGAGCAGTTCATTCGCCGCCCGGATATAATCCAACCCGCTTGCGCCGGCGCTCAATTGCGAGCCGATTTGCTCAGCTAGATTGTCCAGCCGGAAAGCCGAGGCTTCGAAGTCCAAACCCGGAAATTCGATGCTCGCCAACTCCAGGGCGGCGACGTCCAAGGTCACATCCGAACGGTCGTCGCGTAAGGCATGGAGCAAACGCTTCACGCGGATTAGCTTACCACTCGCGGCGCGGAAAAGCGCCGAGGCGGTTCACGATAATTTTCCATTCAAGATCCGGACAAAGCGGCTCACGCTTATGACACAATATGCAGTGAGGCGAGTTAACTTTTACGTCGATAAATAGGAGCTCAGTGCAGTACCCCCTAAGCCGGGATGAACACGCCGCCATGATGAGGTATCTGACGGGTATCCGGAAGCAGTTGCAGGATGTTTCTGATCTGTTTGCAGCGCGCTACGGGAGAAATAGCAGCATCGCCGAAATTGCGGCGAAAAGTTTGGTCTCTTCCACCTTGCTCGAACATGAATTGTCACTTCTTGACACAACGGCGGACACGTCTCAAGACAACAGTGTTGAGATGGCGTCGACTGTCTATTAGGTTGTCATGTTGAGCCAACGGTTTCGTTCCCTGGCAACGTGGCTCGCCCTAGCGGTTCCACTCGTTGCAAAAGAATCGGTCTGTTTCAATACAGGCTTTTGCATGGAAGCGGATTCACACACACAGCAGGGCGGAACCGTGAAACTACAAACCCGCGGCGGAACCATGGAGTTTCCGGCGGATCAGATTTCTGAAATTTCCATACTGAAAGACGCCCCCGCGAACAGCGCCATCCCAGCCGGACGTACGGCTGCTGGCGGACAGAATTCGATCACGGCCGCTGCCGAAGATTCGGTGTTCCGCGCGGCCATCGAGCAGGGCCTGGAGCCGAATTTCGTGCGCAGCGTCGCACGCGTGGAATCGGGGCTTCGTCAAGGCGCTGTCTCGCCAAAGGGCGCGCTCGGAGTTATGCAGCTTATGCCGGCTACCGCAGCCGGGCTCGGTGTAGATCCAACGCTGGCCGATCAAAACGCGCTGGGTGGCGCTAAGTTCTTACGGGAGCTCCTTCTGCGCTATGGCGGGAACTCCGCGCTGGCGCTCGCCGCTTATAACGCGGGACCCGGGGCTGTGGATAAATTCAAGGGGGTCCCGCCTTACCTCGAAACGCGGCGCTACATCGAAAAGGTCCTGCGGGAATACGCACGGGAGCAGCGCCGGCAGCCGAAATCCGCTACCTCTAGTAAGCCCAGCGCCACAAATTAGCGCCGGCAGTATACCCCGCGCCTACTGCGGCAAACAGCACCAAATCCCCTTTTTTCAAGCGGCCGCTCTCCACGGCGTCGCGCGTCGCAAGCGGGATGGTCGCCGCCGTCGTGTTTCCGTATTTTTCAATATTGATCAATACGTTTTCCTCGGGCAGACCCAACCGGTCGGCGGTGGCCTGAATAATGCGCTTGTTGGCTTGGTGCGGAATCAGCAGCTTCACATCGGCCGGCGAACAGCCATGCTGCTGCAGCAAACGGTCGCACATTTCATACATGGTGCGAACGGCAAACTTCATCACCTGTTGGCCGCCCTGTTTCACGAAATGCAGCCGGTTTGCCACAGTCTCGGCACTGGCGGGAAGGCGGCTGCCACCCGCCGGCATGTTCAGAAACGGTGCTCCGGAACCATCGATCCGGTTAAGGTGGCCGATAAATCCTTCATTCGGATTGTCCGCTGGCTCCACTAGGAAAGCCCCCGCGCCATCGCCGAACAGGATGCACGTGGAGCGGTCTGTGTAATCGATTATGCGCGACATCGTGTCCGCCCCAATCACCAGAACATAGCGATGCGTCCCCGCTGCCACCAGGTGCGCCGCTACCGTAATGCCGTAGACAAATCCGGAACACGCTGCCGACAAGTCGAATCCCCATGCGCGATCCGCTCCCAGGCGCGTTTGGACCAGGCAGACCGTCGAGGGAAAAAGCATGTCCGGCGTTACGGTAGAAACGATGATGGCATCCAGGTCGGCTGCCGAAATTCCTCTTTGTGCCAGTGTCGCTTCCGCGGCTGCGAGCGCCATGTCGGAAGTAGCGACCGATTCGTCGGCAATGCGCCTTTCCTTGATCCCCGTACGGTCGGTAATCCAGGTATCGTTGGTATCCACCATCCTCGACAAATCGTCATTGCTCAGTATCTTGGGCGGAACAAAGCAGCCCAGCGCGCTTATTTTTGACGCTAACAATTAATCCCTCTTCACCTTCAGCATGCTGCTCCCGCGCTCTCCGGCACGAACGGCAGTCAGACTGTATCACCATGTTACAGTTGGGGAAAATGCAAGTTGAATCTGCCCTGTTCTTTGAATCCGTAGAGCAGATTTACAGCCGCGTTTTTCGCACTTTGAACCCGCGCCTGGCGCAGCCGCGAGTGGTGCTGCGTTTTCACAAATACGCGAACGCCAATAGCCGCGTGCGTCTGCACGAGGGCCAGCTCCAGGTGGACATTAGCGATTTGCTCCAGTCCGCCCCAGCCCCGATTCAGGAAGCATTGGCAGCCATATTGATCTCCAAACTTTTCCGCAGAATTCCCGACTCGGGCGATCTGGCGTGCTACCGCAGTTACTTGAACAGGGCCGATTTCCTGCACGCTTTACACTCGGTCAAACAGGAGCGGGGGCGTAAAACGTGTAATGGCGCCTGCGGCCGCGCGTACCATCTGGATCACATCTTCGAAGAAGTGAACCACGAATACTTTCGCGGGCTCATGCCGCGGCCACGGCTGGGTTGGAGTGTCCGTCCTTCCCGTACGACCCTGGGCCACTACGATCCATCGCACCATACCATCGTATTGAGCAGCCTCCTCGATTCGGAAGACGCTCCGCGGCTAATTGTGAAATATGTGATGTTTCATGAAATGCTGCATCTGCAGCATCCGGTGCGGCACCAGGGAGCCCGGCGCTGTGTGCACACCACGGAATTCAAAAAAGCCGAACGGGAATTTGCAAACTACGCTGACGCCAAGGCAGCGCTCAGAAAGTTCGTGGAAGCAGCTTCCCGCTGAAGTAGGGCGGACGCCTTCGTCCGCGCCGGACCCCCAGGTCCGGCTCAGTCCGTATGCTCACTAAGGAACAGAAGAAGGAGCCGGTACACGCCCCAGAGAGTGCAAGTGAGCGTTCATCTCTTCCAAACTGCTAATTAAACTGCGCACGACCAGCGGACGGAAGCGCACAAAGCACCACCAATAGTTCGCCTCCACACACAGGACCGAAAGCGAAAATCGCGCCTTGAGCAAAATCATCTTAAGGATGAGCTCGGAATGATCTTCTTTGGTCTCGGCCAGCAGGGCCCGGCCTACCGAATGAAGACGGTTGAAATCTCTGATCAAACGCAAAAAATATTGCCGGAAAATCCGCAGGCGATCGCGGCGCAATTTGCGGTAAAGCGATGCATCGAAACCCGGTTGCCTCGAGAGAAATGTAAAATCCTCATCGCTCAAAAGGCCTTCCATCGGATAGTAGAGGGCTGCGGAAAAGTTCTCCAGCCATTCCGCGTTGATCTCTTCTATACGACATCCCTTCAATAGTCGTGTCAGTACTGGATAGCCTAGTATCAGCATGGGCGCCAGGACGGCGACAGGGGCGAAAGTGAGCACTAAACTCAAAAATACTCCGTAAAATTAAGCTACAAGAATACTAGGACTGATTCAAGTCTTTTTCCACTAACCGGCTGCAACTATATTACGCGTTCGCTCGTCAGCGTCCCTTTTTAGCGCCTCGATCCCAGCAAGGCAGCGTTCATGGCCTCCAATTGCCCCATGAGCCTCACTTGCTCCCCCGCTTGCCACCCATGTCCCAGCCGCACCTGTTTTGCCTCGCCCCGTGCGTCGATAAATAGAATCCAATAGGCGAAACAACCCGCCAGGAGAAAGCAGATTGCCACCGAAATAAACTTGCGGTGCTCGTTGTAGAGCTGCGGCAGGTAAGTGAGCAGCAGCAACAAGGCCGTCTTAACGCCAAAATACGCTACGAACCCGGCGCTGAAAACCGCCAGGTTGCGCGGCATCTGCACCGGAAACCACAAAATGAACGCAAGTATAGCCAGCAACACCAGGATTGCTGCCATGGAAATGGCGCGCTCCAGCGCCAATCCGATGACGACGGCTCGGGCGACGGGGTCGAGCACCGAACTGCCCCGGTTCAGGTATTCCGGCACAGTCGTTAATAGCGCTAAAACCGTCGCCCCTAGAAAAACACTATTGAACAATATCCTCGAAAGGCGCGAAATTCCCGGCAACTGGCGTAACATCGCCGCCAGCAAGGAATGAACCATCCAAAGGGACAGGATCCAAGCCGGCGGCCTCATGATCATCCAGGTCACCCGGTAGTCGATGCGCGGATTACCCACCGCGACCTCCACTAGCTCCACCACCGACTGCAGCAAGTCGTAGGTCAGAAAAATCGCGAAAATTACGTATACCCGGTGCAATCGCAGGCTCAGCAGCCGGATGACAAGGCCGATGGCAAGAATGATATCAGCGTATTGCGATAGGAGTACCCAATTCATCGAAGCCCCGCTTCAGTTACTGTATGTTATTGCAAAATAGGTTACCAGTAACTGCGACGAGTTGCGCGAAGCCATTAGGCTCCGTCTTACTTGGGTCTCGGTTTAGAGCCGGGGGGAACAGGCGTGTTCCCGTCAGGCAGGGGTGGCTCCATGTAGGACGAAGTGATAATCGTGGCCGATTTTGTAGATAATGGTTGGCTGCCCGCTGAGGCAAATAAGCTTGCAACGACGGCAAGAGTGAGAAATAATACAGATGAAATTCTTTTCATGTCTTTTTTCCGATCTTTCTGAGGTGTTTGAGCGTTCTCTTTGTTACGCTCTGGGAGTAAAGTAGTCTAGTACTGAAGTAATAAACGCTCTAGTATTGATGTTTTCCGGTAACGGAACGAGTAAGTTCACCAGGAGTACCGCTCTCGTCTCCCGTTGGGGTGAATCTGTGTGTATTATTGAATCAAGATTTCAATGTTCAGGGGTAAGACCAACGCCACCGAAACAGACGGAACCGAAGCTCTTTGGATCAGAGATCTTTCCCGGATTGAGACTTCGTACGGGCGTCTCGTTTATCTGGCGGGCCTGCGAAATCAGGACACTGGGCGGTATGAGCACTATGCCTCGACGGCGGGTTCTCCGAGCAGCTTAATCGCAAGCCGCACCCTCAAACGCATCCACGAGACAATTTTTAAGGACTGGGTCAGCTTTCCACTGGAACGGAAGAAAGCCGATATCGAGTTTTATATCGCCGCTATCGACCACGTGGATAGAGCTGGTCTAATCGACGCTTGGCTGCGCTTGAGGCCCTACTTGAATTTGGTGCCGGCTACCATCCAGGGACCCGAACGGCAAAGGCACATCTCCGACTTTGAGGCGATTCTGGGACTTCTCAAGAACGTTTATGGCGTTTCTTCGCTGGATCTAAGCGCATAGCCACTCCCACAACCTGTCCCAGAATTTCCGCTTCTCCCGGGTGTTTATAGATTTCTGGCCCGGCATGCGACGTGGGGTGCGATTCCAAAATGAGAAACTCGCCCCGCTCGGTGCACCAGCCGCAGCGGAACCCTTGCCTGTGCTCCACGAAATAGATCGGCCTGTCGTGTTCACTGATCCAAATATCGTTTCTGATATGCCGCTTGCTCTCGTCGATCTGGATAAACGAACCAGGCCGTATCAATGGATCCATCGACCAATCTTCGGTTCCGATGAACGCATAGCGCTGGGCGCGTAAATTCAGTGGCTTTAGGAGCGAAAGCGGAACGGCTCCCCAGTTCTGCATGTGGCGGCTCAAATAAGACGTTTTGCGTAAATCCGCAGTCCGCACAAAGTCCACCGGCAGATCCACATGCTTCAGGGCATGCGTCTGGAAATTCAGCGAACGGGTTTGTTCTATTCCTAGCCTCACGGCATCGGCGAGCAAACCACTGAGATCGACTCCGTACCATTGCAGGACCTTGCCGAAGTCCATGCCGTAGATGGCGGATAGTGAATAGAGGCGGTAAATGGATGGAACTGTACCCTTGTTTTCAATGTCCGCCAAGCGGCTCAGCCGGATGGCAAATTCCTGATTACCATGCTCGGTCGCAATCTTCTGGCTCGCCTCTTCGACGTCTCGGTATTTCAGGCGGAGCTGCTCTCGTAATTTCCGGAGGTTCCTGCCTGCTTCGTACATCCGTGCGCTATCCTGGCGCGGCGGCGCCACTTTTTCCGTTTTTAGAACAGAATCCACCGCCTGAGCTTGATGTTCGCTATTCATCGCCGCGTACTATGCTGTTTCTGTGTTCGTACGGGCGTCCATCATTGGCCGTATCTATAACATACATATGCGAAATAGTGTAATCTCGGATTCGCACCTCCGCGCATGGGATAGTACTCTGTGTATTCAACATGATTAAACCAGGATTTCAGCCATGACTGTCCGTAAACAAAATTTTGTTGCCATCCAGGGCGAGCAAGGCTCCTTCAGCCACTCTGCCGCTCAGAAATTACTAGGCAAGGAAATCGAGGCAGTTCCCTGCCCCACATTCAAAGAAGTCTTTCAGGCCGTACGGGACGGGCGCGTCGGCCATGCGGTTATTCCCATCGAGAATACCCTGCATGGCAGCATTCTCGAAAATTACGACAATCTATTGCATTATGGCTTCCCTATCCGGGGAGAGACAAGCGTTAGGATTTCACACCAGTTGATCGCAATGCCGGGCACGAGCCTGCGGCAGGTTCGCCAGGCATACTCCCATCCGGTTGCTTTGAATCAATGCCGCCTTTTCTTCGAGCGAAACCCGCGGATTGTGGCCACTTCTTTCTACGACACCGCCGGAAGCGTGAAGATGCTTCAGGAGCAAAAGTTGGAGGGCTCCGCGGCGATCGCCTCAGAGGCTGCCGCCGGAATTTACGGGGGAGTGATCTTAAAAAGAAACCTCGAGGATAATCGGCAGAATTTCACGCGATTTTTTCTGCTGACGAAACAAAAAGCTGCCATTTCCGGAGCAAATGCACCGTGGAAAACTTCGATCGTATTCAGCACCTCGAATTCCCCTGGAGCTCTTTTCAAAGTAATGGCCTGTTTCGCTCTACGCGATCTAAGTCTGACCAAGATAGGATCCCGCCCGCTGCCCGGGAAGCCTTGGGAATACCTGTTTTACGTCGACCTATTAGGCTGCGATCGTGACGATGCCGTCCGAAGTGCTCTGCGGAATTTAGCCGAGACCGCCCAGTTTTCGAAGGTCCTCGGAAGCTATCGGCCTACGACCTAACGTAAATCCGGACGGGTAGCAGATCCTCTAGATATCGTAATAGAGAGCGAACTCGTAGGGATGCGGCCGCAACCGGACCGCCTCCGCCTCGGACTTCCGCTTATAGGTAACAAACGTTTCGATGAGTTCCTCGGAGAACACATCGCCCTTGGTGAGAAAGCCATGGTCTTCCTCCAGACACGTCAGCGCTTCATCAAGCGACGCCGGCATGGACGGAACGCGCATCATTTCTTCTGGAGAGAGATCGTAAATGTCTTTGTCCAGCGGTTCGCCGGGATCGATTTTATTGACGATCCCGTCCAAGCCGGCCATCATCATGGCGGCAAATCCTAGATACGGGTTGCAGGCTGGGTCGGGCGGACGGAATTCCACCCGCTTGGCTTTTGGACTGTTCGAATACATCGGAATGCGAACGGCAGCCGAACGGTTGCGCCGCGAATAGGCCAGGTTGACCGGGGCTTCGTAACCGGGCACCAGACGTTTATAGCTGTTCGTCGTGGGTGCAATGATGGCCGAAAGCGCCCGGGCATGGCGCAGCAGGCCGCCGATATACCAGAGGGCCATCTGGCTCAACCCCGCGTAGTTGTCGCCCGCAAACAACGGTTTGCCGCTGCCCCACAAACTTTGGTGCGTATGCATGCCGCTGCCGTTGTCGCCAAACAATGGCTTAGGCATGAAGGTCACCGTTTTACCGTACTGGTAGGCGACATTTCGCACGATGTATTTGTACAGCATCATGTTGTCGGCCGACTTCACCAGCGTGTCGTAGCGCTGATCGATCTCGCATTGGCCGCCGGTTGCTACTTCGTGGTGATGGCATTCGATGGCCAGCCCGCACTCGATCATGGTCGCTACCATCTCGCTGCGAAGATCCTGGTAATGATCGGTCGGAGGAACCGGGAAATAGCCTTCTTTGTAGCGTGGGCGATAGCCGAGGTTGTTGTGTTCACGCCCTGAATTCCAGCGTCCCTCCTCGGCGTCGATAAAGTAAAACCCGCTGTGCTGGTTCTGGTCGAACCGGATATTGTCGAAGATGAAAAACTCGGCTTCCGCCCCAAAGTATGCCGTATCGGCCACGCCTGAGTTCTTTAGATGCAGTTCCGCCTTGGTCGCCACCCAGCGTGGATCGCGGTCGTAGTGCTGGCGCGTGATCGGATCCACAATGTCCCCCAGCATCACCAGCGTACGCGTTTCCGCGAAGGGATCCATGAACGCCGTCGATGAATCCGGAATGATGAGCATGTCGCTCTCATTAATGGCCGCCCAACCGCGGATACTCGAGCCGTCGATTCCGAAACCGTCTTCGAAAGAGCTCTCCTCCAACATATTGATCGGATACGAAATATGCTGGCTCAGACCCGGCAGATCCGTAAAGCGTAGATCAATCTGCCGAGCATCGTTTGTCTTCGCAAATTCCAACAATTCCTGCGGGTTCATTCCACTCTCCACGAACCCGCTAGAATATCGCACTTCCCCGGAAGCGCAAAGAGTGCGGGCTCCGGACGCGTCTTGCGCGAGTTCCTCAAAACCGAATGGTTGACACTAACGTTAGGAATGGCCGAACGCGCACCCACCGGACAGATGTCTTTCACGCTGGAATTGGAACGGCGCATTTTCCGGGTCAGCGAATTGAACGACGCAGTACAACGGATCTTTGAATCCGATTTTCGCAGTATCTGGATAGCTGGCGAAATATCCGGCTGCCGCCCCGCCAGTAGCGGCCACGTTTACTTTTCTCTGAAAGACGAACAAAGCCAGCTGAAGTGC